>JBFJXC010000170.1:0-7739 GCA_041623325.1 Lentisphaeria bacterium | reverse complement strand
GGGCCGCTACCGCGAGGACCTGTGGAAAGAACTGACCGGCCAAACCGTTCAACAGTTGGGTGCCCAGTGGAAAAGGCAGCTCGAGTGGGACCGTTAGCGCGCGAGCGAAGAAACGTCCAGTATCCAACACGGAATGTCCAATTTCGAGGTCCTTTTCCTTGAGACTTGGGAGTTGAGTGTTGGATATTGGATATTGCAGCTATCGATCTAATGATCGCACACGTTCGCCCCGGTCTGCAGGGTTCCGGCCAGATATTGTGTTGCCACGTCCTCTGGGGTCTCGGCCGGGGCACCGACCAGCACCGTGATGCCGTGCTCGGCAAAGAGGGCCTGGGCGCGCTGACCCATGCCACCCGCGATGACCAGGTTCACGTTGCGCTCGGCCAGCCAGGGGGGCAGCAGTCCGGGCTGGTGGGGCGGGGCCGGGACGTCCTCGCGACCGAGCACGGTTTTGTTCTCAGTATCCACGTCGACTAGGGCGAAGGTGGCGCAATGCCCGAAGTGCATGGCCAATTTACCCTCGGCTACCGGTACGGCGATTCTCATGGTATTCTCCTTGGTACTGGCGGCTGTTTGCGATTTGGTTTTTTTCGTCTCGGTCAGACGCAGGATGGGCGCGACCACCCCGGCAAAGGCCTTGGCGGCGGGGGAGTTGGCATGGTGGTAGATGAAGGGGGTGCCGTCGTCGCAGGCGGCCCCGACGCTCGGATCGATGGGGATGCAGCCCAGCAACGGAACCTGGAAGGTGTCGGCCAGGCGCTGGCCACCGCCGACCTTGAAAATCTCGGTGACTTCCCCGCATTTCGGGCAGACAAAGCCGCTCATGTTCTCGACCAGTCCCAGCACTGGAATGCCGAGCTGGTTGCAGAAGTTAAGGGACTTGCGCACGTCGGCGGCGGCTACCTCCTGGGGCGTGGTCACCACCACGGCCCCGGTGGGGTTGTCGATCAGCTGGCAGACGGATAGGGGTTCGTCGCCGGTGCCGGGAGGGGAGTCGATAATCAGGTAGTCCAGTTCGCCCCATTCCACATCCTGAAGAAACTGCTGGATCACGCCCATCTTCATGGGGCCGCGCCAGATCACGGCATCGTCGCGGTCCTGCAACAGGAAGCCGATGGACATGACTTTCATGCTGTCCACGCTGACCGGCTTGATTCCGGTGGCGGTGTTCTGAACCGGGGCCTCGAAGCGACCCAGCATGGTCGGCACGCTCGGGCCGTGGATGTCCACATCCAACAGGCCCACGTCCCGGCCTTCCATGGCCAGGGCCGTGGCCAGGTTGACCGCCACCGTACTTTTGCCGACGCCCCCCTTGCCGGAGAGCACGATGATTTTGTGCTTGATCTTGGCCATACGGTTTTTCAGGGCGGCCTGATCCTGGTTGCCGCCGCAGGTCTGGGCGGGGGCTTCGGTGCGTTCCGCGCAGCCGTCCTGGGCGCAGGTTCCGCAGGTGCCGGTGCATTCCGACGAGTCGCTCATGGCATGGTCTGACATAGTTTCTTCCATATGTTTCGGATTTCGGTTGCCGCCGGACCGTGGCCGCATTCCACGACGCACTGTCCGGCAATCTGGGCGGCGGTCACCGCCTTGTCGTAGGGGATGCGGCCCAGCGGCCTCGCCCCCTGATTGGTTCCTAGCGTTTCGATGCGCTCGGTCATCTCCGGGTTGATGTCCCACTTGTTCAGACAGAGGAACACGGGGATTTTGAAATGCTTGGCCAAATCCAGGACCCGGTGAAAGTCATGTTTCCCGGAGAGGGTCGGTTCGGTTACCACCAAAACCGCGTCCGCCCCGGTGATCGAGGCGATAACCGGGCAGCCGATGCCTGGCGGGCCGTCCACCAGCAACCAGTCGGCCTGCTGCTTTTCTGCACGCTTTTTGGCCTCCTGGCGGACCACGCTGACCAGTTTGCCCGAGTTCTCCGCAGCAATGCCGAGGCGGGCATGCACCATGGGGCCGAAGCGGCTGTCCGAAACGAACCACTGGCCGCAGTGCCGTTCCGGGAAGTCGATGGCGTTGGCCGGGCAGAAGTGGACGCAGACCCCGCAGCCTTCGCAGCCGGCCGGGTCGATCCGATAGGTTCCGTTGTTGTCGGCCTGGATGGCCTCGAAGCGGCAGTGCTGTTGGCATTGGCCGCAGCCGGTGCAGTCGGCGGGCCGGACGATGGCCTCCCGGCCGCTGAAGAAATCATGCCGGTCCTTAATCTGGGGGGCGAGAATCAGGTGCAGGTCGGCCGCGTCCACATCGCAGTCCGCGAAAACTGCGTTCTTTGCCAAGGCAGCAAAGGCGGCGGTGAGGCTGGTCTTGCCTGTGCCCCCTTTGCCGCTGATGATCACCAATTCCTTCATGATGGTTGGTTCCCTCTTTGAAGTTGACTGGCGGCCGTGAGCACGTCCCGCAGGCGGGGGCGCAGATCGGGAGCCGCGTCCAGCAAGGACTGGCCGCGCGAATAGGCTTCGGCCACCCGGCGGTCTTCGGGAATCTCAAGCAGAATCGGGATGGCTTCGGTTTCGCAGTAGCGGCGCACCAGGTCGTCGCCGGCGTCGGAACGGTTGACCACGACTCCAAAGGGCAGGCCCAGATCCCGCATGGTCTCCACGGCCAGCTTTAGATCGTGCAGCCCGAAGGGGGTGGGTTCGGTGACCAGCACCGCGACATCGGCGTCGCGGACGGCGGTGATCATCGGGCATGAGGTTCCCGGGGGGCAGTCGAGGATGGTCAGCGTGTCGGGATCGATATGGTGCTTCACGGCCCGGATAACCGGCGGCGACATGGCGTGGCCGACATCCAGGCAGCCTTGGATGAAATCGACTCCGTCGGCGTGGCCGCACTCCACCGACCCGATTTCGCGGTCTTCTTCCGAAATGGCCCCGGTCGGGCAGACCTTGGTGCACCCGCCACAGCTGTGGCACAGTTCGGGGAAGACCAGTGTCTTGCTGCCCAGGCAGACCAAGGCGTTGAACTGGCAGAAGCTCGAGCATTGTACGCAACCGGTGCAGGCTTCGTCGTCGATCACCGGCACCGGCACCACCACCCGCTCCCGCTTTTCGATCTGTGGCCTTAAAAAAATGTGGCCGTTGGGTTCCTCCACATCGCAGTCCAGGAGACTGACCGGCCGATCGGCGGCCAACGCCAATGCCACGGATAGCGTGGTTTTGCCGGTTCCCCCCTTGCCGGAGGCTATTGCCAGTTTCATACCCAGTGCCCCTCGACATCGGCCGAACCGGCCGCCTTCAAGTCGCCTGTCTGGAAGGCCTGCAGCGCTTCCCGCATGGTTTCGGCAGTCGTGTTGTAGATGGCGATGCCCGCCGTCGTCAACACCCGGAAGGCCTTGGGGCCGCAGTGCCCGGTGATGACTGCGGTCGCCCCAGTACGGGCCACGTTCTGCGCGGCTTGGATGCCCGCCCCCTGGGCCGCGTTCAGGTTCTGCTGGTTGTCCACCAGCTCGAAGGTGTCGGCCTGGTCGTCGTAGATCAGAAACGTCGGGGCGCGCCCGAAGCGGCTGTCCAGAGCATCCTCCAGCGACGTGCCGGCGGTCGTCAGGGCTATTTTCATGATATTCTCCACGTTGTTACTCCTAATCGCGCTCGTCATCGCGCTCCTAATCGCGCTCTCATCGGCCGCGCCGTTGCCTTCGCGCTTTAGTACGTCGAGGCCTGTCTCGCCTGGCGGGACATGTCCCGCCTTTGGAAAGCTCAAGCAGGCTTGAGCACTCCAGAGCGGCGGCGCCGCAGGAAATCAGCAGGTCCGCCGGTGACGATTGTTGCTTATCAGCTTAGTCGTTACGGGCCGTATCCAAGTCGGTCAGACTCTTCTTTACTGCATTCAGCAGCTGCTCCAACGCCTTGGCCTGGAGGGACAGCAGTTCCTTCTCCGGCATCGGCGCGGCCACGACCGGGTTGCCCCAGCCGGGACCGAAGCCACCTCCCATGCCCATTCCTCTGCCAGCGGCAGGGTTGCTGTAGCCCGGAACTGCGAACCCAGCGCAGTTGCCTGGGCCTCGTCCGCTTCTCGGCCCCATTCCCATCGGTCCTGTTTGGTCTCCACGTGGCATGATGCACCTCCTTTTTTTTATTACCCACCAACTTTTATCGGTTTCAGGATCACCCGATTACGAGCGCGATTACGAGCGCGATTACGATTGAACCCCTGAACCACTGAACACTGAAACCCGACTAGTCGATCACGAGCGCGATGATGATATTCCCGGCACCCGAATCCGCCTGAGGCGGATTTCCGCTGTCGCTTCAGACCCGACACCCCCATTCACCATTCACCCCTTCCTTCCGTCCTCGCCCCCGCTCCGCGCAGGGTCCGCGACGGCGGCCGCAGCCGGGCATGACAAAGGCGGTCTCCTCCAATTTGTCGGCCAGCAAAGCCTGCAGAACATCGTCAATATCTCCCGACAAAAAGGCGTGAACCTTCAGCCCGTAGGCCTCGGCCGCACAACGCGCCGCCCGCGACATCGCCCCGCACACCAGAACCTCCGTCTGCTGGTCCGCCAAAAAGGCGACCTTCTCCATGGCTTCGGCGGCCGGTAGAGCCACCTCCGTCTCCGACAGCACCGCGTGGCCGTCCAGATCAACCAGCAGGGCCCGCCCCGCCACGTCGAAGACGGGCGCGATCCGGCCATTCCAGATTGTGACGGCTGCTTTCATGCCACGCTAACAGCAGGCAACGTGCCAGGTGTGGCGACAGCTGGGGTGTGCGCTTCGTATCCGGCTGCGGATTAGGTGGATGAGGCGAATGCCAACATCGGGGTGGCGGGGTCTGATAGGTGCGTTTTGGCTACTATTGGCTGCGGAGATTAGTAGCCAGTCTGCACCCATCGCATGAGTGGCGGCCGGGACGGCCGAAATGAATACCCAATATCCACGTGGCAGATGAGAGCGGTGTCCTTTCCATCGGTTTCGTGTTGGACTTGTAGTCCACTATTGGGCGATGGTGATGCACTCCGATTAGCGAAAATGGGCGCGGATTAGTGGTTTGCCCTCTACCACGGACCCGAAAATGATGTTGCCGCACAGGATGGCGCGGTTCATGCAGGCTTAATGGTTCCGGGGGGAGCGGCCGTTTTGGTCGGGCAGGGGGATGCCCAGGGCCTTGGCCTTGCGGTAGAAGCTGGTTTTGTGGATGCCCAGTTCGCGGGCGGCGGCCGACCACACGGATTCCGGTCCCGGGGGCGGCGCCAGGCGGCCGGAAGACCGCGAAGAGCAAGCGATCTGCCTCGCGCAATTCTCGAAATTCCTCCTTGCCGCTTTTGCAGCCTCCCCGCCGGGTCGCTACTTTTCACCCGTAGCGGGGGAAGAGCCGCGCGTTCAACAAGTCGTTGCACCGGACTCCCTGGCCTCCCCCCTTGTCACCGAATTTGCGGAGCAAATGCGCCGCCGAGGACTCGGTCCAGAAGCCGGTGAACTCTAGCGTTCGGTACGGAAGAAAGGCAATTGCCAAGACAGTGGCTTCGGCACATATTAATAGCGGAACACCGCTTGTGGATTAGGAGGCAAGTTATGAGCGTGACAGTGAAAGATATATCAAGCTTGGCCTTGGGGCTTCCCGTACGCTCACGCGCCATTCTCGCCGATCTTCTGCTAGATAGTCTCGACGAGGGAGAGACGGTATCCTATGAGGCGGCATGGCTCGACGTGGCCAAGCAACGTGATGCGGAACTCACTGACGGCGTCGCTGAGGTCCGTGAGCATGGAGAGGTTATGGCCGCTGCGCGCGAGGCCATTCGATGCGCAGGCTGATTTACCATGCCGAAGTCGAGAAAGAGCTCATCAAATCAGCGGTTTACTATGAGGATCAGTGTGAGGGGTTAGGGGGTCGGTTTCTAGCCGACTATGATCGTATTGTTTACGAAATTGTATCTCGGCCTTCTGCATGGCCAATTTTGACCGAAGATTACCGGCGCCATCAACTCAGTCATTTCCCTTACGGCGTCATCTACAACGTCTTGCCGGATCATGTGCGCATTCTCGCGGTAATGCATCTACATCAGCACCCTGATTATTGGAAAATGCGAGAATAAGCTTCACTGAACAATTGCATGCAGTGGATGGCCTTACGCTGCGCTCCGGCCGCCCACTGATGCACACGTTCTCTCGGATGAACCGCAGAGATGCGGCGACTTGCCTTGTGCACTGATTATGCATACATTGTGTCATGAGCTTCGAATGGGATAGCCAAAAAGGCGAGACTAACCGGCGCAAGCACGGTGTTGACTTTGCCGATGCTGTCTCGGTGCTGGAAGACCCGTCGGCTCTTACGCTTGAGGATCAACGCGAGGCCGAGGAGCGATTCGTCACAATGGGTATGGACAGCTTGGGTCGGGTTCTGGTGGTCGTTTACACATGGCGTGGAGATTGCGTGAGGCTGATCTCCGCGCGTCGTGCCACTCGATCCGAGCGCAGGCAGTATGAGGCCGGACCATGAAACAGGAATATGATTTCAGTTCAGCTAAGCGCGGTGCAGTCGTTCCGGCTGCCCCCAACAAGGAACGCATCACGATCCGCCTTGACCGGGATTTGGTTCAGTGGTTCCGGCAGGAAGTTCACGCTTCCGGTGGCGGCAACTACCAAACCCTGATCAACAGTGCCTTGCGCGAGTACGTCGAAAGTCGCCGAGAACCTCTGGAGGACACTCTCCGGCGGGTGCTTCGGGAAGAGCTTCACGCCGTGCATTGAACAAGGCACGCGAACAAGCCAGATGCACCAGACGGCCTACGCTGCGCTCCGGCCGCCTGGTGATCTACCCGTTCTTTGCAACAAAAAGCATACCATGCCCGGAGCGACTGTTTATCCGGCCGGGGGATGTCGGAGGGAGGCGAATTGAAAAGCCATCTGGCGTGGCATTTCAGTCGGATATTAAAGGAAGGGCCATCGGCTGCCGGTGGCCGGGGCGGCTTGCCAGGGGTGGGCCAGGGTTCGCTGGTACAGGTTTGCTCGCCGGACAAAAAGCGTCTTTTGGCTTTGGTGCGGTCCTCTGATTAGCGAAGATCAGTGTCGATTAGTGGTTTGCCTCCCCCCCGCCTGAACATGATGTTGTTTTTCTAGGCGGTTTCTTGCTTAATGGCTTCGGGGGTTGCGGCCGTTTTGGTCGGGGAGGGCGATGCCCAGGGCCTTGGCCTTGCGGTAGAAGGTGGTTTTGTGGATGCCCAGTTCGCGGGCGGCGGCGGCGCGGTTGTTGCGGTTGCGCTTGAGGGCGGCGAGGATCGACTGCTTCTCGGCCAGGCGTTTGACCGAGACCATGTCGCCGGTTTTGGTCGAGCGCGGCTGCAGCCCGGTGAGCTGCTCGGGGAGGTGCTCGACGCCGATCCATTGTCCGGAGCAGAGCACGAAGGCGCGTTCGATGACGTTCTCCAGCTCCCGGACATTGCCCGGCCAGTCGTGGGCGGCGAGCAGGGAGAGGGCCTCGGGGGCAATGCCGGACAGGCTGCGTTTTTGGAGGCGGTTGAAGCGTTCCACGAAATGCTCGGCCAGCAACGGAATATCCTCCTTGCGCCGGCGGAGTGGGGGCAGCTCCATGGGGATGATGTTGACTCGGTAGAAGAGATCCTGGCGGAAGTGGCCCTTCTTTACCTGGTCGGCCAGATCGCGGTTGGTGGCCACGATGATGCGGGCCCGGGTCTGGACGGACTGGATTGCGCCCAGCGGTTCGTAGCAGTGCTCCTGTAGCACGCGCAGCAGGCGCACCTGGAGGGCGGGGCTGATCTCGCCGATCTCGTCCAGAAAGAGGGT
>JBFJXC010000169.1:0-7764 GCA_041623325.1 Lentisphaeria bacterium | reverse complement strand
GCCATCGAGGCCGGCCGCGATTTATCCCGGCCCAGGCTGGTGGCCGCCCTGCTCGAGGAGTTGGAGGCGGCCTACGAGGCCTGGTTGGTCCAGGGCTTGGACAGTCTGCAGGCGGACTGGGACCGCTTCTCCATCCTGAAGGGCAACACCATCACTGTCGAGACCGCGGCCGGTACGATCAGCGGCCAGGCTATGGGTATCTCCAAGCGAGGCTTCCTGATGATGCGCACCCCCGATGGCCGCGAGCAGGAAATCCTCTCCGGCGATGTCCACGTGGCCAAATTCTAATGCTTCAGGATCCATTCCAGCCAAGGCAGGTTGACCCCGGCCTTTAGCATCAGGGAAACGGCCGTGACCACGGCCGCGGCGATGGCCACGCCGATCACATTGGCCACGGCGAACTTCTTGCGGTCAAGCCCCAGCAGAAACGCCCCGACCGCCCCGGTGTAGACCCCGCTGCCCGGTAGCGGAATGCCGATGAACACAGCCACGCCGAACTCCCCGTACTTGTCCACGTAGGGCTTGAGTTTCTTCTGGGTGCGCTCCAGAATTGGCTCCAAATGGCTACTGAACCAGGAGAAACTCTCCAGCCACTTGAGGATGGGGGCCAGGATCCAGAATACGGCCAGCCCCAGAAGAATGTTCACCAGAGCGCAGACCAGCATGACCATCCACCAGGGCATCATGCCCGGGGTGATGCCCCAGGCCTCGCTTCCGAATATCCCGTAAGGGATCGAGGCGCGCAGCTCCAACGCCGGAATCAGCGTTACCAGGCTCATCAAGACGATTTGTTTGAACATCGGATTCCTTTCCGGGGTTTTTCGGCAAATGGCGGGCAGGTAGTTTAGCGGTTGGCCCGCGGCTTTCAATCCCTGGACACCTCCACCCGAAATTTGCCTTTCAGGGCTTCGGTGACTTTGTTAATGGTATCGGACACATGCCAGCCGAAGTGTCAGTGGAGGTAATCGGGAGGACCGGCATGCAGATCTATGTTCCAGGGGAAGACGATTCCGAGGAAACCCGGGTGCCCCTCCTGCCGGAAACGGTGCGCCAGTTGAGCGGCCTGGGCTGCGAGATTTCGGTCGAACCGGGGCTGGGTGCGGCCCTGGGGGTTTCCGATTCGGCCTACATGGAGGCCGGAGCCGGAGCCACGCGCCCCCGGGAGGAGGGCCTGAAATCGGCCGACCTGGTCCTGCGTCTCAACAAGCCGTCGCCCGGGGAGGTAGACATTCTCAAACCCGGTTGCCTTCACATCAGCTTTCTGGATCCCTTCACCGATGCCTCCGTGCTTCGACTCCTGGCCGAGAAGTCGGTCGATGCCATTGCCATGGAGCTGATGCCCCGCACCACTCTGGCCCAAAAAATGGATGCCCTCAGCTCCCAGGCCAACCTGGCAGGCTACGTGGCCGTCATTCTGGCCGCCGAACGCCTGCCTCGTCTTTTTCCCATGATGATGACCCCTGCCGGCACCCTGCAGCCCGCCCGCGTCTTGGTGGTCGGAGCCGGAGTGGCCGGGCTGCAGGCCATCGCCACCGCCCGCCGTCTGGGGGCGCGGGTGCAGGCCTACGACACCCGCCCGACCGCCGCCGAACAAGTGCGCTCCCTCGGGGCGCGTTTCGTGGAGATCAAACTCGGAGAAACCGGCCAGACTGAACAGGGGTACGCCAAGGCCCTGACCGACCAGCAGATAGAGTCCCAGCGGCAGGCCCTGCAAAAGCACTGCGCCGATGCCGATGTGGTCATCACCACCGCCCAGGTCTTCGGGAAAAAAGCCCCGGTGATCGTCACCGAGGAGATGGTCCGGGGCATGAAAGCGGGCAGCGTGGTCGTCGACGCGGCCGCGGACACCGGCGGCAACGTGGCCTGCGCGGCCATCGGCCAGGAAACCATGGTTGGGTCCGTCCGGGTATTGGCCTTTCGCAATCTGTCCCGGCGGGTCCCGGTTCACGCTAGCCAGGTGTACTCGAACAACCTTGGCAACCTGGTCGAACACTTTTGGGACAAGGAGCGCAAGGAGTTTGTACTCAAACGGGAGGACGAGATTCTGCGCGGTGCCCTGGCTACCCAGGGGGGTCGGATCGTCAACCCCTTGTTTGTCTGAAACGGAGGGAACTGAAGATGGACGTGTCACTGCTGTTCTTCACCTTTATGTTGGCCATCTTTCTGGGCCTTGAGCTGATCAGCAAGGTCCCTTCCAAGCTGCACACCCCGCTCATGTCCGGATCCAACGCCATCTCAGGCATCACCATCGTCGGAGCTCTGCTGGCCGCCGGCCGGGGTGGGAGCGTCTTTCTCACGGTGCTGGGCACGGTCGCGGTGGCCCTGGCCGCCATCAACGTGGTGGGAGGCTATTGGGTCACCGACCGCATGCTGGCCATGTTCCGATACGGGCCCAAAAAGGACGAACCGCAACCATGAAAACCGCCCTACAGACCCACAGTCCGCCTCGTCCGACTGGTCGGATCCTCAAGACCCAAAACCCGAAACCCGAAAAGACACCCTCATGACGGCACTGCTTTTTCGCAACCTGGCCTATCTGGGCGCGGCCATTCTCTTCATTTTAGGCCTGAAGATGCTGACCAGGCCGGAGACGGCCCGACGGGGCAACCGGCTTTCCGCCCTGGGCATGCTGATTGCCATCGTGGCGACCCTGACCACCCGGGGACTCTCGTTTCAATGGATTCTGGCCGGGCTGGCAGTCGGCGGCATCATCGGCGCCGTGGCCGCCCAGGCAGTGAAAATGACCGGCATGCCCGAAATGGTGGCCCTGTTCAACGGCTTCGGTGGCGGGGCCAGTCTCCTGGTCGGTTGCGCCGAGTACCTTTACAATCCCCAGTCCCCGGCGGGCACGCTGATAGCCGTTGCCGCGGCGGTGCTCATCGGTGGGGTGACCTTTAGCGGCAGCCTTGTGGCCGTGGTCAAGCTGGCGGGATTCGTCTCGGGCAAGCCGTTATTGTTCCGGGGCCAGAAACTCGTCAACGGCCTGCTGCTGGCCGGGGCCATCCTGTGCGGAGCAGGATTCGCCGCGGAAGCCGGCCACATGCCAGGCCTGCTTGCCGCTCTGATCATTCTGGCTCTGATTCTGGGCATTGGCAGCACCATTCCCATCGGCGGCGCCGACATGCCGGTGGTCATCGCTCTGCTGAACAGCTACTCGGGCCTGGCCGCCTGCGCGGCCGGATTCGTGCTTTTGAACACCGTGCTGATCGTTTCCGGCTCCCTGGTCGGGGCCAGTGGTCTGATTCTGACCGGTATCATGTGCCGGGCCATGAACCGCTCCATCGGCCATGTTCTCTTCGCGGGGGTGGGCGTGGCCGCCGGCAAGGCCGCCGACCAGGTGCAGGGCGAGGCCCGGCCGATCTCCCCCCAGGATGCCTATCTGCTTCTGGAGGCCGCGCAGCACGTGGCCATCGTGCCGGGGTACGGCATGGCCGTGGCCCAGGCCCAGCATGCCGTCAGCGAATTGGGGGAGCTTCTGCAAGCCAATGGATGCCAGGTCAGCTACGTCATCCACCCCGTCGCCGGCCGTATGCCCGGGCATATGAACGTGCTGCTGGCCGAGGCCAACGTGCCCTACGACCTGCTGGCTGAACCCCAGGATGTCAATCCGACCATGCAGAGTGTCGACGTGGCCTTGGTCATCGGGGCCAACGACGTGGTTAACCCCGCCGCCCGCGAGGACGCCAGCAGCGCCATCTACGGCATGCCCATCGTCAATGTCGATCAGGCCAAAACCTGCATCGTCCTCAAGCGCACCCTCAGCGCCGGTTTTTCCGGGGTCGACAACCCCCTCTTCTTCAAACCCAATACCCGCATGCTCTTCGGCGATGCCAAGGCCTCCGTCGCCGCGCTGGTCGCCGAATTCAAAGGAACGTAGGCGGCCAGCCGGATTCCGCTCCAGGGGATTCGTGCGGAAACGGCCACGGCGGAGAGGGTGCCTTTGGCCGTCCGTGGCGATCTTCCTTTTGCCATTGGCGGAAAATGCGCGGATGAGCGTGTATATTAGAATCCTTTTGCCCGCCATAGAACCCTTCCACTCCGGAGCCCCGCCTTGGCGGAATCGGCGGACGCACATTCCCTTAAAGAGAGCCCGAATGAACCAGAGCAAGATCCGTAACGTGGCGATCATCGCCCACGTCGACCATGGCAAGACCACCCTGGTGGACGAACTGTTCAAGCAAACCGGCATGTTTCGCGAAAACCAGGCCGTCGAAGAGCGCCTCATGGACTCCATGGACCTGGAGCGCGAGCGCGGCATCACCATTGCCTCCAAGAACGGCGCCTTCAAGTACCGCGACCATGTCTTCAATATCATCGATACTCCCGGGCACGCCGACTTCGGCGGCCAGGTCGAACGCGTCCTGAAAATGGCCGACAGCGTTCTGCTGCTGGTGGACGCCCAGGAAGGGCCCATGCCCCAGACCTACTTCGTTCTGAAAAAGGCCCTGGCCCTGCAGCTGCCCGTCATCGTGGTCATCAACAAGATCGACAAGCCGGCCGCCCGCATCGACTGGGTCGTCGATCAGGTCTTCGATCTTTTCGTCCGACTCGACGCCCCCGACCACATTCTCGAGTTCCCCATCGTCTACGCCTCCGGCAAGGACGGCTACGCCATCAACGAGCCCGACGACGAGCCCAGCTCCATCCTGCCCCTGTGCGACAAGATCATCGATCATCTGCCCCCGCCCCAGGGCGATCCCAATGGCCCGCTGCAGCTGCTGGTCAGCTCCATCGACTATTCGCCTTACCTCGGACGCCTGGGTATCGGCAAGATCACCTCCGGAACCCTCAACATCAACAAGGACGTGGTCGTCGGCGATGGTCCGGGCAGGCTGGTTCCGGCCCGCATCACCAAGATCTACCGCTTCGACGGCAACGAAAAGGTTCCCACCGAACAGGCCGTGACCGGCGAGATCGTGGCGGTGGCCGGGATGGACTCGGTGACCGTGGGCGTCACCTACACCGACCCGCTCAAACCCATCCCCCTTCCAGCGGTGAAAATCGATCCGCCGACCATCTCCATGAATTTCGTGCCCAACGATTCCCCCTTTGCCGGTTTGGAAGGCACCTACGTGACCTCTCGCCACCTCAAGGAGCGCCTGGAGCGGGAAACGCTCTCCGATGCCGCGCTAATGGTGGAGGCCCTGGGTGAGGGCATGGGGTTCCGGGTGTCCGGTCGTGGCGAACTGCATCTGTC
The DNA here is from genome assembly GCA_041623325.1 of Lentisphaeria bacterium. Taxonomy (GTDB): domain Bacteria; phylum Verrucomicrobiota; class Lentisphaeria; order Oligosphaerales; family JBFJXC01; genus JBFJXC01. The sequence goes on along the minus strand of JBFJXC010000169.1, from coordinate 2,567 downwards.
CGTGCTGATCGAACGCATGCGCCGGGAAGGCTACGAGTTCGGGGCCACCCGTCCGCAGGTGATCATGCGCGAGGAAAACGGCCAGAAACTGGAACCCTACGAGCAGCTGACCGTGGACGCCGACGAGAAGTACATCGGCGCGGTCATCGAGAAGCTGGGCAAGCGCAAGGGGCAGATGCTGACCATGGAAACCGAAAACGGCATGGCTCGCGTCACCTACCGGATCCCCACCCGCGGTCTACTCGGTTTCAAAGCCGAATTCATGACGGAGACCAAGGGCATGGGCGTCATGAACTATGTTTTCGCCGAATACGGCCCCTATGCCGGCGACATCAAGAACCGGAACAACGGCGTGCTCATCGCCATGCAGGATTGCACGACCGTGGCCTTCGCGCTCTGGAAGCTCCAAGACCGCGGCAAGCTCTTCATGGGGCCACAGCAGAAGGTCTACCGAGGCCAGCTCGTCGGCGAACACTGTCGAGACAGCGACCTGACCGTCAATCCCGGCAAGGGCAAGCAGCTGACCAACATGCGCGCCTCCGGCAGCGATGAAAGCGTGACGCTGACCCCCCCGGTCATCATGAGCCTGGAAGAGTGCATCGCCTACATCAACGACGACGAGCTGGTCGAAGTCACCCCCAAGGCCATCCGGCTGCGCAAGCGCAACCTGAACGCCAAGTTCAAGTAGGGCCGCCTCAAGGTCCACGAATGGCACGAATGGACATCTCGTGCCAGTCGTGGCATTCGTGGGTCCGTCCGGCATGGAGAAATAGTGCAGGAGCACATCAGGAGTCGCGATGCGGTTGCTCATCCTGCCGGGCCGGCGCACGTGCTTTCCTCAAGATATTGCCCAAATTGGCGGACTCTCCTCAATTAAGCGTTTCTTCCAGAAACCCAATGAAGCGCTGCCAGGATTTGGTGTCCGCATCCTTTCGATAGCGGTCGGAATCAAACACGGTAAACGCGTGCGGAGCGGCGCTGTACGTGATCATTTCATGGTGGACGCCGCTTTTCTCCAGCTCCACCGCCAGTTTGGCAAACTGCTCCATGGTGACGCTTTCGTCCGCTGTCCCGTGCAGTATCAGCACCTTGCCTTTTGTCGCTGCATACGTTTGGCCTGGAGGGGTGTCCAAGCCACCGTGAAAGGCGACAAACCCTTTCAAGTCCGCGCCCGACCTGGCCAGCTCAAGCACGGCCGCACCTCCGAAGCAATAGCCGATGGCCACGGCATTCTGAACCGTTCCCCCTTCGGCCTTGGCTGCTTCCAGTCCCGCCCGCAGCAAGGTCCGCATTCGCTGGCGGTCTTGATACAACTCGCCGGTAAGCCGGCGCTTGTCCTCAATCGACGTCGGCCTGGCCTCGGCACCAAACAAGTCGACCGCAAACACCGAATAGCCTAAAGCGGCCAGCATTCTGGACCGTTTGATTTCGTACCCCGTCAAGCCGTCCCAATCATGGATCAGCAGGACCAGAGGCGCCCCCGGAGAAGGACTGATAAAAAAACCTTCAAAGGCTTTGCCATCGACTTGGTAGGTGACGGCCTTTTCCGAAGCCCAGCAGGGCCAGGCAGTGCTTATAGCCAAGAAAATCACGAGGAGATACTTCATCTTCGGCCTCCTGCTTCATTGACAGGCAACGTGTTTCCACCGCGGGTAGGAGTCGTCCTCGTCCCCGAATCCACGCTATCCCGGGCCATCCTTAATTGCAAGAGACCATCCTTTGAGCAGTCCAGGCGTCGAGCCGTCGAGTGTGAACGGCCCATATTACATTAATCCAACCGGCGCCCCCCGACACGAAGCCATTGTCTTGCCAAACCGCCGCCAGCCGTGTAGACTGTGCCCGGAAAAGGCGCCGAAGACGCGCCTGAAGGTCCCAAAACCAGGTGATTGACATGCGACGATATCTGTCAAAGCTGCTGGCCTTGATCGGCATTCTAGCCAGCGTATTGTTCCTTCTGAACCTCAGTGCCGGCTTCGTCGAAATCCCGGACAACCTCCCGATCATCGGCAACTTGGACGAGGCCCTGGCCACGGCCATCCTCATCAGCTGCCTCTCCGTCTTTGGAATCAGGCTGCCCATGGCCGCGGCCATGCCGAAGCGGGAAAAGGACCGGCTCTAGAGCCGCCACGCTTCGTGTCCACGAATTGCACGAATAGGCACGAAAAGGCCCATTCGTGTGCAACCCACACCTTTCATCAATCCCGCTTCGCTGCCAACCTGAGGTTGGCCCGTCTCGTCTCCCGCCGAGCGGGATTCGCGCCGCAGGCCAGGATGCGGTCGTGCCGCAGTTGGGGCTGAAAAACCGTCTCACCCCGCACGGCAGGCGACTCAAGCGCCGATTGGCCGACGAAGGCAGTTGATCGGTTGGTAAGTTGATCAGTTGACAGGGGAGTCATACTCCCATCAACCCATCAACCCATCAACCCATCAACCCAAGGTCTGGTTCCTCCTCGCGAACATAACCTGACCCTGTTGCATCCTGCCTCCTGGAGGGCGAGACTCCGTCGAGCCGCTATCAATCATTTGGAAAACCAAAGCGACCCGTCCTCGGCGTTGTTGGAGATTGT
>JBFJXC010000168.1:0-7771 GCA_041623325.1 Lentisphaeria bacterium | reverse complement strand
CTGATTGTGGGGTCCGGGGAGTCAACGATTGCCAGTCGCTTGGCTCCTTGCCGCCTCTGGCGGCCTGTGCCAGCAAGCTGGCACTCTCCCGGCGGGGGTGCGGGGGCAGCGCCCCCGCATGCCTTATTACTTTATTTTATCTCCGCACAGCGGGCAGGCCGGATTCCGGCGCCGCTGCATCACATTGAACCGGTTGGTCAGGGCGTCGACGGTCACCAGGCTGGTCGCCAGGGTGCGTCCCGCGCCTGTCAGCACCTTCACAGCCTCTGCCGCTTGCAGGCTGCCGATCACGCCGACCACCGCCCCGAGAACCCCCACCTCGGCGCAGGTGGCCCCGGTCTGGTCCGGCGGCTCCGGCATAAGACAGCGGTAGCAGGGATTGCCGTCCCGGGGGTCGAGCGTCATCACCTGCCCCTGGAAGCGCACCACGCCTGCCGACACCAGCCGGATCCCCTGCCGCCAGCAGGTGTCCGCCACCATGAACTTGGTGGCAAAATTGTCGCTGCCGTCGACCACCAGATCGTAGCCACCGATGACGTCCCCGATGTTCTGGGCGGTAATCCGTTCGGCCACGGTCCCGACCCGGCAATCCGGATTCAGCGTCCGAATGCGCTCCGCGGCCGCCGCGGTCTTGTTGCGCCCCAGGTCGGTGCTGCCGTACAACACCTGCCGCTGCAAATTGTGCAGCTCCACGCAATCGTCGTCGGCCACACCCAGAGTTCCAACCCCGGCGGCAGCCAAGTACATCAGCACAGGAGACCCCAGGCCGCCAGCTCCGATAACGAACACCTTGGCGTCCAACAGCGCCTGCTGGCCGCCCACACCGATCTCCGGCATCAGAATATGGCGCGAATAGCGTTTGATCTGGTCGTCGTTCACGCGACTTGTCCTTCCAGGCCGTTTTTGCGAACTTGCAACCGGCAGCGGCCATCGGCCTCGCGCTGCACCGCCTCGATCCGGTGCCCCTCCGCCTTTAAGCTGCGGGGGATATCCTGAAGCGCCTCGGCGCCCCGGATGACCAGCTCCACCAGCTGGCCACCGGCAATCTTCTCGAGAGCCACCTTGGCACGCACGAAGGTCATGGGGCAGACCTCGGCGGTCAAATCCACCGACGCAACGCTGGTTGTGAAATCCGGTTTTGACATGAGTTCTACTAGGTTTTCATGTTTCACGGTCCGTTTCCCCCGACGGGGGGGCACCGATCAGCCCGCCGACGCCCGGCCGAAACGGGGCCGGTTCCATGCAGCCCTCAGCCTGCGACATATCGGGCACCATGGTCATCAGTGGCATACAGTAGCGGCGCTTTGGAAAAGCGCACTGGACGGCGTTTCACCCGGAAACCTCTTGGGGCGCTTTGGAAAAGCGCATCTCCAGGGTCGCGGGTGAATCCGACGACCCGTGGAGGTGCGGCAATCCCTTGCCGCGCGCCCGCCGGGCGCTTGGCGACGCACCCCAAGCAATGGTGGGCGCTTTGGAAAAGCCCAGCTCCAGAGATCCGCACTCGATCAGATCGAATATTCTGGCAGATATCCCTTCTTGTTGAGTTCCTGAATGATCAGCCCGATCGCTTCGGAAATGTCCAGATCGGCCGGCAGGCTCAGATGCGGAGTGAAGCGATTCAGGTTGCTGTCACCCACGCTGATGACGAAAGCCTCGTTGGGCTCGTTGAGCAGTTTGAGCTTCTCCAGGTCGAAATCCTCCGCATCCTTGAGGGTCGTGATGAAAAGCAGCCCGGCATCGGTCATCAGCCGACCCAGATCCCCGAGGCGGTGAATCTGGTCCTCCCGCGTCAGCACGGCCGCGCTATCGTCCTGGTCCAAGTGGTCGAAGACATTGCCTGTACTCAGGTAGTAGGTGTGAAAGCGATCCAGAAACAGCTTCAGCTCCAGCCTCTTGGCCAATTCGGGCACCTGCGCGGATTGACCGGCAAAGAGAATGAACTTGCCGGGATGGCCATAGCGGACAGCCCGCTCGCCCGGGGTGACAAACCCCTTCTCCCAGGTCATTTCGCGCTGATGGACCCGCTCGGCCAACAGAGACTCCGAGGCCGCCTCCTCGTCGAGGATAATACCGCATCCGGCAATCTCGTAGTTGTCGACCAGCACGAAGCGGGCCGTCTTCTCGATCTCCTCGGCCAAATCGAAGGCCACCGGACGCGAGGTTTCCAGCAGGCACTCGGCCACGTCGTGACGGTCCACATGATTCTTGTCCGCGATGGAACTGAGTTCGGAGGCGTCCAGCACATTGAGGATGCGCACCAGCTCCACCGGCACGCGAGTGGCTCCCAGCTTCAGCTTATATGGCTTGCCGGCAATCAGCGGCGAATGCCCCATCCAGAAAATGTTGGCCCGGAAACGGGTCGCCACCCGGGGGGAAGTCTCTTGCTTCCGGCACATCAGTTCTCCCGGCTTGATATAGATCTGGGTGTTCAGGGTAAAACCGACCGCCTGTCCCGCGGAAGCGCTGTTGGGGCACTCGGCGTTGAACACTTCGATGGTCTTGATCGAGGAGGTCTTGCCTGAAGGCTGGAAAATCACCTCGTCTCCGGGGCGGATGGTGCCGGTCTCGATGGTGCCGGCCACAATGCGCCGATCGTCCCCGCTAGCCGTGAACTTGTAAATGTCCTGGACGGGCATGCGGAAGATCCGGTCGGCATCCCCCTTGTAGGTTTCAAAGGCGTCGACCTGCCCCAGAACCGTCTTGCCGGTATACCAGGGCGTGTTGGCCGACAGCTCGGTCAGGTTGTCGCCTTCCCGACCGCTGACGGGAATAAAGCTGACCGGGGCCACCCCGAGATTGTTCAGAAACTGCAGGTACTCGGCGCGAATGTTGTTGAAGACCTCCTGGCTGTAGTCGACCAGGTCCATCTTGTTGACCACCACGGACACCTGGTGAATGCCCAGCATGGACAGGATATAGCCGTGCCGCTTGGAGTTCTCCTGAATGCCTTCCTCGGCATCGATAATCAGCAACGCCGCCTCTGCCCGGGCCGCTCCGGTGACCATGTTCTTCAAGAACTCGATGTGCCCCGGAGCATCGTTGATGATGTAGTGCCGCTTGGCGGTGTTGAAGAAGCAGCGGGCCGCGTCCACGGTGATGCCCTGGGCCTGCTCGTTCTTGAGGGCGTCCAGCAGAAAGGCGTACTCGAAGGGCCGGGCATTGCGGGCGCACTGGGCCTTGATCTTTTCAAGCTTGCCTTCGGGCAGGGAGCCGGTATCGGCCAGCAGCCGGCCGATGACGGTGCTCTTGCCGTGGTCGACGTGGCCGACCACCACCAGGTCCATCTGCTCCCGGAGACTGGCCAGGCTGGTCTTGGCGGGGGCGGCAATAGGGGTATTCGTGCTCATGATTACATGTATCCTTCTCTGCGAAGGGTCTCCAGGGAGCCGCCGTCGGCTTCGTCCTGAGCCCGTCCCGAGCGCTCGGCAATGTTGGCAAACTTGCCGCTGCGCAGTTCCTCGATGATTTCTTCCACATTCTTGGCCGTGGACTCGACCCCGTTGGTGCACGGGTAGCAGCCCAGCGAGCGATAGCGCCGACCCTCGCCGCGGTCGAAGTACAGCGAGGTGATGGGAATCGACTCCCGGTGGATGTACTCCCAGATGTTCAACTCCGTCCAGTCCAGCAGCGGATGAATCCGCACGTGCGAACCCGGCGCGAAGTCGGTCTTGTACTGCCGCCAGAGTTCGGGCGGCTGGTCATCCACGTTCCAGTCGTTCTCCCGGTCGCGGGGGGAGAAGTAGCGTTCCTTGGAGCGGCTACCCTCCTCGTCGGCGCGCACCCCGACGATCACCCCGGTGTACGGCTCCTTGGAAGGATCCGGCTCGTACCGGCCCAGCGAGTGGTTCATTCGCACCCGGGGCCATTCGCCGGAAAGCGTGTGCTTGAGGGCCTCGCTTTTCAGGTTGCGGCAGCAGGCCAGGCGGTCCACATTTCCATCCGGGAAGGTTTGCTTGGCCGCCAGCGCGGCCTTGTTCTGCCCCACAACCATGTTCAGGTTCCACTCCAGGGCCAGGCGGTCCCGGTACTCGATCATCTCCGGAATTTTAAAAGCCGTGTCCACATGCACGAGGGGGAACGGCACATGGCCCAAAAAAGCCTTGCGCGCCAGCCACAGCAACACCGTGCTGTCCTTCCCGATTGACCACAGCATGCACAGACCCTTGAAGTCCCGGTAGGCCTCCCGGAGGATATGCACGCTTTTGGCTTCCAGCATTTCCAGCTGATCCATTTCTTGTCTCCTTTCAAGCCGCTTGCGCGGTGGATGTTATCATCTTATTAGTTGGCGCTTTGGAAAAGCGCATCTCCAGCGATCCGGTTGCATCAAAACCCCCTGGAGTGCGGCAATCCCTTACCGCGCCCCCGGCAGGCGCTTGGCGATGCAGTCCATTTATTGGTTGGTGCTTTCAGCCTCGCATTCGTTCCAGCTTTCCGTCCTTAAAATGCAACCCGCACTCCTTGTGCTCGGGCTTCTCCCACCACCAACGGCCGGCGCGCACATCCTCCCCGGGAGCGACCGCCCGCGTACAGCAGGCACAGCCGATGCTCAGAAAGCCCTGTTCGTGAAGCGGGTTCACCGGCACATCGTTGGCTTTCACGTACGCCCATACCTCGTCCTCGCTCCAGGCCGCCAGCGGGTTGATCTTGACCAGCTGGTTGGCCTCGTCCCACTCCACCACCTCCAAAGCGTCCCGGGTCACCGCCTGCTCGCGACGCAGCCCGCACACCCAGGCGTCGAGCCCCGACAGGGCCCGCTGCAACGGTTTCACTTTCCGGACCCCGCAGCACTGCTTGCGCTTCTCCACGCTCTGGCGGAACAGGTTGATCCCAGCGCCGTCCACCATGGCCTCCACCTCGGAGGCATCAGGAAAATAAATCCGGATCATCAGATCGTAGCGCTCTTCGGTCCGCTGCATCAGCTCGTAGGTCTCCGGGAACAGGCGCCCCGTGTCCAAGGTAAAAATGGCCAGCTCCCGGCTATGCTTGGCGACCATGTCGGTCAAGACCTGATCCTCCGCCCCCAGGGACGAGGCGAAAGCCGCCCGCTCACCGAAGGTTTCCACCGTCCAAACCAGCACCTGTGCCGGAGACAGACCCTGCACCTGCTCCTGCCAGGCCCACAGCTGTTGTTCCGTTACTTGCATCTCGTCTTCCTCTCCGGCCGCGGACGACCGCCTTTATCTTACAATTCCGACCGAACTAGTCGGTTTTAGCCGCAAAAAAAATCGGCCCGCCTGTCAGATCGCGTACATGGGCGCCTGAGCGTTCAAGCGCTGGCGCTCCTGGATGACCAGATCCTCGAACGTCACGTTGTCGTACACCGATTCCAAGGCCTGACGAGCCCTCTCCCAGACCGGCAGAAACACACAGATCCCGTTCAGCGAACAGCCGGCACCTTCCGGACCATTGCAGGCCACCACGTCGATGGGCCCTTCGACCAGACGGATCACCTCGCCCATGGTCAGCTCCCGGGGATTCCGGCTCAACAGATAACCACCGGCCTTGCCACGCCTCGACTCCACAATCCCCGACTGCTTGAGCTGGTTCAGAATGTTCTCCAGAAAACGCGGCGGAATGGCCTGCGCCTCCGCAATGCTGGCCACATTCACCGGACCCTGCCCGGACTGCTTGGCCAACTCGAACACCGCTCTGAGCGCGTACTGACATTTATGCGAAATCGCCATCATTTCTCCTATACTCAACCTGCACGATCGGAATAATAATGTTTAGACGCCGCCCTGTCAAGCGCCCCCGCTGAGCGCGGCCCTATTTTTTTGCGTCCGCCCGGGCTACCAGGCCGGGACCGCGGCAGCCGAGACCGCGATCCACCATTGCCTTGAATTATTGGCAAGCCACACCAAATTTGCCCTGAAATTGATGGGCGAAGTTCCCAGCCCCCAGATACACCGTTGCCGGCGCTACTGCCGCCGGGGCGGGCAACAACCTATTCTGGAGAGGGATTTGAAAGGCCATCCGGAAACAGGCAAAGGTGACGACCATGATCAGCGACCGTGTTCAAAAGATTCTCGACCAGGCATCGACCGAGGACAAGATCGGCCAACTCTTGTGTTTCGGATTCTCAGGGCCCTACGCCCATCCGGACATCCTGGATGCCATCCGCAAATATCGCGTGGCCGGCTTCCGGACTACGCCCTTCGGCCGCAAATTCAAGCGCTATTTCGGCTCAGATCACCCGGGCGCAACGCGTGTGATGCGCGATCTGGAGCCGCTGGAACGCGAGTACGGCTCCAAATTCGCCTTGTCCGCACAGGTCAGCGCGGAAACCTATGCGAAGACCTTGAACCGCCTGCGTGAGTGCGCGATGGAATCCGGCGCGGGGATTCCGCTGTACTTCGCCACCGACGTCGAAGGCAACACCAGCATGGACTTCTTCTCGTCCGGCGCCGAAGGCTTCCCGCACCCGATGGGCCTGGCGGCGTCTCATGACGCTGACCTGTGCCGCCGGGTGGCGCACGCGATCGGCATGCAGCTCCGCGCGGCCGGCTTCAACTGGATTCACTCTCCCGTGCTTGACGTCAACACCGCTCCGGACAACCCGGAGATCAGCACCCGCAGCTACTCCCCAAAGGCTGAGGATGTCGCCCGGTATGCGCTGGAAAGCTTGAAAGGCTTTGACCAGGCGGGGATTATTTCCACCGGCAAGCACTTCCCTGGCCGCGGCAGTTCCACCGCCGACGTACACTTCGGCGTGGCAGTCATTGATGACGACAGCCAGCGCATGCACGACATCCACCTCGCCCCCTACAGGCGCCTGATCGAGGCCGGCCTGCCGGCCATTATGCTGGCCCACTCCATCTATCCCTCCCTCGATCCTGAACAGGAGATCGCCACCTTGTCGCGGGCCATCATCCAGGATGTCCTGCGCGGCGAGCTGGGCTTCGATGGCGTGATCATGACCGACTCGTTCACCATGGGCGGGCTGGTTGCCAAATACGACGTGGACGAAGCGGCCGTCAAGTGCATCCAGAATGGGGTGGACCTGATTTTATTGAAGGACGAAAACGCCTTGCGCGGCGAAGTCTACGAGGGCTTACTGAAGGCCATTCGGACCGGTGCCATTTCGGAAGAACGCCTGGAAGAGGCCGTTGGACACGTGCTGACCGCGAAAGAGCGCTGCGGCCTGCTCGACGGCAGCGGCGGCATTGTACCCCCGGAGCGTACGCGTGAAATCCTGAGCGATGGGCAATGGACCCGGACGGCCTGCGAAGCCGCCGCCAAAACCGTGACCATCCTGCGCGACGGGCCCGGCCGGATTCCGCTGAAGCCTGGCGCCAAGGTCCTGGTGCTGGAAGAGCTTTTCCATGTCCAGGCGCGCATGAACAACGAGCGTTGCCACGTGGGGGCGCTGTATGAGGCGCTGGTCGACCGGGGAGTGAACGCCGTGATGATGGACTTTAAGGCGGACAAGACCTTTGAAGAAATCTGGCCGGTCATTCAGAAGCGGGCCGCCGATTTCGATCTGATCGTTCACACCGGCTACTTCGACCGGGGCGGGCACCATCAAGACTACGCCCAATACCATCGGCGCATCGCCTGCCTGGACACGCCGTCCATCTTCGTATCCAATTGCCCATACGAGCTGGTCGTGCCCAAGGAAGCCAAATCCGTGCTGGTGACCTTCTCCGTATTCAACCGGTCCATGGATGCCGTGGCCGATGTACTGTGCGGCAAGACTCGGGCCGGGGCGGCGCTGGAGTTCGATCCTGCGGCAACCTATTGATTCCACCTACGTGGGGGGGGGGCTGGCCGG
>JBFJXC010000167.1:0-7865 GCA_041623325.1 Lentisphaeria bacterium | reverse complement strand
GCTGGCGCATCGACTACCACTGCGTGAACCAAGAGTTCGCCGACAAGGTCCTGGGCGCGGAGATCCTCTCCGAGGTGATGGGCTCCGACCACTGCCCGATCGTGCTGACCATCGAGACCTAGGCTACACCGGCCCCGCGTGAAACTGGGAGGGGCTCACGCCGAACTGTTTTTTGAAACTTTTACTAAAACAGAAGGCATCGGCATATCCTAAACGGGCCGCGATTTCGGCGATCGAATATCGATTCGCCAGCAACAGGTCGGCCGCCTGGTTCAGCCGCATCCGGCGCACATACCCCAAAGGAGGAACTCCGGTCGCTTTTTTGAACATCCTGTGCAGGGTGGCTTGAGAGACGCACGCAACCGCCGCCAGTTCCTCGATGGAAAGCTCGCGGCCGATGTTTTCATGGATGTATCCGAAAACCCGCTCCAACCGTCTTTGGGCCTGGGCGCTTTCCTGCGAAGCCGGTTTGACGGCTGCCCCATCCAATAGCAACGCCATAAGCTCCATCGCCATACTGGCTTCCCGCCATAGATGCGTCATTCCCGCCGGATCAGCCTCCACCGCCAAAGACAAGGCGCGTTCGTGCAAATCCACGAAGCGCTCCTCCTGCCTGGAAGACAGGCTACAACGGATTTCGAAGCGGCTCAACAGATCGCTGACCTCACAGACATGGACCATCAAATAGGCATAGCGAAGCTCCAGACACCCTCCTTCTGGCCTGACGATGCCCCGCCTCCGAACGCCCGCCGGAATATAGAAGCAAGGCCCCGTGAGCCGCTTGACCTCCCCTCTCCCCACCTCCAGTTCCACATCCATCATCCCGGTGGCCGCGTAGATCACCACATGCTCGGGTCGGCGAATCCAGGCCCGCGCACAAGACTCAAGACTCTCCAGTCGGCATCTCTCGCACCGGAACCGGTCGATCCGAAGCGAACGCAACATCGCCTGATGTTTCACGTCCATGCTCATTCCTCCTGTATTGGACCAAGGCCATTTCACTAGGCCAGTCGTGAGGGGCGCTCTCCGAGCCGAGATCAAGAAGGTGCCAACGTTTTAGTTGAGCAAAGTCGTCATGTCCGCCGGGTGGGACCTGCTCCTACGTTCACTCTACTCGCACCGGTCGCATGGCCGCATTGCAAATGCCATCCGTCCACCAAGACTTGAGCATTCTCGACAGCGCTTTGATATTTATAGACATTCCATTTATACCATAGCCCGGGTATTTTCTGCACAACCAAAAACCACAACAACATTCACATGAAAGTTTAAGACATGACAATGGCGGATGTAGCGGTAATCGGATCCGGTCCGGCCGGCAGCTGCGCGGCCCTTCAAGCGGCGCGGATGGGGGCAAAAACGATCCTGGTGGAGAAAAATGGCATTGCCGGCGGCACCACCACCGCCGGAGGCGTCGACTTTCCCGGGTTGTTTCATGCCACCGGAGGGCGCCAGGTGATCGCCGGCATCGGCTGGGAACTGGTGTCCGAAAGCGTCCAGCTATCCGGCGACACCATGCCGGACTTCAGCAAGTTCGACAAAATGCGCCACTCCCAGTTTCAGGTTCGCGTGAACAGAGCGATCTATGCGGCCTTGATCGACGAGAAACTGACCCAGGCCAATGCCCAAGTCATGTACCACACCATGCCGGCCAAGGCCGAATTCGATGGCGATGCCTGGCACCTGACCTTGTGTTCCAAGGAGGGGATGCACCCCATACGCTCGAAGGTACTGATTGACTGCACCGGGGATGCGAACGTTGTATCGCTGGCGGGTCTTCCCGTCGTCGTGCCCGAAACCGTCCAGCCGGCAACCCTGGTTTGCAAGGTTTCCGGATACAATCCGCAGAAGCTGGACCTAGCTCTCATCAACGAGCGGTTCAAAGAGGAGATCAAACACGGCCATCTGAAATCAACGGACGCCAACTGGGATGCCGACACCCTCACCCTCGATCGCTGGCTTCACAACTTTGCCTTAAACGCGCCGCACACCGACGGCTTCAACGCTCGGACGAGCGGGGAAAAGACTCGCCTGGAGCAAGCCTCCCGGGCTTCTATCCTACGCCTGTTCCGCTTTCTGAAAAAGCAGCCGGGACTGGAAAACCTGCGAATCGACACGATGGCCGACGAATGCGGCGTCCGGGAAACCTGTGTGATCGACGGCGAGAAAACCATTACGGTCGACGACTACAAACGCGGCACGATCTGGGACGACTCGCTCTGCTATTCCTACTATCCGATCGATCTTCACACCATTGACAACGGCGGCTTGCTCATCGAACGTCTCGACGACGATGTTCTGCCAACAATCCCCTTGGGCGCGATGCGCCCCAAAAACTCGCGCAACCTCCTGGCCGCGGGCCGCTGCATCTCCAGTGATCGCCTCGCCAATTCGGCCCTCCGTGTGCAAGCCAGCTGCATGGCCATGGGCCAAGCCGCGGGCATGACCGCCGCTCTTAGCGTCAAGCACAACACCGATATCGGTTCCCTCGATCCGGCCAAAATCCGCCAGAATTTGAAAGCACATCACGCGATCGTGCCGGAATAGGGTTTCAGGTCAGCCGCCAATAAACTCGTCGTAGCGATTGGCCCAGTAGGAGATGATCAGGTCGGCGCCGGCCCGGACCAGGGCGGCAGTAGACTCGCGCACCATCTCCCCAAGATCCCCGTAGCCAGCCTCCGCCGAGGCGATGAGCATGGAGTACTCGCCGCTAACGTTGTAGGCCGCGATGGGCAGGTCGGTGCGTTCCCGGAGGCGCGTGATGACATCAAGGTAGAGCAGGCTCGGTTTGACCATGAGGATATCGGCGCCTTCGGCCACATCCAGATCGGACTCGCGCAAGGCCTGCCGCAGGTCGCGGCAGGAGGCCTGGTAACCCTTGCGGTCGCCTTTCTGGGGAGCGGACTTTTCGGCCTCGCGGAAGGGGCCGTACATACTGGAGGCAAACTTGGTGGAGTAGCTCATCAGCAGGGTTTGGGTGTGGCCCGCGGCATCCAGGGCGGCGCGAATGGCCTGCACCTGGCCGTCCATCATGGCGCTGGGAGCGACCATGTCCGCTCCGGCCGCCGCGTGGGAGACCGCCACCTGGGCCAGAACCGCGTTGGCCGCATCGTTGTCCACGTCGCCGTCCAACCGTAGAGGCCCGCAGTGGCCGTGCGAGGTATAGGCGCACACGCAGACATCGCTGATGATCACCAGATCAGGAAAGCGTTTGCGGACCTCGCGAATAGCCCGCTGTACCACCCCGGAAGAATCAAAGGCGGCCGATCCGCAGGAATCCTTCTCCGATTCCTCGGCCAGACCAAAGATCAAAATGCCCCCGATGCCGGTGGGCACAACGCTCTCCAGTTCCGCACACAGAGTGTCGACGCTGAACCGATGCTGTCCGGGCATGGCCGAGATGGCCTCCTTCACGCCCTGCCCTTCGGTCACGAACACCGGCCAGACAAACTTTTCCGGCCCCGGCAACGGCATGTCGAACATCCGCCGCAACGAGGCGGTGCGCCGCAACCGGCGCAGACGAACACGGGGAAACTGGTTCATGACATCATCCTATGATATTGTTTGGTCTTTGTTTCCGCCGGAAATGATTTGGTTTGCCACCCAGTGCGCAGCCAGGGTATGCAGGCTGGCTTCCACCGTGGCCTCCTGGGGAACCAGCACGTTCGCAACTCCTGCATTCGCTAAGGCCGCGGCCGTGGGCTTGCCGATAGCCACCACGGTCTTTCCGGCCAAGGCATCCTTGCCCCACTGGTCGAGAAACGCCGCAACCGCCGAGGTGCTGGCAATGAAGACGGCATCGAACGGGGGCATCTCCCCTGCCCTCACCGGCTCATTTCTGTACAGCACCATATCGTCCACCTCCGCGCCGGTTTGGCGCAACTGCTCCAGAAGCTCCGTTCCGGCCCGGTCCGAACGCAGCCGCAGCACCAGGTCCCCCTGCTGCAGAACCGTCCTGGCAACCTGTATCAGTCCCTCGGCGCTGAATTCCTGCTCCGGCACCGCATCCGGTTTTATATTGAAGTCCGCCAGCTCCCGCCCCGTGCCCGGACCGCAGACCATCAGCTTCGGGATCGACCGGATATCAACCGAAGTCTGCGCCAAGGCCTGCATGAAGCATCGCACCGCCACGGGGGAGGTCAGCACCAGCCAATCGTACTCCGCGCACCTCGCCACTGCCGCGACGGCCTCCCGAGCCAGCGTCAGGCGGATCAGTGACCGCTTCACCGGCACCCCTCCAAAATCCCACACCAGGCCGGACGCCTTCTCCTGCAATGCCTCGCTGCAGGTCAGCAGTACCCGCTTCCCAGCCAGAGCACCCAAATCCTGACGGAATCCGAACGAGGTGACCGCCCCGACCAGAAACAGTCCGGGGCCGCTCTGCTCGGCCGCCGCAACCTGCTCGGCAATCGTGGAGAGCGTGCCTTTGATGATGGTCTGGTTGTCGCCACCGGCATTGAAAACCATGGCCGCGGGTTCGTCCGCCCAGCGACCGTCCTCCTGCAACTGGCGTGACACTTCACCTGCGCTGCCCACCGCCATGAAGAAGGCCAACGGCAACCTGCCTCGGGACTCGGCATCGACCGACCCGATGCCGCCGCCTTCGCAGCGGGGCGTCATGGCCGTGAATCCCCGCGAAAGTCCGCGGCGAGTAAGCAGCATGCCCGTGCCGGTGGTAGCCGCATTCAGGCTGCTCACGCCGGGAATCACCCGGTACGGCAAGGCCAAGGCGTCCAAGGCCTCGACCTCCTCGGCCAAGCGGCCGAATACCCCCGGGTCGCCCCCCTTCAGCCGCACCACCCGACCCCCCCGACGCGCATACACGGTAATCAGATCGGTTATCTCGTCCTGCTTGACCGTGTGCTGGCCGCAACGCTTGCCGACGTTCACCCGCTCGGCCAGCGGCGGCAGCAGATCCAGCAGAGCCGAATCGCTAAGGGAATCGTACAGGCACACGTCACACCGTTGCAGGGCTTCGACCCCGGACCGGGTAATCAAACCGGTATTGCCTGGCCCCGACCCGACAAAAGTCACCGCCGTGACCATTAGGGACCGAATCTTTTCAAAGCGGGGATCACCGGCCCTGAAGCTCATCCCCAGCACCCCCTGCCCCGCCGGGGTCGGCAGGTCCTCCAACGAAATCCATTCGGTGATGCGCTCCTCCAGCCCCAGCCGCACAAGCGCGGCACCGGCCATGATTACCATGTCGTAATCCCCCCGATCCAACTGCTCGAGACGGTGTTCGATATTGCCGCGGATGCAGGCCATCTGCATGGTGGGGAAGCGGTCACGACAGTACTGTTCGCGGCGGTCGCTGCTGACCCCGATGCGCCCGTCTGGGAAAAGGTCCTCCACCGTCTTACCCGGGGCCAGGATAATGGCATCGCGGGGATCCTCCCGCCATGGCAGCCAGCACCAGTCCAGCCCCGGGGGAACGGGGTCGGGCATGTCCTTGGCACTGTGGACGGCCGCGTCCAGCGAGCCGTCCAGAACCGCCTCGTCCAGATCTCGGGTGAAAAAATTGCCGGGGGTGTCGCGCAAGTCGGTCTGGCGATCGCGATCCCCGGGAGAATCCAAGGGGATATCCTGGAAACCAATCCCCGTCAACAAGGCCTGCAAGTTGTCCAGGGCCCGGCGGGTTTGAATCAGAGCCAGGGGGCTCTTACGTGTTCCCACCTTGAAAACTGCGGAGAAGTTTTTCATAAAGATCGATATGCTCGCTGATGGTGGTATTGCTTAACTCGACTATATGGGCCAGATCGGCGGCCTCCCGCCGGTACCAGTGCTTGAGATCGTCCATATCCGCCACCTCCGTATGGGTGGCCAGATGGTCCAGTTCGGGGGCCACGTTTCGCGGCACCGCCAGGTCGATAATCAAAAGACGCTTTTCCTGGTCGAAAAACGGCACGTGCCCCGAATGAAGAACATAGCCAGGCGCCCCGGTGGCGCACACGACCACATCGGCCTCCGAAAGGCGTTCCCGCAGGCCATTGAACGTGGTGACATCAACCCTCCCCTCCCAGGCCGGGTCCAGATCGGGCTTATTCTGATGATAGCACCAATCGCACTGGCAGCCCAGTTCCAGGAACCGCTCGACGCAGCCGCGCCCTACCATGCCCGAACCCAACACCAGAATGCGTTTGCTATCCAGCTGCGGGACCTTGGACTCCAAATACTTCAGGCACAAGTCCTCGATTTCAGAGCCATGCAGAAGCGGCCCGGTCACAGACCGAATCTTTTTGGAGATATGCAGGGTGCTAGAGATCCACTCCTGCATCATGCCACCGGCCCACCCCGACTCCTGGGCGATGCCAAGCGCCTCCTTCAACTGCGCCACGATATGCTTTTCTCCCGGCGTCTGCGACAGCAAGCCGGCCCCGGTGGCGGCGGCATGCCGGAAAGCATCTCCACCGCGCTTGATGTAAAACCCGTCCTCGTCCAGACCATCGAATCCCATAATGCGCTTCAGGAGCAAATCGACCCCGGGCTCCTGGCTGACGATGGCAATCAGCTCGACCCGGTTGCAGGTATTCAACAGCATGAACTCATGCACGCCCCAGGCATGCATGAGCATGGTACCCGCCTCTTGCAGACGGCCTTCGGTCAGATGATACGGAGAGCGCTCCTCCAGTGAAAGAAGGTCGTGACTCGTTCCCATGATCAGCAGCTCGGCACTTTCCAGCAGTTCCGCGTGGCGGGCCACGCTCTCCTTGATCAGGCGGGACCGCCGGCAGGAACGCCCCCCGGTGGAGACGGCCACGGTCAGCGACTCCTTGCGGAAAACAGCCGGGGTGACGAAATCGCCGCCGACCCAGCCCTTGTCAACCGAACAGCACAGGATGCTAAGCTTCTGACAAAGGGCCAACACCCGGGCGTTCACGGCCCGGTCGTTGGTGGCCGCATAGACCACGAACGCCCCCTCCACATCCGCCTCTTCGAAGCCCCGCTCCTGCAGGTCGATTCTACCGGCAGACGCCAACTCGGTCAGCGCCGGGGCGGCCTTCTCGCAAACCACCCGCACCCGGGCTCCGGAAGACAGCAGAATATTGGTCTTCTGAACGGCCACCTTGCCGCCACCAACCACCAACCCCTGACGGTCTTCCATCAACAGGCAAACCGGGAAGACCCGCTTGCTCTTCCCAATGCGGTCCCTGCCATTTGTCGGATATAAATTCTTCACTACGAGATAGTCCTCAACTCTCCACTCCGCACTGGGCAGGGCGGCCCGCCTCCATGGCGTGCTTGATGCACCGCATCTCCGTGACCGTGTCGGCCGCCTCAATAAGCTTCGGAGTCGCCCCCCGACCGGTCAACGCCAGAATCCGGCCAACCGGAACCCCGGCCATCACCTCCAACACCGCCTCCTCGGAAAGCAACTGCAAGGCCACGGCCACGCAAATCTCGTCCAGCACCACCACGTCCCAATCGCCGGAATGAATCGCTTTATTGGCCTGGGCCAAAGCAGTTTCCGCCGCCGACACATGCTCGGGAAAGCGGGGATGGTCAGGCTTTGGAATAAAGCCCATCCCCGTCTGGCTGAACGCCACGTTGTCAAAACGTCCAAAAGCAGCCAACTCCCCGGTGCTCGGATCGTTCTTCACAAACTGGATAATGCGCACCCGCATGCCGTGGCCGGCCGCACGCAAGGCCATCCCCATGGCCGCCGTGGTCTTGCCCTTGCCATCGCCCGTAAATATCAGTATGCGCGCCTGTTCGCTCATCCAGCCATCAAACCTTTCGTCCACAACCAAAACGTGTGGGGCCAAGGTAGCCGCCCCCCCTGCCCTGTCAACCTTTTAGTCCGTTGCCTGTTGCTTGTTGTTCGTGGCGGAGCCGTCCGACCCGTCGGACAAGTCGGACCGGTC
>JBFJXC010000166.1:0-7872 GCA_041623325.1 Lentisphaeria bacterium | reverse complement strand
CGTCCATGGGCTTCCGGCTGTAGTGCAGCCGGGAGATGCGCATGGCCACGGTGCGTCCGACCATACGGTGCAGAGGTGCCGGCTGCAAGGCCTCGGCTGCGCCTGCGAGACAGGCAGCCATCCCGATGGCGAGCAGACTCAGAAGACGGACCACGGCCCGGGCGGACCGGCTGGCGAATGCGCATGATTCATGTGTCATGGTCTAGCCTTGTGCAAACTGGCTTTTCAGGGCCCACAACCCCAGGGCCGGGTTGCTAATATAAAACACTTCCTCCCCGTCGGGCAGCACGTTCAGTCCTTCCGCCAGGGTTTCCGGGTTGTAGCGGCTGAGCATATGCCCCAAGTCCGCCGCCTCGAAACCGACCGAGCGAACCTCCTCCTGCGACATGTTGGGCCCCGGACAATAGGTGATCCGGAAGCGCCCCTCGCTGGAGCCATGAATCAGATGGGCGGCCGCCCCGAGATTCCGGCGCAGATCCTCGTTCTCGGCCACGGCCCGCAGCGTGGCCTCCGTACCCTTGTACCCGTACTTGCGCACCAGGCGATCGATCTCCGGGTCCTCGCCGAACTCGCGCAGGGCCGGAGCCAGCACGATCAACTCGCCGCCGTCGGCGATGACCATCCGGGTTCGGTAGACCGCCTTGTTCCCGAGCCAGGTGCTCTTGAACTCCTCGGGATCCAGATATACCACAATCTTCTTCAACGGTTTCTCCAGCAGGTCCAGGTTCACCTTCTGGCTTAGACGTGCCCCCTCCGCGAAAGTTTCCTGGTCGTTGCCGACAAACAGACCGCGCATCTGCATGCGCCCGCTGGCCCGGTCCTTGGCCATGACCGTCAGAACATACTGGATGGGAAGATCGCCCAGGAAGGTATCCACGCCGTAGTTGAACAGGCGGCGAACCGGAGTGTCGATGCGCCCCATGATCCGCTCCATGCCGTAGGCGGCGCCGAGAAAGTGGGACTTGTTGATGGTGTCCGCGCCCCCGACGCCGACCAGGACATTCTTGGTGTAGTTGGCCATGCCGACCACTTCGTGGGGCACGATCTGGCCCACGGACAGGATCAGGTCGTAGCCCTCGAACATGATCTTGTTGGTCTCCACCCGCACCGGGTAATCCACCCGCCCGTCGGACCACTCCTTCAGCAGTTCCCCCGGAACTTCGCCCCGGGGCACGACGGCATGGCGCCAGTCGTGAATCTTGAAGCGGTCCAGGGGGATGTCCGGACCGAACATGGTGCGGATTTCCTTCTCGGTCATGGGCACGTGGGTGCCCAGCGCCGGCATGATGTCCACCTCCGCGCCAGGAGTCAGCATCTCGTACAACATCGCGGTCAGTTCGCCGGCGTTGGAATTCAGCCGGGTGAAATCAGGAGGCAGAATCAACACCTTCTTGAGGGGCCCGCCGATCCTCTCCAGAGCCGTTTCCAGAATCTGCCGCTTTTCATCCCGGCTCAGGGCCAGGGTTTCCCCGCTTTTGCTTACAAGAGCTGCCATGGTCCACAACGTCCTTTTTAGTTATCTCAAATCAAAGACTGAAGACGGCGTTCTCCATCGTCCCCGGCACCGATCAATCGACTTTGACCAGCGAATGCACCTGATAGCCATCAAGCTGGGCGCGTCCGTTCAGGAAGCACAACTCCATGAGAAACTCCACGCCGGCCACCTTGCCGCCCAGCTTTTCGATCAGCTCGATGGCCGCCCGCACGGTTCCACCGGTGGCCAGCAGGTCGTCGATCACGAGCACCTTGCCGCCCGGCTTCACGGCGTCCGCATGAATCTCCAGGGTGTTGCTGCCGTATTCCAGGTCGTACTTCACCGCCACCGTATCGCGGGGAAGCTTGCCCTTCTTGCGGACGGTAATCAGACTGGTGTGCAGCTTGTAGGCCACGGCGGCCCCGAACAGAAAGCCCCGCGCGTCAACGGCGGCGACCGCCTCGATCCCCTTCCCATCCCAGGCACCGGCCAGGCGGTCGATCACCTCGGCAAACAGATCCGGATTCTCCAAGATCGGGGAAATGTCCTTAAAAATGATTCCCGGCTTGGGAAAATCGGGCACATCCCTGATGGCGGCGGCGATGGCTTCAATCGACATGGCGCAGCGTTCCTTTTCGCACTCGTTATCCAAACTGCCCCCCTGGGAGCAAACAGCGTTTCGTCGTCTAGCCCCCCCTGGGCCGCGGCTCCAGGCCCCGGCGGGAGAGGCCCGGGCAGAACCCTGTTCCGGAATCTAGCGCTCATAGCGCCTGCCGGCGGGGACAAACTGCACGGAGGTCACCTTGCCCTGGGTCACCTGCGACAGCCTGGCCTCGATCGTGGCCCGGTGCTCCCGCTCGAGCACATACAACCAGGCCGAGTGAATCACTTCGACCATCAGAACCCCGTCCCGGCAGCGGGTGGGCTGGGCGAACTTGGCGACATCCTGGCCGACCAGACCGGGCCACTTGTCCCGAAGGTCATCGACCATGACCGCATTCTTCATGCCGAACTTGGCCATCACCCCGCCGACGGCCTCGCCGATATGCGCGGCAGGACGCTGGTGGGCCATGATTTCCAGGCGGCCCTCCTCCTGGCCGTACCAGGCAAGCAAGAGAGATTCCCGGGCCCGCTCCCTGGCACTGGCCCCGCGGCGGGCGCCGGCCCGGCGCTGGTTCTGTTGGCGGTCCATCCAGTGGGGGTTGTGGCCGAAGTTTTCTGGGTTCTCTTCACTCATGCCGGCGCGGGCTTTAATTGTGGAGTGGTGGCATAATGGCGTTATGTTAGGCTTGTTAACAGCCCTAATCTACTGGATACACGCGCCGATGTCGACTCATGCTATAGCCGAAAACCTGGAACAGATCCGGAGGCGCCTGACCGAGGCGGCGACCAGGGCCGGACGCCCTCCTGGCGAAGTGCGCCTGCTGGCCGTCTCCAAACGAATTCCCCGAGAGGCCATCATGCAGGCCTACGGCGGCGGCCAGCGCGCCTTCGGGGAGAACCGCGTCCAGGAGCTGCAGACGAAAGTGGCCGACCTGCCTGCCGACTGCCAGTGGCACTTCATCGGCCGCCTGCAGCGCAACAAGGTCCGCCCGGTGGTGCAACTGGCCCACTGGATCCACTCGGTGGACTCGGTTCAGCTGCTCCAGCGCATCGACCGCATCGCCGGGGAGGAAGGAAGGCGGCCGGTCGTGCTGCTGGAGATCAACATCTCGGGGGAGGAGTCCAAATCCGGTGCCGAACCCGGGCAGGCCGACGAGCTGCTTCAGGCCGCCCTGGACTGCCGGAACCTGGACTGCAGGGGCCTGATGACCATGGCCCCCTACGAGGCCTCCCCCGAACAACTGCACCGCATCTTCGCCGCCACCCGCGCCCTGCGCGACCGGTTGGCCGAGGCCTACTCGATCCCTTTGCCCGAACTCTCCATGGGCATGTCTGGCGATTTCACCGAAGCCATTGCCGAAGGCGCCACCATCGTGCGCATCGGCACCGCCATCTTTGGAGTCAGGAAAGCGGAAGGCTGAACGGGCAGACTACAGGTGGAACGCGTGGGTCTCCAGCTCCGCGGGCAGCGTGGGGATCTCCAAGGGCATGCCGCCGGAGCGGATCGACTCGGCTCCCAGACAGCCCGTGGCCACGCTGTAGCGAGCCGCCTGCGGGGTTGAGTTCGGCGTTCCCTTGCCGCGGAGCACCTGGAAGAAGCTTTTGACGATGGCCGGATCGGCCCCGCCATGGCCGCCTTTGGAGGGGGGCGTGCGGAAGGTGGCGTCGCCATGCAGGCGGAAAGAGTCGGTCTTGCGGTCGTCCCACAGTTCGATGGTCGTGTTCTCGTGGTGGTCTCCGTAGTTTTCGATCCGCCCCTTGGTGCCGATGACGGTGTAGTTCCGGCAGGAGTCGGGGGTGAAATGGCACTGCATGTAGCTGGCCTGCACGCCGTTTTCCAGCTGCATGTTGATCATGCTGATGTCCTCGACGTCCACGACCGGGTTCAACTCCTTCTGCTCCAGCGGGGGCCAGTGGGCGGTGTTGAAACTGACGTCGACGGGGGTGTTTGGCTCCTGCTCACGCCGGGGGAGCTTGCCGTACACGGACAAAGATCCAAAGCCGTTGACGCGCCGGGTATAGGAACCCGCCAGCCAGTGGATGACATCGATGTCGTGCGCGCCCTTCTGAAGCAGCAGACTGTTGGAATAGCGGCGATCCGCATGCCAGTCCCGGAAGTAGGCGTCGCCGCCGTAGCTGATGAAGTGGCGGCACCAGATGGCTTTGACTTCGCCAATGGCCCCGGAGTCGATCAGCTGCTTCATCTTCAATACAAAGGACATATAGCGCATGTTGTGGCCGAGCACCAGCTTGGCCTTGTGGTCGTACGCCGCCTTCAGGATGCGGTCGGCCCCCTCGAGGCTGATGGCGATGGGCTTCTCCAGATAGACGCCGATGCCGTTCTCCAAGGCGAAGGTGGCCTGCTCCACGTGGCAATAGTCGGGGGAGGTGACGAAGACGCCATCGAGCTTTTCGTTGGCGATCATCTCCTTGTAGTCGAGATAGACGTTTGGAGTATAGCCTTGGTTTTCCTGAAGGCGGGCTTTGAAACGGTCCAACTGGTGGTCGCTGATGTCGGCCCCGGCCACGATTCGTACGTTGTCTTCCGGGGTGACGTAGCGGTCGCCAAGTTCTCCGCGCCGACAGGTGCCGATGATCCCGATTCTGAGTTCGCTCATGATGTTTTCCTTTCAGCGCAGCGGTTCAGCCCACCTTCTTGAGCAGCTTCATCATATCGCCCATCTGGGACTCGATCGACTCGACCAGTTTCAGCTGGGTGCGGCAGCGGTCCAAGTTGTGACCCGCCCGGTGAATTTTGAAGTAGACATCGCCCTGGAGGTAGTCGGTCAGGAAGCGAATGCCGGTTTCCAGGGTGATCAGCTTGCCGGCAAAAGGCAGATACTCGCGCTCGACCGGATTCAGGAAACGGCCTGCGCTGTCCAGATAGCCGCGCAGCAGGGCCTCGAACATATTGAACTGCATGCGGACCTTGGAAAGGTCCCGCTCGTCTTCGGCGGCCGGACTGGTGCTGGTTCGAACCATGTCGCCGAAGTCGTAGTGGACCAGCCCCGGCATGACCGTGTCCAGGTCGATGACGCAGATGCCCTCCCCGGTCTGGTCGTCGAGCATCACGTTGTTCAGCTTGGTGTCGTTGTGGGTGATGCGTTCGGGAATTTGACCTTGGGCCTGCAGATTGAGCAGCAACTCGGTGTCGCTCCTGCGAGAGAGGACGAATTCGATCTCCGCTTCAACTTCTTTGACCCTTCCGGCAGCGTCGGCCTTGATGGCCGCTTCCAGGTTGGCCAGGCGTTTTGGGGTATTATGGAAGTCCAGAATGGTTTCGTTGAGGCGGCCGCCGGGCAGGTCGACCAAGTCGTTCTGAAACTCTCCGAAAGCGCGGGCGGCCTGGAAGGCCTGCCGGTCGTTCTCGATCACATCGTAAGTCCGGGCCTTTTCGATGAAGATGTAGACGCGCCAATAGTTGCCTTCCTCGTCGTGGCAATAGGACTTGCCGTCCCAGCTCTTGATCAGGTAGAGGGTGCGGCGGGTCGCATCGCCCAGCTTCTGGATCTTCTCGAAAATGTGGCCGGTGACCCGCTCGATGTTTTCCATCAAGGCGGGAGGACACGTAAAGATCGTGTGGTTGATCCGCTGGAAGATGTAATGCACCTCGGCGCCGCCCTGGTTGATGACCACCCGATAGGTGTCATTGATATGGCCGGAGCCGTAGGGGACGGCGGAAACGAAGTCGCCGACCAAATCGAAGTAGCCGCTGACTCGCCTTAGATCATGCTGGACCGTGTTCATCGTTCCGCTCCTTTACACAAACAGTTTCTGGGGGTAGTCGCCCCGCTCGACCAGCCGCTTGATGCTGGCGGTTACCTGGGGTTTGTCTTCGCGATAGGTGACCCCGAACCAGGCATCCTCGGAGGTCATGACCTTTACCCGGGCCTTGCCCTCCTTGATCAGGGTGTCGACCACCAAGGGAATGAAAAACTCCGATTTCATCTCCTGGCCGCGCTCGGCCAGGAAGGCGGCGAACATACGGTCGAGATGGTCGAACAGAGACGGGGTGAAGCCCCACATGTTCAGGGAAACGGTCTCGTGGCCGCTGAACTCCACGCGGCTGCCGTCCTCCAGGTAGCTGATGGCGGCGGCACCGTTGCGTTCGATCTTGGTGTGCTCGACCACTTCGGCCAGATTGCCCGACTGGTCCAATCGGCAGACGCCGCGGGAGACGGTGCCATGGTCGGACAAGGTGTTGCGCATGGCGAAGCCGCACATGCAGTAATCGGCCTTCTCCCCGTCCCTGGCCTGGCTCAAGTAGTCCGCCAGCAGCTTGAATCCCTGGCGGCCGTAGAAATCGTCGCCGTTGATCACCGCGAACGGCTCCCGGACCACCTCCTTGGCCACCAGAACAGCATGGCCGGTGCCCCAGGGTTTTTCGCGACCCTGGGGAACCTCGAAGCCCACAGGCAAGTCATCCAGTTGCTGGAAGGCGTAGTCCACCTGGATCCGCCCGCCATAGCGCGACCCCACCGCCTCCTTGAAGGCCGCCTCGATGTCCCGACGGATGACAAATACGACTTTGCCGAAGCCGGCCCGGATTGCGTCGTAGATCGAATAGTCGATGATGGTTTCCCCGGACGGTCCCACCTGGTCGAGTTGCTTCAAACCGCCATAGCGGCTCCCCATGCCAGCGGCCAATACCAATAGGGTCGGTTTCATTATGATTTCCTTTGCTGTTGTCTTGGTTCTGTCAAAAAGGTTTATACGGGTTTCACATACGCGAGCAGGTCTTGTACCGCTCAAGATTAGGATGATTCTCTCAGGATCAGATCGCACTCCACGGTTTCGGCCCGGACCGGGCCTTCGCCCCCCAGCCGACGCGCCAGCATCTCGACGGCGCGCTCGCCGATTTCCACCAGCCGTAGCGAGACCGACGACAGGGCCGGGGTCATGTACCGGCTCGGGCGGATGTCGTCGAAGCCGACCACCGCGATGTCGGCGGGGATCCGGAGGCCGTGGCTGAGGGCGGCCTTGACGAAGCCGATGGCCAGCACGTCGTTGGCGCACAGGACGCAGTCGACCTCGGGATGCCGATCCCGGATCGCCTCAAAGGCCAGACTGCCTTGCCGGAAACTGCTGCCGCCCTCGGCGACCACGATCTCATCCTCGGCCCGCCCCAGCCCCTTGCAGAAGCCCCGCTTCTTGCGCCGGTCCAGGCTGCCGCCGATATAGGCCGGATGCCGGCGGCCGGTATTGCGAAAATAGGTCCCCGCCAGCAGCGCCCCCCGTTCGTTGTCCAACAGGACGGCATTGCCCTCCAGGCCGGACATGCGACCGACCACCACGTAGGCCAATCCGTTGCTCTCGGCGGCCTCCACCAACTCCTGGGAGCCCCGAGCGCCGGCAACGATGATGATCCCGCTGAAACTGCCATCCTGAATCCGCCCCCGGCAGGCGTCCATCGCCTCCGCAGAGGCCTGGAATGGAAACGGGTGAATCTGCAGACTCCTGCCCAATCTCTGCAAACTCCGGTTGATGCCAAGCAGAATCTCGGTCAAAAAATAGTCGGGCTCCTCGTCGCTGATCGACGGATAAAACAGTCCGACCGCCCCGGACTGGCCTTGGGAAAGACTGCGGGCGTGAATGTTGGGCTGGTAGCCCAGCTCCCGCGCCTTGGCCACAATGCGCTGCCGGGTGGCCTCGCTGATCCGCCCGGTGCGGTTGAAGGCGCGGGAAACCGTGGCGGTGGACACCCCCAACAGACGGGCGAATTCCTTGATCGTGGGCTTGCGGTTCATGGGGCTCCTGGCCGGAAAGCGTAATCGGTTACGCGGCTTAATGTGAAT
>JBFJXC010000165.1:0-7892 GCA_041623325.1 Lentisphaeria bacterium | reverse complement strand
CGATCTTGCCGGCGCGGATGCAGGCGGTGCAGACCTTCACACGCTTGGTGCCGCTGGGGGTCTGAGCCCGAACAACCTGAATTTTGGGGGAGAAGGTCCGCTTGACGTTCTTGACCACGTGCATCCCGATCCCGCCCTTTTTCTTGGCCAGACCGCGGCGTGTAATCGAACCACCGACATGCTTCTGCTTGCCGCAGACTTCGCAAACTCGACTCATGACTCTGTCCCTTATATGAAATAACTGGTGGGATGGCCGGGACTCGAACCCGGGACCCACGGCTTAAAAGGCCGTTGCTCTACCGACTGAGCTACCACCCCGACACGTGTTTCCGTTCTGGCACGCGAAGCCATCAAACTTACCTCGGCATTGCCGGTTTTCAAGGATTCCCGCCCAGTTTTTTGCCGAGCCGAACAGCGGCCCCGTCCGGACTTGGATTTCGGGCTTTAAGGGTTACTGTTGCCCCTGCCAGGCACCCAGAAACGTATACTCACCAGGTGTGGACCCTACTATGAAGTATTTAATTACCGGGGGAGCGGGATTCATCGGCAGCCACCTGACCGAGGCCCTGCTAGGCCAGGACGGGCACGAGGTGACCGTGCTGGACGACCTGTCTACCGGCCAGCTGCGCAACTTGGACGCCGTGCTCAACCACCCGCGCGTCCGCTTTGTTCACGGGTCGGTGGAAAACAGCGCGGATTTGGGCGCGCTGGTCGCCTGGGCCGACTGCGTCTTCCACCTGGCCGCCGCGGTTGGGGTCGACCTGGTCGTCAAACATCCGGCCCAGACCATCGAAACCAATGTGCACGGCACCGAGAACGTCCTGCGCCACGCCGCCCTGAGCCAGACCAAAGTGATCCTGGCCTCGACCAGCGAGGTCTACGGGCGCGCCACCAACGAGGTTTTCACCGAGACGGACGACCTGCTCATCGGCTCGCCCAGTCACTCCCGCTGGTCCTACGCGGCCAGCAAGCTGCTGGATGAATTCCTGGCCCTGGCCTACTACAAGGAACAGCAGCTGCCGACCACCATCGTGCGCTTCTTCAACACCGTCGGCCCCCGTCAGATCGGGCGCTACGGCATGGTCCTGCCCCGCTTCGTCCGCCAGGCCATTCGGCACGAGGACGTCCGGGTTTTCGGCGATGGGGAGCAAACCCGTTGCTTCTGCCACGTGGACGACACCGTCCGCGCCCTCTTGGCCCTGCACCAGGTCCCCAAGGCCGACGGGCAGATCTTCAACATCGGCACCACCCACTCCATCTCCATCAACGAATTGGCCAGAATGGCCGTCGATCTCTGCGGCAGCCGCTCGAAAATCGTCCACATCCCCTACAGCCAAGCCTACGAACCGGGTTTCGAAGACATGCTGCGTCGCATGCCCAACACCAACAAGCTGAACGACCTGACCGGCTGGGCACCCCAGAAGACTCTGCATCAAATCATCATGGAGGTCAAAGCCTACCTTGAGCAGACCCCTGAATCTTGGTGATTTAAATCCACAGCAACGGGAGGCGGTCCAGACCCTCAGCGGGCCTCTGCTGCTGCTGGCCGGAGCCGGCACGGGCAAGACTCGGGTGATCATCTACCGCATCGCCCACCTGATCGCCAGCGGCGTCGATCCGGCCAACATCCTGGCCGTGACCTTCACCAACAAGGCCGCCAACGAGATGCGCGAGCGCATTGCCAGCCTGATTCCGGCTTCACAGGCCGAGAAGCTGACCATCGGCACCTTCCACTCGTTCTGCCTGCGGATCCTGAAGCGCCATATCCGGCGCTTGGGCTACATGCCCAACTTCAGC
Source organism: Lentisphaeria bacterium (assembly GCA_041623325.1). GTDB lineage: Bacteria > Verrucomicrobiota > Lentisphaeria > Oligosphaerales > JBFJXC01 > JBFJXC01. The sequence continues at coordinate 6,095 of JBFJXC010000165.1, read as the reverse complement.
ATTGCCACCGAGTCCTACCAGATCGGACTGGTGCGCACCATCATGACCGAATTGGGATACACCCAGGGGGCCATGCCCGTCAGCGGCCAGATCCCCACCGATGCCGGCAGCTACCTGTCGGCCATCAGCCGGGCCAAGGGAGCCCTGCTCACGGCTGCCGACATGGCGGCCGAAGCCGACAATCCAACCCGCCAAGCCATCGCGGATGTATACGGCTACTACCAGCGCCGACTCAAAAACATGAATCTGGTCGATTTCGACGATCTGCTCGGCCTGGTCGTGCAGCTTTGGCAGGAACACCCCGACATTCTGGAGAACCACCGCGACCTCTATCGCTACATCATGATCGACGAGTACCAGGACACCAACGCGGTCCAGTTCCACCTGATGGCCACCCTGGCTGGAAAGACCGCCAACATCTGCGCGGTCGGCGACGACGACCAGTCCATCTACGGCTGGCGCGGGGCGGACATCAGCAACATTCTGAACTACGACCGCCACTTCCAGGGAACCAGGACGATCCGGCTGGAGCAGAACTACCGCTCCACCGAAACCATCCTGCGCGCGGCCAACCACGTCATCGCCCTGAACCGCAAGCGGCACCCCAAAACCCTCTGGTCAAACCGCGAAACCGGCAAGAAGATCATGGCCATACGCCTGGAAACCGAGCAGGAGGAGGCAACGCTGGCTGCAGAGCTGCTCCAGGAGCGCCACCTGGCCGGACGCCGCCCCTACAAGCACATGGCCATCCTCTACCGCTCCAACCACCAGTCCCGGACCCTCGAGTTCGCCCTCAAGCGCGCCAAAATCCCCTACCGCATCGTCGGAGGCACCTCCTTCTGCCAGCGCCGGGAAATTCTCGATGCCATCAGCTTGCTGAACCTGCTGCAAAACCCGACCGACGACCTGAGTTTGCTGCGGGTCATCAACGTGCCCCCGCGGGGCCTGGGCGACAAATCCATCGAGCGCCTGCTCGAACTTCAGCGGATGACCACCCTTCCTCTTCTGGAGCTTGTCAAAGGGGAGGTGTTTCCCAAGGAGCTGCACCAGGCCACCACGGACCAGCTGCGGAGCTTCACCTCCTGCCTGGAGAAATATCGGAAACGATTCCATGAGGATCCCGAAACTCTGGCTCAAATCCTCAGCGATTTCTTCAACGAAGTTGGTTATCTCGACGGCCTGGGCCGCATGTACAAGCCCAAGGAGGACGCCCTGCGGCGGCGGGAGAACGTCTTCGAATTCATCAACGCGGCCGAACAATACGACGTGCAGAACCACCGCCGGGGAACGCTGGCGGGACTGCTGGATTCCTTCGCCCTGATGGACGCGGCCGACCGGGTCGACAAGGATGCCGACCCCGCCGACGCGGGCGTAACGCTCATGACCGTGCACGCCTCCAAGGGCTTGGAATTTCCGGTTGTGCTGGTGGCTGGAATGGAGCAGGGGCTTTTCCCCCACCAAAGCTCCCTGGATGAAAACAACCTGGAAGAGGAACGCCGCCTGTTCTACGTGGCCGCCACCCGTGCCCAGGACGAGTTGATCCTGAGCAATGCCGGCAAACGCCTGGTGCGCGGCAAAAGTCTCAAGCGCCGTCCCTCCGTCTTCATGTATGAACTGCCCGACGAACTAGTCGAATTCTGCAATAGCGCGGACGCCCTCAAGCCGGCCAGCGCCGAACTGGCCGACGACTTCATGGCCAAGATGAAAGCCATGTTCGCCCCGAAGGACGGTTGAAATTCAACTATGGGGGACTACCCCCATTTCACATTTCATATTTCATACTTCCAATGCCCCTACCCCCCGACATACCGGAAACGCGACCAGACTGGTTGGACAAATGGCCGGCAAAAGACGAAATCCTGGCCCTCTTCAGCCCGGGCATCTGCCAGCTGGGCAGGCGCATCCTGATGCGCGAGCGCATCCGCCAGCTAACCTGGAATGCGACCTCGCTGACTTTGGAGATCGGCGAGCAGCGGGCTAGTTGGCGACTGGCGGGCGACCAGTGGCGGCGAAGTTGTTCCTGCGGCTACCGAAATGGGGAATGCGCCCACACCTACGCCGCCGCCATGCTCTTCCTGGACATCTGCCGGAAGCACGGCACGCTTCCCGCTTCCCACAAGAGCCCCGCACCACGGCCACCCCGCACCGGCACGGCGCCGGCCAGCCAAACCGCACCCAGCCCCCCCAACAGCCGTGCAAGCACGCCCCAGCCCGCCCTCCAGCACCTGGTGGCCGAGGCGGACTTCCATCACCAGCCCGGCTACGTGACTCTGCGCTTCTATGTCAACGAAGCGGGGCGCCGACGCCTTCTGCGCATGCAGCAGCTACTCAACCTGGCCCTCCGTGCCAAGAATACCGGCGACGTGGCCGGGCCCTGGTCCGCACACGACCGGTCCTTCCTCTGCTGGCTGGCCAGCCAGCTTCGCAACAAGCCCGAAACCATCCAGAACCTGCAAGTGCTCAAAATGCCACAACGCATGTTCGACAACTGGCTGGACCACTGGGAAAGTCAGCCCGAGCGCTTCATCGAGCGCCAAAGCCAGCAGTGCCTTTCACGCCAAGGACCGGCCACCCGTCTGACCATCGAGCTAAGCGACGCCGGCCCCAAGGTTGAAATCGCCGCCATCGTGCTGGGCCCGGGCGGCCGGCGGTACCACTTTCACGAAATCTTCAAGATGCTCGCATCCGGAAAACGCGATTTGGTTCTGGACGGCCAGCTCACCGAGTTCGTCCCCCCCATCTCCATGGACCTGCTCTGCGAGTTGTTCAGCCGCAAGTCCCCCCATATGGCCAAGGACAAGGTCTGCGAATACCTGCCGCATCTGATCGAAAACCGCCTGGACATCGTCACCGGTCCCATCGTCGAGCACCGGCGCCAAAAAGGCCGGCCCAGCCTGCATGCCGAAGCCGAGGGGGCTGACATCCTGATCGAGGCCCGGGTGGACAATGCGCCCCTGTTTCCAGACAGCACCACGGCGGCCGGCCACATTGACCGCCGGAACGACATCTTTGTCATCACCCTCTACGAGGGAGACGATCTCAACACGGTGAGAAACTTTCTTCGCGACCTTCCCCTGGAACGATGCAAATCCGGCAAATGGCGACTGCAGGGAAGCCCCGAACAGGTGGAGGCATTGGTCCGCGGCTGGGATTGCCTCCCCCCCAGCGTGGCCAAAACGGCCTCCCCCCAGCTTTCCGGGCTGCTGACCACCCCACTCACACCGCTGGCCGAACTCTCCATTCACGAAAACGGCCGCTACTTCGACACCACCGTGGGTTGGACCTGCGCAGACATGCCTGTACCCGACCGCGATATGCGCGATGCACTCCGCCAAAACCGGGCCATCCTGCGCACCTCCTCAGGCAACTGGCTGCGCTTGGACACCGAGGCCGCCGCACAGGCTGCACAGCAACTGGGCGAAATCGGCTTTGGCACCGGCAACCGCCTCTTCCGGCCCCAGCTCGACCAGCTTCTGCGCGAGACGGAAACGAACACGCTTCTCTCCGTCAGCCCCAGAAGCCGCTCCCTGGCCGACCGCCTGCGCCGGGAACCCCCAGCCCGATCCTGGAGCCTGCCGGGCCACCTGCAACACACCCTGCGGCACTACCAGAAGGAGGGCTTCGACTTTCTCTCCTCCCGCTGCGCCTATCACGTCGGTCCGATTCTGGCCGACGATATGGGGCTGGGCAAAACCCTGCAGGTGATCTCGTTGCTGGCCGCCTATTTCGCCGACGCCCGACCCGGCGACACCCCTCGGGGTGCCCTGGTGGTCTGCCCCGCCTCGGTCGGCGCGGTCTGGCTGGCCGAAATCGCCAAATTCTGCCCGGAACTCCGAGCCAAGGCCTATCGCGGCACTCCCGAGCAACGCCAGGAAATGCTCGAGGCCTCGGACTGGGACGTGCTGGTGGCCACCTATGCGATCGTTCGCAACGACATCGCCGATCTGGCCAACCGCGAATTCGCCTTCGTCATCCTCGACGAGGCCCAGCAGATCAAAAACCCCGAGGCCCAAATCACCCGCGCCGTCAAACAATTGCGCACCCCGCGGCCCATCGCCCTCAGCGGCACCCCCATCGAAAACCGCCTGCTCGACTTCTGGTCCATCATGGACTTCCTCAACCCCGACTTTCTCGGCAGCCAGGACGCCTTCGCCGACCGTTTCCTGTACTCGGGCAGACACACCGACCTGGCCGACTTGATCAAACCAGTCATGCTCCGCCGCACAAAGGATGCCGTGGCCACGGAACTGCCCCCGCGGACCGAGGAGGTGATTCTGCTGGACCTGGCCCCCGAGCAACAAGCATATTACGACCGAGAATTGCGGCTTGCCCGGGAGCGCGTCCGCCAGAAAGGCCCCATGCAGATCCTGGCCGCCCTCACCCGTCTGCGCCAGATCAGCTGCCATCCCCAACTGCTCCAAAAGAGCCAGACCACAATGGAATCCGCCAAACTGACCGCTCTTCTGGAAATGCTCGAGGAGCTCACGGCCGAAGGACACTCCGCCCTGGTTTTCAGCCAGTTCACCGCCATGCTCGACATCGTTCGGAACGCCCTGGCCGACAAGTCCATCCCTACCCTCACCATCACCGGTTCCACCCCCGTTCCCCGGCGCGAACAGCTGGTCCGCGACTTCCAGGAAACCGACCAGGCCCAGGTCTTTCTACTCAGCCTCAAGGCCGCCGGCACCGGGCTGACCCTCACCAAGGCCGATTACGTCTTCATCTTCGATCCTTGGTGGAATCCTGCCGTCGAACGCCAGGCCATCGACCGGACCCACCGCATCGGCCAGGACAAGCCCATCATCGCCTACCGCCTGGTCGCCGCCAACACCGTCGAAGAGAAAGTCCTCAAACTCCAACAGGAAAAAGCCCACCTTTTCGACAGCTTCATGGAAGCCGCCGATGCCGGTGCCGCCCCAACCAAGCTCACCGCCGCCGATCTCGGCACCCTGCTCGGCTGATTCTTTCTGGCTTGACCGGCTGAAAACCGCCATTCAGCAGAACGACTTTGAAACCATACAGTTCATCGCCCACAAATTTGTCGGAAGCCTATTCAGCCTGGGCATCCCAGAAGCCTCCACGCACGCCTACCTTCTTGAGAGACGGGCGTCAGACAAGGAGGAGAGCGGAACAATGGATGTGTTAGGTGAATTTGAGATCGAATTGAAGAAGATCGTTGATTACCTGACCCAGTACAAAAGAGATCGGCTCCACCACTGCATTCAGCCGCTCGAACCAGTTGGCCAGTAAAATGGTGAAGGGCGATGAAAGCGGGAACCGATGCGCCATCACCACGGGGCTTGCCCCCGTGGAACGTTGTGATTGGTGAATAATAGATAGAAGTGGATCACCGATCCGCCATCACCACGGGGCTTGCCCCCGTGGAACGTTGTGATTGGCGAATGGTAGATATAAGTGGATCACCGATTCGCCATCACCACGGGGCTTGCCCCCGTGGAATGAGGATCTGATCCACAGGTAGCCTGCAGCATATTGAGGGATGATGCTGCCGGTAAGGCTTTGGCACGGCAGACCTTCTCCGGTGGCCAGCAACCCTTGAACTCACCCCAGCAAGGCGGCAGCCATCAACATGACAACTGCATGCAAGACGGCGACCGGCCAGACACAGCCACCTTCCTCGCAGGACAATCTAGCTTTCCGCCAATGCCTGTCGAAAACCAGCCTGCCCGCGTACGCGACAATCATCATCAGCGTGTAGAAGTTGCGGACCCAGGGCAGGAAAACCAAGGGCAACACCAGAAAAAAAGCCATCTGGGCCCGGCTGTATTGATCGGCCAAACGGGAACCGTCCAGGATCCAGTACGGCATCAGATTCATGAAATTCAGCAGGGCGTTCAGCTGTGCCATCTCCAGCCAGAAGTCCGGTTTGGGCAGAAATCCTGCCAGGCTCATCATGGCCAGACTCAGCAAAAAGCCGGCAAACGGCCCGGCCAGGGAAATGATGGCGTTCTGCCGGGCCCGCGCCTCCAGATTGCCATGCAGGACAAAGGCCCCCACAAAGGGGACGAAGAAGGGCCAGGCGAAACGAAACCCGAAATACTGGATGGCCATCAGATGCCCCATCTCGTGGACAT
>JBFJXC010000164.1:0-7919 GCA_041623325.1 Lentisphaeria bacterium | reverse complement strand
CCGCCCAAAAAGATGTTTCCCAAGTGCTCGCTAATGGTCCGCACATCCACATCGAAAAGCTGCGCCATCAGCTTCTGGGTCAGCCAGACCGTCCCGTCCTCGTAGCGGGCCTCGATGGTGGCCTCGCCCCCCTGCGCCGTGAAGGTCAGGAACTCCGCCGTGCTGTTGCGGATCAACTTGCTTTTCCCCCCGCTCATACCTCGATCTCCCCGTTCATCAGGCGCGGCAGCAGCAGATCGCGGGCTTCGGCCAGTTTGTCGTTATATTTATCCAACACTTGGAGTTGGGCATAACTGACTTTGCTAATCTCTTCAAAATCAGTGATCAGTTGAGACGAGGGTCTAAGCACTTCCACACGATGAACGTCATTTCTGTTTAGCGTTGGAACGGCTGCGCCTCCATTGTACTGATCAAGCTTCATTCCCATTAGAAGATGCGTTGCGAAAACAGGTGAAACTTCCTTAAATTCCTTTACCCACAGGGTCGTATTTAATGGCCAGAAATCTCCCGGCACATACATGACCTTTCCAAGAGAACCAGAGCGACCGGTAACAACACCACCACCTTCAACCTTGGCTTTATTGTGAAAACCGTTAACACCCGTTGACGCATAGATAGGAACACTGCCTTCCCGACGTTGACTCACAGGCAAATCGAATCCCCTTTGCAGAGTTAGAAGTTCGCCGAGTGGCTTCCTCTCCCATCCCTCCGGCACGCCGTCGACCACCTTTACATGCTCGTGGCCGGGGAAGCGCAGATGCACGAACCACTCCCGGTACAGCAGCCGCGCCGACTCCTCCAGCAACGCCATCCGCCGCCGGTTGTTTTCGATCAGATCGTCGTAGCCGGACAATGTATCAGCTATTGCTTTCTGCTCATTTAAAGATGGAAAGCATATCTCAACCTTGGCCAGATTTTGGCGGGGTAGATGTTTAATGGTAGCACCAGTAAACAGAGGGGAAAATCCGCCAATTCGACCTTTATGGAGGAAAGAGTAGTACAAGAAGCGATAATCTAAACAGTCATGCGGACGAATCCGATGAATGGCCTTCTGAATCATCATTCCCGGAAGGTTATCCTTCCAGATTGCACAGCGCCCAGGCTCCCCACCCTCGCACATTACGATGTCACCGCATTTCAGACCGAATCGTTCCAGTTCGTGAGATTCAAACCGCATCTCTCGAAGATCATCCAAAGAAAATGATCCCCAGCGGACATTGACATTTGCAAGATAAGGAAGCAGTTCACCCCTGTTCTTTTTCTGGTCAAGCATCTTTCCTAAGCAGAAATCTGCTACATCGCCTAAAAGCTTCGTTTGCCACCCCTTCATCCCCCCAGCTCCTCGAAGTTGCGGGCGATCTTCGCAGCCAGTGTCGCGGCATCTTCGTTGAGTCCGGCCAGCTCCACATGGATGTCGCGCAGGGCCTCCTCGAAGTCGAAATCCTCGTCGACCTCCTCGGGGGCGACGCCGACGTAGCGCCCCGGCGTCAGGCTCCAGTCGTTGGCGGCCAGCTCGTCGTGCGACACCAGCTTGACCAAGCCGGCCACATCGCGCAGCTCGCCCTCGGGGAAGCGCGACAGCAGCCAGTGCGCCTGCTTGTAGAAGTAGCGCACCCGCTTCAGTTGCTCGACCGCCCGCTTCCGCGCCGCATCGGCAGCCTTCCGCAGGTTTCCGCCCCGGCGGGCGCCGTTGATCTCCGCATCCCAAAGGTCGGACTCCTTGGCGCCCAGCTCCTGCTCGCAGAGGTCGATCAGGCGCGTGAACAGCTTGTAGGCATGGTCAACCAGCTTCACCAGATCGCGGCTCTGCCCGGCCAGCCCGGATAGGACCGCATCGGTTTCCACGAAGGCAAGCAGATCCTGCGCGGTGGCAAACTCGCCTTCGCGCCAACAAGCCTGGGCATCACTCAGGGCCTGGGAAAAGGCCATGACCTCTTCGTGAAAATCCGTCCCCGCCTTTCTCAACTCCGCAAGAGTTTCGGCATGCATTCCACCTTCAGGCTGCTTTTTCAGGAAGGGCTGCATAGCCGCAAACAGCGCATTCAGCGCCGATTTGTAGTCAGACAACGGCCTTGATTCAGGGAGCGTCTCGTCCTGGTTCACAAAGCAGCAAAGGGTTTCGTGCAGAGCCTGATCCACATACGACCGCACCAGCTCGATAAACCGCTCGTTCTGTCCGCGGTACAGCCAGAAAATGGAATTGAGGTTCTTCTCCTGCTCGGGTGTGAAGTCGTAGATTTTGCGGGTCACTTTGCGGAAGACGTTGCGGGCATCGACCATCAACACCTTGTCTTTATGCCCGTTTGTCTTGCCCTTGTTCAGAAACCAGAGCTGGCAGGGGACGGTTCGGGTGTAGAAGAAGTTGCCCCGGATATCGACCATGGCCTCGACCGCCCCGGTCTCCACCAGCTTCCGCCGCACCTTGGCCTCTTCGCCGCCCGCGCTCGAGGCCTGGGACGACATCACAAAGCCCGCCCGGCCCTTCTCGCCCAGATAGCTGTAGAAATAGGAAATCCACAGGTAGTTCCCGTTGGACACCTTCCCCTTCTTGTTCACCCCCGGCAGGCCGAACGGCAAACGCGGATCGCGCTTGACCTTCTCCGCGTCCACCTCGTCGGTGTTGAAGGGCGGATTGGCCATCACGTAGTCCGCCTTGCCCAGCAGCTCGTGCGGATCCTCGTAGTAGGAAATCGCCTTCTGGATGTCGCCCTCCAATCCATGCACCGCCAGATTCATTTTGGCCAGCCGGATCGTGGTGGGGTTCTTCTCCATGCCGTAGAAGGTCAGCGCCTCGGAGGGATTGGCCTTCATCTGCTCCACAAAGCGGGCGCTCTGCACAAACATGCCGCCCGATCCGCAGGCCGGATCCAGCACACTGCCCCGCGCCGGCTCCAGCACATGGGCAATCAGCGACACCAGCGAAACCGGAGTAAAAAACTCGCCGCCGTCGTGCGCCTTCAGATCCGCGAACTGGGTCAGGAAATATTCATAGATGCGCCCGAAGATGTCGCCCGAAGCCTTCTTCAGCTCGTCCGGGTTCAGGGTCCGCAGCAAGGTGCCCAGCACCTCGTTGTCCAGTTCGTGGTATTCGGTCTTCGGCAGCACCCCCTTCAGCGTCCCGTAGTCCGCCTCGATGGACTCCATCGCTTCCACCACCGCCGCCGCACGGTCCCGGTCGTCCGACAGCGACACCAGATAGTCGAACTGCGCCTTCTCCCGAAGAAAGATCGCCCCCTTCCGAGAAAAGTCCTCTTTCGTCAAGTCGCGGGTCTTCCCGCCCCGGGTGGGCAGCGAGGCGACGATGCCATCCTTCACATTCAGAAAGCGGCTGTAGGCATGCCGCAGGAAGATCAAGCCCATCACCGGCATGAAGTATTCGTTGCTCGCGTAGTTGGAACCTGTCCGCAGCAAATCCGCCGCGCTCCACAACCGTTTCTCTATCGCCTCGATATGCTCCAACTGCGCCATTCAATCGTCCTTCGGGCCTGCTCGTTCGATTAGGTTGTAAGTCGCTCTCATTTCAGAATTCCTCCCGCCTGGTCCGGAAGGTGTAATCTACGGCGACACCGAAGAATTTCGACCGGTTTAGAGGCCCAGTTTATTCAGAAGCAATCGAGTTGCATGGTCCAGACAGCAAGATTCGGGCCTGGAGACGGCGGTCGAATGTTCGTAACCATTCCTTGGTCTTCGTGCCCCGCATTCGTGTACCGAGTCTCGGGCAACCGCGAAAGACGATTACGGGGCACGATTACGCGAGACGAAACGACGACCGCAACACGTCACATCGTACCCTTAGAAGCATGCGGTGGAAGACCGGGTGGAAGACCGGGGACGTACGTGCGGAATTCGCTCGAAACGGACCGGCTTTCGCGATTTCGACAGGTCAAAATGGCTTTAGATTCAAATCGGTCGTGCTGGGCATTTTGATTTAACGGATTTGGATTGGGACGGGAAGAGGAAGTGGCGTTCCCCGCCCCCCTTCGTGCGCTTCGTGCTCTTAAGCGAAGCGGGTTGTGCCAGGAAAACGAACGGGATATCACCACAAAGAGCACGAAGGACACGAATAATGTTGTGAAAAAACTGGTCGGGGGCGGGTAGGAGCCTCGGGACAAGTCGCATCAATTGACATGGACCACAGTAGGTTCGCCGCGTCCCGCAGCGAATCCGAAGGCCGTGGAGACCGCCGTCCCCGGCGGTAAAACCTGGTCTCGATTACGGCGGAGGACCGCCGTCTCCAGAATCGTTTTAAATTTCTTCGCTTCGCAGGAAAGCAATTTCCTATCCGTTCAGCTCGCAATATGGAGTGCTGCTTGAGCCTTTTCAGGCAACTCAACCGGCACAAAGTAGGACTCTGGATAAAGGTAGTCTTCCCCGGACTCGTCAATGACCCGCACAAACGCGTCCACTTCGACGGCCTCATCGGGGACAACGCGGTAAACCTTACCCTTCTCGATATCCTCGCAGTCCTGGGTCTCGATACAGAGCAGAAAACGAGTTTTTTCTTGAATTTCTTTCATAACCGCTAGTCCAAAAACCTCTTGATCTTCATCTTCCGCTTGCCAATGTCGTGGGCCTCCTACCAATGTACCTCCGCTTTCCGAATCCTGCCGTTCGAAAGCCTAACCAGCGCAACGCCTTTGAGCTTTCGCCACCGGCCTGAGCCAAATTGTTTACGGACACGCGTGATGTCCCGAATGCCACTTCCCACCGCGATCGTTTCGATGCCTCTTATTTGCCCGACAATCTTAAAAGGCATCCCCCGGCCCCGCAAACGTTAATTTCCATTGTCCCCACTTCATCCCCCTTATTCAGTCGAACAGCTGTGTTGCCCATACATTGAAACTATCATATATTAGCGCTAAAATAAAAGTGCATCAGTGCCATATCAGAGAAAGCGCCCTCTTATGCCCGTGCATCGCCAGTCCAGTCCGGAGGCCAAGATCGCCCTGTTTCGGTCGCTGTTTCGGGGGCGGGACGACGTGTTCGCGCGGCGTTTCGAGAGCCGGCGGACCGGTCGGGGCGGCTACGCGCCGGCCTGCTCCAACGAGTGGGTTCAAGGCGTCTGCGACAAACCGCGCACCAAATGTTCAGCTTGCGGGCACCTCCAGCTCATCCCGGTGACAGACGCGGTGGTGAAGGCCCACCTGGTCGGCCACGACACGGCGGGCAAACCCTTCGTGATGGGCGCCTACCCGATGCTTCAGGACGAAACCTGCTTTTTCCTGGCGATCGACCTGGATAAGAAGGACTGGCAAGAGGACGCAACCGCCCTGCTCGACACCTGCGTGGAACTGAACCTGCCCGCCGCCCTTGAACGCTCCCGCTCGGGAAACGGCGCCCATCTCTGGCTGTTCTTCCGGGAAGCGATCCCCGCAGGTCTGGCCAGAAGCCTGGGGAGCCACCTGCTGACCCAAACCATGGAACGGCGCCCCGAACTCGGCTTCGCATCGTACGACCGCTTGTTCCCCAATCAGGATACGCTGCCGAAGGGCGGCTTCGGCAATCTCATCGCCCTGCCCCTGCAGGGTGCGTCCCGCCAGTCCGGCAACAGCCTGTTCGTGGACCGTAGTCTTCGACCCTATGGCGACCAGTGGGCGTTTCTGTCCGGAGTCCAGCTACTTTCGGCCGAACAGGTCCGCTCCATCGTCCAGCAGGCGTCCGATGCGGGGAAAATAACGGGCGTGACCGCCGTGCCGGAGGAGGACGACCAAGCCCAACTTCCGTGGAACCTGACTGCCTCGCGCAGACCGGCGGAGAAGCTGGCCGGACCCCTTCCCGAAAAAATCACCGCCGTATTGAGCGACCAGATCTACCTGCCCCGAGCCGACATGCCCCCCTGCTTGCGCAACCATCTGCTGCGGCTGGCCGCTTTCCAGAACCCAGAGTTCTACCGCGCCCAGGCCATGCGCCTGCCGACCTACGAAAAGCCGCGCATCATCGCCTGCGCCGAAGAGTACCCCGAGCACATCGCCCTGCCCCGCGGATGCCTCGCCGACCTGAGGAACGTCCTCCGCCACAACAACATCAAATTCAAACTAAAAGACAAGCGAAACCCGGGCAGGAAAATCGATGTGGCTTTCCAAGGGCAGCTGCGCGATGACCAGTCGCAAGCCATGCGGGCATTGCTGGCCGACGACACCGGCGTGTTGGCGGCCACCACCGCCTTCGGTAAAACCGTTCTGGCCGCCGCGATCATCGCCCAACGCGGGGTCAACACCCTAATTCTGGTCCACCGGCAGCAGTTGATGGCGCAGTGGGTGGAACGCCTGACCGCCTTCCTGAACCTTGAAGACAAGGAGATCGGCCGACTTGGCGGTGGCCGGAGGAAACTCAAAGGGAAGGTGGACATCGCCCTGCTGCAAAGCGTGGTCCGTAAAGGGGAGGTGGACGACCGGATCGCGGAGTACGGGCAGGTCATCGTCGACGAGTGCCACCATGTGTCCGCGCGAAATATCGAGCTGGCCGTCCGCCGGGCCAAGGCAAAATACATTCTGGGGTTGTCCGCGACCGTCACCCGCAAGGACGGCCACCATCCCATTATCTTCATGCAGTGCGGACCGGTCCGGCATCGGGTCCGTGCTAGCGATCACAGCAGCACAGCCCAGCTGGCGAAGCAGGTGATCGTTCGACCGACACGGTTCATTTCCGCAATCGACAACGAAAACACAAGAGCAGACTTCACCCGACTCATGGATCGGCTGTCCCGCGATGCAGAACGAAACGGGATGATCTGCGACGATATCGAATCTGCCGTCCGCGCCGGGGCCTTTCCCTTGGTTCTGACCGAACGGACCGAGCATCTGGACACGCTGGCGGAATGCCTTGACTCGGTTGGAATCGAGGCCATCCGCCTCCGGGGAGGGATAACCAACAAGGACTTGCGCGACTCATTAGCCCGGATCAATGCAGCGGACAGCGGACGGCCCCGGGCGGTCGTGGCCACGGGCCGCTTCGTCGGCGAAGGTTTCGACGCCCCGGGGCTGGATGCGCTCTTCATCGCCCTGCCGGTCTCCTGGAAGGGAACCATCGCCCAATATGTCGGCCGCCTGCACCGGGCCATGGAGGGCAAAGAACGTGTGCGCGTGTTCGACTACGCCGACCTCAACGTGCCCATGCTGGCCGAGATGTTCGACCGCCGCTGCCGGGCCTACCGCCAGCAAGGATACTCGATCCTGCTGCCGGCCAGCGCCATGCCCGGCTGGCCTCCGGACGTGCCGCTGCCCATCGACGAGAAATGGAAGCAGACCTACACCGCCAGCGTGCAGCGGCTGGTCCGCGACGGCGTCGACGTGCCGCTGGCCCAACTCTTCACGCAGGTGGCGGATGTCGAACCGCTGGGAGACAAGCAGGGGACCGACCGGGCCCGCAGCGCCAGCGAGGCATTCCTGTTCAAGCGGCTCGAGAGCCTGCCCGAAACCAATGGCCGCTTTAGCCTCAACGCGCAGCTGCCCATTCCGTTCCGATGCCACAGCCACATGGAGGTGGACTTCCTGGACGAGCAAGCGCACCTGGTGATCGAGCTGGACGGAGCCCGCCACTTCAGTGATCGCGACGCCTACCGCCGCGACCGCCAGAAGGACTACCTGCTCCAGGAGCGCGGCTACCTCATCCTCCGCTTCCTGGCCGAAGATTTGGGCAGCCACCTGAACCAGGTGCTGGACACCATCCTGCGGGCCCTAGCCCATACGCGTCAAGTTAAGAAGTAACCTTTCCACTGGAACCCTCAAGTCCGACAGCCCCGAACGGGGCTAAGGCATGTGAACCTGCGCTTTTCCAAAGCGCCCAACATCGATTCGGGTGCATCACAAAGCGCCCCGGCGGGCGCGGCGGCTCCAAGGCCCGTGATCCCCGAACCCCCTTGATCCCGACCCCCTTGATCCCGACCCCCTTGATCCCGACCCCCTTGATCCCGACCCCCT
>JBFJXC010000163.1:0-7939 GCA_041623325.1 Lentisphaeria bacterium | reverse complement strand
TACGTGAATGCGGTGGCGCTGGTCTGCCTGGCCCACGCCGGGGCCGGGGAACGGGAGCTGATGATGGACAAGCAGTCGTTTGCCGAATACGGCGCCCACTTGTGGAAAAGCCGGGAGCGGTTTGATGCGTTTCTGGAGCAGATTCGGGAAGACGGTTTGGCAGTCTGCCCCTTCGACCAGGATGTCTCGTTTCGGATTGCCGCACCGGTGTTCAGACAAGACAGATCTCTGGTCGGGGCCTTGGGGGTCAGTCTTCCCGTTTCCCGGGTGGAAACGGGTACCTCGGAAGCGATCCGGCGGGAGTTGCTGGAGTCTGTATCACGGATTGGGGCGAAGATTTAGTTATGGCAAGAAGCCGCAGGCATCTAAAAGGGATGTTTCCGTTAGTGTCTAGCGTTGTCGTGCTCCGTAATCGTCTTGCGATTCCCGCCTAAAATTGGGCGACCGCCATTCGGAACACGAAGGCAATGCACGATAACGGGACACGAAAACCAGAAAAAAAGAGCCGTCAAAGGAGAAAAAATATGTCCGGTCACGAATCATGGAAAATCCCGGTTTCGGAGATGCGAGAACGCTACCTGAAGCTGTTTTCAGGTGCGGTCAATGATGTGCTGCGCTTCGAGTACAAGACGCACTCCACCTGCCTGCCCACGGACTTCGCCCCCCTGCGCGAAGGCATGAAGCTGGCGGGTCAGGCCTTCACCATCAAGGGCGGGCCTGACCTGACCTCCGAAGGCGAGTTCGAGATGCGGGCCCAGATGCTCGAGGACCTGCACGAGGATTCGGTGGTGATGTGGGACTGCACGGGCGACAACTTCACCGCCCAATGGGGCGAGGTGATGACCATGGCCGCCATCAAGGCCGGTTGCCGCGGGGCTCTGATCAACGGCATCCGCGACACCCAGGCCATTCTGGAACAGGGTTTCCCGATCTTCCACAAGTACAAATCCAACGCGGGCATGCTGGGGCGCTTCCGCATGTACCACTATCAGAAGCCCGTGCTGATCGGCGAGGTGATCGTCAATCCGGGCGACTGGATCTTCGGGGATATCGACGGGGTGATGTCCATCCCCAAGGAGATCGCCTACGATGTGTTGCTGAAGGCCGAGAAGATTCTGGACAAGGAGGAGGAGATCAAGGGCTGGGTCGAGGACGGCCTCAAGCCGACCGAAGTGGTGGCCAAAGGAGGATATTTCTAATGAACGCGGCTTACTATTCAGGTCAGGAAAACATCACGATGGGGCCCTGCAAGACGGCTGCCCCCGGGCCGGACGAGGTAAAGGTGCGCGTGGCCTACTGCGGCATCTGCGGCACGGACATGCACATTTTCCACGGCAAGATGGACAAGCGGGTTTCCATCCCGCAGGTGATCGGCCATGAGATGGCCGGAACCGTGGCCGAGGTCGGCGACAACGTCACCGGCTTGGTCCCCGGGCAAAAGGTGACCGTCATGCCACTTGACTGGTGCGGCGACTGCCCCGCCTGCCGCGACGGGAATACCCATGTCTGTCAGAACCTGAAGTTCCTCGGCATCGACACCCCGGGGGCGTTCCAGGAGTTCTGGACGGTCCCGGCCCGCGTGGTCTTGCCCCTGCCCGAAACCTTGGATCTGAAGCAGGCCGCCCTGATCGAGCCTCTGGCCGTGGCCCTGCACGATATCCGCCTCGGCGGGGTCAAGGCCGGAGACTTTGTTGCGGTGCTGGGCGGCGGGCCTATCGGCACGCTCATTGCCCTGGCCGCGAAAGCCAAGGGGGCCGAGGTGCTGGTTTCGGAAATCAATGAATTCCGCCTGACCATGCTCGACGGGATGGGCTTCAAGACGGTCAACCCGCTGGAGACGGATGTCGAGAAGACCGTAAAGGAGCTGACCGGCAACCGCGGCGCGGACGTGGTCTTCGAGGTAACCGCGCATCCCGCCGGCATCGAGACCGCGGTCAAGCTGCCCAAGACGCGCGGCCAGATCGTGGTGGTCGGCATCTTCAGCGAGCCGCCCAAGGTGAATTTGTTCGACTTCTTCTGGAAGGAGCTGAAGCTCTGCGGGGCCCGGGTCTACGAGAAGCAGGACTACCAGGAGGCTATCGCGACCATCGCCGTCGGCAGTCTTCCCCTTGACCAATTGATTTCCGCCGTGCATCCCCTGAGCGAACTGGAGCAGGGAATCCGCTTGCTCGAAAAGGGTGGCGACGTTATGAAAGTTCTTATTCAGTGTTCCGAAAAGGAGTAGAGACATGAGTGTTCTGGACACATTCAAACTGGATGGAAAAGTGGCTCTGGTCACCGGCTGCAAGCGCGGCATTGGCAAGGGCATCGCCATCGGGCTGGCCGAGGCGGGGGCGGACATCATCGGGGTCAGCGCCTCGCTGGAGTCCAGCGGCAGCGAGGTGGAGAAGGACGTGACGGCCCGGGGCCGCAACTTCAAAGCCTATCAATGCGACTTTTCCGACCGGCAGAGCCTGTATGCCTTCATCGCCGAAGTCAAAAAGGACTTTCCGGTGATCGACATTCTGGTGAACAACGCGGGCACCATCCTGCGCACCCCCGCCGCCGAACATCCCGACGAATACTGGGACAAGGTGATGGAGGTGAACCTGAACTCCCAGTTCGTCATCAGCCGCGAGATCGGCAAGGAGATGGTGGCGCGCGGCAACGGCAAGATCATCTTCACCGCTTCCCTGCTCACCTTCCAGGGCGGCATCACTGTGCCGGGCTACGCGGCCAGCAAGGGCGGAATCGGCCAGCTGACCATGGCCCTGGCCAACGAGTGGGCCGGCAAGGGCGTGAACGTGAACGCCATCGCCCCGGGCTACATCGCCACGGACAACACCCAGGCCCTGCGCGACGACCCCGATCGCAGCAGCCAGATCCTTCAGCGCATCCCGGCGGGGCGCTGGGGCACGCCGGAAGACTTCCAGGGTCCGGCCGTGTTCCTGGCTTCCGAGGCCTCCAACTATATGAACGGCACCGTCATGCTCGTGGACGGCGGCTGGATGGGACGGTAGGGCGACAGAGAACCGCGAATGGACCCGAATTAAGCCAATGGAGCTAAATGCTGGAAATATCATGAAAACCTTGAAGACACTGGAAATCGCGGAGAACGCCTTCGACAAGCATGTGGAGGTGGCGAGCCTGAGTCACTATGCGGGCATCCTGTCCCTGGACGCGATGGCCCGCCTGTGGCAGTGGAGCGGCGAGGAGCGCTTCCTAGCCAAGTTCAAGAAGCACGTCGCCCCGTTCGTCGCTGGCGAGCTGACCAACTTCATGGGGGCGTACCACCTGTACAACATCGGCGGCAGTCCAACCGCCCTGATGTTGCGCCTCGGGCAGTTGCCCGAGGCCGAGAAGGCGGTCCGCGAAAAGACCGAGGAACTGCTGGCCACCTGCAACCGCAGTAAAGAGGGGATCTTCTCCAGTCAGACCTGGAATCCCAACCTGCCGCACAAGGTTTGGATCGACGTGGCCTTCGCCCTCTGCCCCTTCCTCTGCAATGGCGGACTCTACTTCAAGGAGGATAGCTGGCTGGACGAGGCGGTCGAACAGATTGCCCTGCTGGCCAAACTGCTGCGTAATCCTGAAAACGGTCTCTATCACCAGGCTCGCGGCTTCTGCGGGGAGCCGGACAACATGGACCCGGACAAGATCTCGGAGGATCACTGGAGCCGGGGCAACGGCTGGGCCATCTTCGCCCTGGCCGAACTGGTCCTGGATCTGCCCGAGGATCATCCCCGGCGGCCGGAGGCGGAAACCCTGTTGACCGAGCTGGTGGAAGCCTGTCTGAACTTCCAGGACGAGAATGGCCTCTGGCACCAGGAGATCACCGATTCCGACTCCTTTGTCGAAACCTCGGGGACAGGCAAGATTCTCTACGCCCTCGGCGTGGCCTTGGAGAAGGGCCTGGTTGGCGAGGAGAAGAAAGAGAACCTGATCAAAGGGCTCAAGGGCTATGCCACCTACATCGCCCTGGACGGCTCCGTCCACAATTGCTGTCACGGCTGTCTGTGCCCCGGTGACGGCACCATCGAGGACTATAAGAAGCAGGGCCATCCCGTCAATGACGTGCATGCCTTCGGTCCGGTCACCCTGGCCTTCGGACAGGCCGCCAAGATCGGGATCACCGAGATCTTGGTCTGAAGGTTGTAACTCGTGATCGCGATCGTAATCGCAATCGTGATCGATGCGGCGGAGTCGGATGGTCGCCTTCAGGCGACTGGTGGCGATTACGATTAGGAAACCTGAACCACTGAACACCTGATTTTTCGATCACGAGCGCGATCGCGATTGGTATACCTGAAACCTGAAGGAATGACGCAATGAAACCCAACCTGCTTTTCATGTGCGAGATCAGCGATGCCGAGGCCAAGGTCCGCATCGAGAAGGTGGCCCATGTGACCGAGGTGGCCTCGGACCAGGTCGAGGATGTGCTGGCCAACATCGAGGGCAAGGACGGCGTGGTGGTGCCCTACACGGCCCACAAGCTGATCACCAAAGAGGTCGTCGACAAAGGGGCGGATTTGCGCCTGATCGGGTCGACCTACGGCGGCACCCGCCAGAACATCGAGGATATCTACTGTCTGGAAAAGGGCTTGACCGTGATCCACACCGGTGCCTCCCGTCCGCGGCCCATGGCCGAATACACCCTGGGACTCACCCTCAGCTCCCTGATGTTCATCCATAACTACAATATGTACATGCGCACCGACGAGCCCTGGCCGCGCTTCAAGTATGGCCGTTCCCGCATTCTCCAGAACCGCAAGGTCGGCATCGTCGGCTTCGGTCAGATCGGCCAGGAGATCGCCCGGATTTTCGGCTTCTTCACCGACAACATCGCCGTGCAGTCCAACCACCTGAGCGACGAGAAGGCGGCCGAACTGGGCGTGGTCAAGAAGGACTTGGCCGGGATCTTCTCCGAGTGCGAAATCATCATTCTGGCCGGCGGCTACACCCCGGCCACCCACCACATGGTCGGCAAGGAGCAGTTCGATCTGATGCAGGAGAACGCCCTGTTCGTGAACATCGCCCGCGGCAAGATGGTCGACGAGGCCGCCATGGTCGAGGCGGTCGAATCCAAGCAGATCTACCTGGCTCTGGACGTGTTCGAGACCGAACCGCTGCCGGACGACAGCCCCCTGCGCCGCAACGACCGGGTCCTGATCACCCCGCACCGCGCCAACAACTCCATCGAGTTCGAACAGCGCTGGCAGTGCCTCGCCGACGAGATCGAAAAATTTTACGGCGGCCAGACCCCCGACTCGGCCCTCACCGTGGCCAAGGCCAAGGTGATGAGCGAATCATAATTGGGACAATACCACAACAGGCAATGCAGCAGCGGCATGAGACCTGTGGAAGTGATTGAGAAGAAAGGAAGACCTTTCCAAGGTAATGGCATGAGTATCTTTTTGACACAAACCGACATTGACCAGATCAACCAGAAAAGATCGGATCGAAACTATTCCAGTCTTTACTGGGCCATGTTGGGCCGGGTAAAAAAATACTGTGAGAACCCCGGACTTCTGAGTCATGATACGACGACGGAATGGTGGCACCACGTCGCCGAATATGTAACCGAGGCAGCATGGGTATACCGCGCTGGCGGCAAAAACGAAACCGTAAAATCCTGGCTCCGGAGTACAACCCTGGAACTGGTCCGGCGACCCGACGACGACTGGGTCGGGCCCTTCTTCCGAAAACGGCTCGATCACCCGGAGGCAGGCAACCTGGAAACGACCCATCTTTCCATCGCCGTCTCGGTCTCCTATGATCTTTGCGCGGAAATCTTTACTGAAGATGAACAGGAAGAGATCAGGCAAAAACTGCAACACGTCGCGATCCCGCTCTGCCGGGAATGGATCCAGCGCAATACGCATCTGGCCAACTGGCGCTGCATCCTGCTGGCCGGACTGGCCGTGCCCGCGGCGGTTCTTGGCGATGAAGAAACACTGGCTTACGCCTTAGAGGAATACAACTTGTGCCTGAACGTGATTCAGCCGGACGGCAGCTACGCGGAATCGCTCCAGTACAGCAACTACTGTTATTTCGGGTTGATGTACGCCTATGAGAGCCTGGTCCGGGCCAAGCCAGAGCTGGCGGCAGACATTTCAATCGAGCCTTACGCCAAGGCAGTAAAGTGGTTTGTCCACAGCTATTTCTACAACAAGCCGTTGGACGGTTGGGGGCCGCATCCGCGTCCTCGGTCGGCCAACTTCAACGACAGCGCGGCAATCTTCGGGGCCGCCCCCGACCTGCTTATGCACATCTCCGCACGCGTTAAAGATTCCCAACCGGAAATCGCGGGACTGGCCAGATGGATGTTTGACAAACTCTACATCCAAAACCCGGGCCAGGGGCCGTTTTATCTTAACTCATTCGGATTCGTCAACCGCTACAGTTTCCTGTCCATGCTTTACTACCCCCAGGCGGCTAAACCGGTCACGCCTGATGGGGCGAAACTGCCGCTGACCGCCTGCTACAGCAACGGCGACTGCCTGGCCCGAAACTCTTGGGATGAGGACGAGAATCGGACGATCCTCGCCTTCCGCGGCGCAGCGGACGGACTCTACGCCCCCGGTCATCTGCATGCGGATTTGAACAGCTTTATCCTGGTTCACAACAAAGAGCGTATCCTGGCCGATCCCGGTCATTCCTGCTACCGAAACGTCATTCGCGAAAACGATTGTTCGACCCGGGCGCACAATACCTGCACGTTCAAGACGGGGGCCGGAACGCTCCAGCAGCACCGGATCCGGCAGCGGCGGATTGACGCCGCAAAACTCCCCGAAGCCCCCCTGGACAGGAAAGCAAAGCAGCTGATCGCGGCCCGCGCGGACGACGTCAGCGTATTCGGCGCCGACGCGGCCGGGGCTTATGACGACGCCATCGAGAAGTTCGAACGCTTCACGGTCCTGTGCGGCGAGCATGCCGTATTCGTGATCGACAGGATCGAGTCCTCACAGCCGATTAAAGCCTGCTGGAATTGGCTGTTGAACAACCGCGACGGAGAACTCGAATACAAACTGATTCATCCGGATCGCATCGTGGCGCGCCGGGGCGGTGCGGGCATGAAGCTGTTCCACATCGGACCGGCCGAACCGACGGGCCCGAATTACGGCTATATCCATGACGCGTACCATCCCCTGCCGAATCAGCGAGGTGAGGGCGCGTCGGGTAGCGGACTGCATTTCACCTGGACCGCCTGTGAAGAAGCCACAGCTTTCCAGCGTATTCACGCGATCGCGCTGGACGATTATGGTCCGGTTGCTTCGTGGCATCTGAGGCACTTGAGCGACACGAACATTTCCCTCGAGGGTTCGGATGAAAACTGGAACCTTGTCCTGGAGGATAACCGAATGATAGCAACCGAAACTTTCTCCGGCAGAAAGTATGTGATAGAAGTCAAACATGAGAAATGGTCACTCAACAAGGAGATCTGAAAATGGGCCTTGAAAACAAAGTCATCTTTATTTCCGGCGCGGGCAGCGGAATCGGCAGAGCCACGGCCAAGGTCCTGACCGAAGCGGGGGCGAAGGTGTTTTCCATCGACATTTCGGCAGACAACCTGGACGCGGTCAAAGGCGAAGTCAAAGCCGGCAGTTTCGACTACGTCGTCGGCAGCGTCAGCGACGAGGACGCGGTCAAAGTCGCCTTCGAACAGTGCGAAACGGTCTTCGGGCCGGTCGACATCCTGCTCAACAACGCCGGGCTGGGTCTGCCCACCCCGGATATCTCCGAAACCGACCTGGCAACCTATCAGAAGATGGTCGACGTCAACATGACCGGCGTATTCCTCTGTTCGCGTGAAGCTCTCAAGCATATGAAGCAGCAGGGCAAGGGCCATATCCTGACCCTGATCTCGATGGCCGGACAGCGCACCAATCCGGGCGCCCCCATCTACTGTGCCTCCAAGTTCGGCGCCCGCGGCCTCAGCAGCGGTCTCGGCGACCAGATC
>JBFJXC010000162.1:0-7951 GCA_041623325.1 Lentisphaeria bacterium | reverse complement strand
TGCCCTTGGATGACCCGTCGAACACCCGGCCCCTCGACAGGTACTGCAACTACCCCAGTTTCATCGGAATGACTAACAGCCAAGGCTACATCTGCAATCCGCGTCTGTCGAAGAACAATGACCGGGCAACCATGATGATGGACGTAGTCTACACCTACTCCGGTGTGTGGCGCAACAACCATGGAACTGGGATAAAGCGTCAGTTCCTTGCCGACAACCCCTCGTTCACCACGTTTGCCAGCGGCAGATGCAAAGGCGCCAATATTCTGCTGGCCGATGGCCGCGTGGAGTGGTGCCATCTCAAGCAGATGACGCCGTTCTTCTACAACGGTAGCTTATGGTACAACCACAGCGACTATGCCTTCCCCGCCGCTGGGACCCCCTAAAATACCTGTTTAATGCCAGCAAGTAAGCAGCTGTTACACAAGCAGAAAGACCCGACAATGATGCGTTTCAAGAATCTGTTGGCCTGCCTGGCCATCTTGACCGGGCTGACAACATCGGCCTCCCCCTACATCTGGGTTGAAAAGCCCCAAGCGAACAATTTCAACATGACCGTGTCGTGGCCGACCGCGTCCAACATGCACGGAATTGCGATCATGCCGGATAAACCAATTCCGGAACAGCCGTTTTTTGAGATGGCGTTCGAGAACAACGGTCCGGCCGGCAATTACTACCTATGGGGAAGGACCTTCGACCCCGAATGGTCGTCGCCTGCCAGGTGGCGCCTGGACGACGGACCGTGGCAGGAGTGGAAGCCGGGAAAGCGCGTCGACCGGAAGGTCTGGAACCGCACCTTCCCCCTCGACTGGTGCTCCTGGGGAACCGTCAGACTGTCCAAAGGCAAGCACAGCTTGCGCTTTGAATTGACTGGCAAACGCTCCCATGGGGACTACCACTACTTTGTTCAGGACGCCCTGCTGCTGACTCTCGACAAGCAGCTTGTCCCCAAAGGCAAGCTTTCCCCCGCGGAGCAGGCTCGGACCATCCACAGCCAGATCGAAAAAGCGGTTTCTGCTCTGCCCGAAAACCGGACGCCGACGACCGACGTTCTGGCCCGGGCTGCCAAGTTTCAGTCCGAGGCCGAAAGCGATACAGAGGCGGTGGACAAGCTGCAGGATATGCTTGAGGCTCTCAATAAGACGATCGATGATAAAGGAGACAAGAATCTTCTTCACGGCCGGATCGAGAAATTGGTCGTCGGCGACAACATCAGCTTCGAGATCGTCTGGAACAAAGCCTGGCGCGGCCGCTACATGGTGGCATTCACCTGCAGCGAGGCCCTGTATGCGGTGAAACACCTCGAAGCCCCTGGCGGAAGCGCCCGAATGATGGTGACCGTGGACGTACCCGAAAATCTCCCCGCCGGCAAAATTACCGTCACCTGTCTGCCGTTCGACACCGCGTTTTCATACTGTCAACCGGCCTATTTCGACGTCTCGAAGCGCGACGGGAAGGCCACGGCCAGGCCCTCGGCCTGGGGAGTCTTCCGGGACACGGCCGCAGTGGCGCACCCGTGGTACGTTTCCGAGAACAATGTCCTGATCTGGGATGGGAAACCGTTTATTCCGTTTGGCGGCATGATGAACACTCGCGTGACCTGGGAATCGAAAACCGGGGATGCTGAGGGAAATTCAAACCATCAATATGGATTCGACATTATCAAGAAACGCCTGCAGCTTTTGAAGCAGTATGGCATCGGCGATGTCTACTACAATGGCTTCTTTCCGCACTCGAACCCGAACCATCTGCGCAAGGTGGTCAACATAACCGAAGGGCTCGGCATCAAGTATGGCCTTAGCCTTGCCAATTTTCCGGCGGTTATGTCAACCGGCTTTTACCAAAGCAAGGCATACACCGTAACGATGCAAACCGGGGGAAATGGAATCGGCTTCACTCCAATCGGGAAGAAGCTGAAAATAACTCCGCCCGCACGATGCATCTGGACCCTCACTACCCCGGAAAACAAGCTGCTGGATTGCGGTATCGTGGCGGTTCACTCGCTGGACTCCGATACCCAAGTCGCCTTCCGGAAGGGGGCCCCGAAGAATTCCGTCTTTACCTACATACTCGAGCGTGAAATTCCCTACTGGGACCCGGTAGGCTACCTCCCCGGCATCGATGAATACATCCGCAAGGTGCGGGCGACCTACGGGGGTCTGAAGCTGGGCGCTAACTTTCGTTTCTTCATCGACCCCTTTGGCAATGAAATGCACGCCAGACCCACCGCGATCCCGACCTGTCCCGAGTTCAGAACGGCATATGGAAGCTATCTATGCTCCCGGTATGCGACCATCGCCAACCTTAATAAAATCTGGAATACGTCGGGCAAGGCCATTGCCGACTTCAAAACCGCGGCCCGGCTGATCCCCATCTGGCATGGAAATGACCGTACACTCTGGCTCGATCCGGACACCACTGCCGAATATTCAACCAGAACCAACAACCTGCAGGCTCTTCGGGACCTGAAGGAGTTCAGAGGCAAGGTCTGCCGCGACATTATCAACCGAATGGCCAATGTGCTTAAAAGCATTGCGGATGTCCCGGTAGTCGTGAAACACAACGTGTGGTTCAGCGACTGGTTTGTGAATGACCGTAAAACAGGCGGATTCGACGGCGTCGGCATGGAAAGCTACTGCTACGGCGACAGTCTGGCCTATCACAATTCCGCCGTCGTCTACGGGGAGGTTCTCCAAGCAGCCCGCAACCAATGGTGTCCGGTTACGGAAAGCTCCGCCGCCGCCTTCGAAGGACAGAAATACTACTGCGGCTACATGGACCGCTTGCAGATGTTGCACGATGTCGACCAGCTGATGATGCTGGGCGCCAAAGGCTTTTATCACTTCGGGTTCAGCTTCGACCCGGACCCCGGTCGGTTCTTCACCACGGAAATCACCCGGGATCCGCGCCAGCTTGAATGGCTGGCAAGCCTGGCGAAAATCTATCGCAATCCCGCCAACCGTCTGCTCGCCTACCGGCCCGAGATGTACGGCTGGTATCCGGCGCACCTGAGAGAACGGGAAATTGTCGGCGGCACCAACCGGAGCTATGACATGGACGGCAATTACATGGGTCGCTCCGCCCAAATCCGGATGGCCCCGGATGGCCGCTGGATTATTCCCGCACTCAATCCCTCCTCCGCCTGGAAGGGGTTGCTCGTCGCCGAACCGCTGCTGACACCCATGCAGAAGCGCGAACTTCGGGAGACCGCCACCGACGTGCCCAGATATCTGCTGACCGCTTCGGGGAAGAATGAATTGGACGGCTTTACTTCACAGGGGATCGGAGTCGTCCCAGCCAGTTCCAATCCCGACCGACTAAACGAATTCCGAAAGAACGTGCTGGGCTACGAGGTGTTCCAAACCGAGACCGCCAATGCCGCCGTGCTGCCGGACAAGAGCATCATGCTGTGGACCTGCGTCGAAAAGAAAACCGCCACCATAACGCTTCCGGCCGGGGTTGAGGTCAGCTCTCTGGAAGGCAAGGCGGTCGCGATAAAAAATAACATGCTCACTCTGGTTCGGCCCGAGCACCAACAGCTCACGAAAAACCGCCCGTCGCATCTTCCCAACGGCTATTACTACAACTCCGAAAAGCAGCCGGACGTGGTGATCATCAAAGGCGTCTCCAAAGAGGAGATTCTGAAACGCAATTCACCTGCCTACTACCGTTGGCTGCCGCGGGGTGCCAAACCGGAAACTGTCGCGGTTTGGTGCGAGGCCGAACATTTCCAGTCCACCACCTTCACCCAGCCGTCCCTTGTCGGATACAGCCGTTACAGCGAAGGCCGCGCCATTGGCGTTAACACCCACTTTGCTCCCCCCAAAGGCAAACACTTCGAAACCGTCTATGCGATCAAGGTCCACAAGCCGCTCGACCAAGCTGCCTTCTGGCTGAGAAAAATGATCGCGCCGACCATGGACCTGGCGGTTTTTATCGACGGCAAAAAGGTGGCCGAATTCACGGCGGACAGCCCCGTTGCGGATGCCATGCACCTGACCCCGTGGAATGCGGGGCTCGCCAAAGACAACCTGAAGGTCGGCTGGGTCTCCGCCGACATCGGTCCCGTCGCCGCCGGCCGCCACTCCCTGACCATTCGCGCCAAAGGCAGAAGCCGGGAGTACAAGATCGACACCAAACTCATGGGTGGAGACGCCGAGAAAAACACCGGCGTGCTTTCCCGCGGCCCCGGCATGAGAGCCCTTCAACTCGACTGTTTCGCGATCGTTGCCAAATAAAGCTGTTGATCGACGAAATATTACCCATTGAAGAAAGCTCGGTAAATCACCATGGTTGGCATTCCAAATCCCTGTAATCATGCATTGCCTGGAGAACCGTTAGGCGGCGTCATTTCCAAGGTGACGGCAAAGGGGGATACGGTCTGTGTGGAAACATCTTGGAGCCGTGGTTTGGGGGGCAAGGTTTGGCTCGGGGTCACCCAGCAACAGGCGCTCTACCAAGCGGTTGGCCTGGCGGCCAATACCGGCCCGGAGCAGACATTCATCGTCACTCTGGCGAAAACTGTCCCACAAGGAGAACTGCACGTCATCTGCGTGCCGACCGGCGTTCCCGTCAACGACTGTCCATTCCCGAGTTTCACCTGGGCACAGGCGGTGCTGTCCGTTCCGCCTGTGCTGAAGGTCGCCATCGAATTGAGGCGGTGGCAACGCCCTTTTGGGACGACAGTCGTCAAATAGACACGCCCCTTCTCGGCGGCCAAAGCGAGGCGGCGGTGGAACAGGATGCGCAGGCCCAGCTTGCCAAACTCCAGACCATGCAGCTGGATGCCATCCTGCTGGCAAAATAGAAGATGATGGATATGAAGAACAAACTGGAACGCATGGATGTCATTCCGGCTCAAGGGAAATCGCCGGATGCGTCGTCTCGCCGCCGGGTGGACGACTGGCGTGCCGGTGGCTGGCGGCCGGTTTGGGACGTAAAAGGCGGCATGCGCCGGGAACCTATACTGCTTGTGAAAAAAGAAGGCAGCCAACAGCTGACGGCCTCCCTCTTGTACAAACCGGCGCGACTCCTAAAGGTGACGACCGCCGGAGGAGAGACGCTGCCGAGTGAACTGTTTGTCTGTGATAGGGCGCAGATCCACGCGATGGCTGACGCCGCACTCCCCTGGCTCGCCGAAAAAGAGCTGTTCCCGGCCACGGCCACGGAACGCAGCATTGAGCGCCATGCGGATGGACAACGGTATCTGCTTTTCAGCGAAGGGCATTACTTTCACGATCTCCAGCTTTTCGTGGACTACGAGACCGACGACCAGTGGACGGGACCCATCCCGGCCTCTCAGGCAGACCGCTTGCCGCGTTTTTCAAAGCGGCTGGCAACGGGGCAGGGCGTGGCAGTCGTGTTGCTGGGAGACAGTATTTCAAGAGGGGCAAACGCTTCTGGGGTGGTCCGTGTGCCCCCTTTTCAGCCGGCATACGGGGACCTCGCCGTTGAAGCCATTTCCAAACGGTATGGCGTCGACGTCAGGTTTGGCAACCTTTCAAAAGGAGGCATGAATTCGCTCTGGGGGCTCGAGCAGGCCGAGTCCGTCTGTGAGTGCAATCCGGACCTGGTGATCATCGCCTTCGGCATGAACGATGCGTCGGATCATCTCGGCGTCGAAACCTTCCACGAAAACATCAAGCAGTTGATGGCGCGGGTCCGGGGGAAGGTCCCCGAGGCCGAGTTTGTCTTGGTGTCGGGAATGTCGCCCCATAAGGCCTGGAATTTGGCTAAACCAGAGCTGAGGGAGGCCATGCACGACGCGCTTCATAGTCTGGCCGGTATGGGAGTCGTCGTCTGCGACGTGCGCTCGGTATGGGCAGAGCTGGTGCGCCGGAAGGGCTTCATGAGCCTAACGGGCAACGGAGTCAACCATCCGAACGATTTCGGACACCGCGTCTATGCCGGTTGTCTGGTCCACACCCTAATGCAATAGCCTGAATTGGATTGTTCAGACAAATTGTGCGATAATTGTTGAGTCCACTCAAAATAAGGGCCCGTTTCCAAAACAGGCCTATTCAAACCGGACTGAACTTCGTCCGGTTGGTAATTGCTGGACAGGCACCGACGTTCAGCCTAGTAATTAGCATTCCCCCTCCGGGACCATGCGTTGCACCTCCAAGCTCTGGCGGACTCATATGCTACAGATTGCCACCTATCTCACCAGCCGCGATGTTCCGTGTTTTCGCTTCCGCGCGCCCGACCGGGCTTTGCTCGAGAGCCTTCTGCCGGATGCCCGGGTCACGTGCTGCGAGACCGAAGCGGCCTTCCGCGAGGCGCTGCGCACGGCGGATGTCGCTCTGACGTGGAGCTTTGAGCAGGAGTGGTTCGCCGATGCGCCGAGACTGCGCTGGATTGCCACCCCGGCCGCCGGCCGGGACTATTTCCGGATCAATCCACCGCAGCACGTGCGCCTCACCTACGGGGAATTCCATGGGCCGCTGATGGGCGAGACCGTGGTGGCCATGATTCTGAGCATGACCCGGGGCATTCTGGATGCGGCGTGGACGGCCGGAGCAGATCCCTGGCCGAAGGCATTGCTTGCCCAGCGCATGCGACCGCTGCGGGGATCGCACGTGGCTATTCTGGGATTCGGCCATATTGGCGAATGGGCCGGGCGATTGCTCAAGCCGTTCGGCGTGCGCATCACCGGTATCCGGCGCCGTCATGTGGCGCTGCCGGACTGGTTTGGTCCGGAAGACCGCCTGATTACACCTGATGAACTGGACGCGATCCTGCCGGACACCGACCATCTGGTGCTGGTGCTGCCCAGCGGGACCGCGACCGACCGCATCCTCGATGCCCGCCGCATCGGCCTGCTGCCCGCCCATGCCACCGTCAGCAACGTGGGGCGCGGCAACGCCATCGACGAGGATGCCCTGGCGGCGGCTCTTGCCGGAGGCCACATCGCCGCCGCCTGCCTGGATGTGTTTCAGCGGGAACCTCTCCCGGAGGACTCGCCACTGCGCACCGCCCCCAATCTGCTGGTCATGCCCCACGCTTCCGCGTTCGGCGACACCTACATGCCCCGTTTCGTCGAGGAACTCGCCGCGCGCTGCGAGCGGATCATGGGGGCTGACTAACCGTGGCTCAGACCTCTTGGACCTCGCCTCCTGCAAGAGGCTATTGGCTTGATTTATGATGATTGGATCATCCATTTTCAGGCACTTGCCTGATCAATCATGGAGATGTCTGTACGCCGTGGGGCTCAGGTCATGCTCGCGGCGGAAACTGCGGCAGAAGTATGCGAGACTGCATTTGTCCTTGCTGCGCCCAGAAGCGCATCCTCGAATTGGCGAGTCATACCCAGGAGGACGTGTGCGAAGACGTCCCGCATCGCCAGTTCGTCTTCACCATGCCCTAGCGACAGACGACAAGACCGAGCATGACGGTTGCCGGCGTTTTCCCGGCCCGGCCCGCGACAACCTGAAGAGCGGTGTTTCCCGCAAGTTGCCGTTCACCCGCTTCGCGGGATCATTCCCGCTCTTCCGCTGCGCTCCAGGCGGGCTGTCTCGCTGCGCTCGGCGTCAGGTGTTCGATCCGCTCGATTTTTTGGCCGATTCCGCTAAGCGGGACAGCACATTCCCGAGCCGCGTGTCCACACCATCCACTATTTCGGCTGGTACTCCAATAAGTCGCGCGGCATGAGGGCCAAACAAGCCGAAGAGCACAAAGACCCCCAGGAGATTGTCATTGACGACGAGGACACCCCCTGTCGCACGGTTTGCCAGAGCTCAGTGCTGCAAGCTTGCGTCGCTGTAAAATTGAACGCCATCGGTTTCGAGTTCCAGAACCTTCGTAATCGCGCTCGTAATCGCGCTCGTAATCGCGCTCGTAATCGCGCTCGTGATCGAATATGGAGTCCTGTGGTTCAGGGTTCTGATGTCGGTTTTCTCTGCACCACCGAGAATTGACCGGCCTCCACATGCCCATCGACCCCGATCACGAT
>JBFJXC010000161.1:0-7969 GCA_041623325.1 Lentisphaeria bacterium | reverse complement strand
GCCCGTGGCTTCGATGTGAGCCAGCAGGTGGTAAAATCGGCGCTCGACCTCTTGGCGCAGCGGAACCTGATCGTGCGGGAGCCCAGGGTTGGAATCTTTGTCAACGCCCAGACCATTTCCCAGCATCGTGAATATTGGCTGTTGGCCTCGCGGGGGATCGACAACCCGGACATTACCGATTATGCCTCCCAGGTGCTGTCGGTTTCGAACCATGACATTTGGCAAGACATCAATTTGAGCACGCGGCTGATCTCCTCGTTAACGCCCGATATCGTCCGGTACGAACTCGACAAGATCCGGGAGATTCGGCCCGACTGCCTTCTGACTCAGGTCTATACCAAGGACTCGGCCTCGCTGTTTGCGGCCCTGCCCTTTCCGGTCGTGTTAATCGGCGACACCGATCTGGAGCTGACCGGGCCGCCTCCGCCCAATCAGATTGTGGAAAACACCGGCGAACGCGCCGCCTTCATGGTGCAGGCCGCCGCCGAAGCCGGCTGCCGCCAGGTCGCCTTGGTTGCCGGCGGCGATCCGGACCATTCCTGGGGCAAAAAACTCAAAGACGGCGGCGAGAAGGCTGCCTCTGAACATGGCATCGACTTCCGTTATGTGCGGCATCTGACCGGCGGGCACGACGATACCATCCGCGTCATTCTGAAGGAAACGACTGCGGACGCAGTGCTAATCGACGGCTTCCGGAACATCGGCAGTTTTATCGGGAAGCTCAACGAAGCCGGACACCATCCCGGACAGGACCTCAAAATTTTCGCCAACGGCGAGATGCATCCCGGAACCATCTACATCAAAAGTGACTACCAAGCCTTTTCCCACGCCGTTCTCGACCGGATCGACGATCTGGTCAAGCATCCCTCTGTGCCGTTCGGCCGCATCGAACTGTCCGGACTGATCCGGCGCAGCCTGATCTCGCTGCAATAACCCAAACCCAACAAAGGAGAAAACGAAGATGAAGACGAGACAAAACGCGTTCACGCTGATCGAGCTGCTGGTCGTGATTGCGATCATAGGCATTCTGGCGGCCATGCTATTGCCGGCGTTGCAGCAGGCCCGCAACAAAGCCACGGCCATCCAGTGCACCAACAACCTCAAACAGACTGGCATGGCATTTTCCTTTTACTCCAACGACTACGAGGGCAGGATACTCACCTATACACAAGGCACCTCCCTTTGCCATTGGACTCGGCCATTGATCGAGGAAGCCTACATGGGCAGCAACGACTGCTTTGTCTGCCCCAGCACCTATCCCCAAAAATTCGTCAGCCCATTGTTGACCTACGGCATCAAGCTGTATTCCTGGGGCAAGTACTACTATCAACCTGATGCTGACAACGAGGGTGCCTTCATTGCAGCCGATATTGGTGGCGGTCAAACAGCCCATCTTCTCGACGTGGCCCGCTATTCGCAGCCGACCAAGGCCCTGCTTCTGGCCGATTCGGTATTCACGACCGACGACAGCACGTGGAATCAATACAAAAGGGGCTATCAGAAGTACAGCTTGAGCAACAACATCCAGGTCCGACACAACCGGCAGGCCAATTTCCTGTGGGGGGACGGGCATGCCTCGTCAAAAGGCGTCAGCACCATCTGGCAGGATTTCGGAAACTGCAACCAGGTGAACAAGCTCTACACGGACGTCATGCAGTTACTACAGCGGTGAGACGATTTCGCGGCAAGTAGGTGCGCCGGGCCCCGGTGCACCCAAGCCGGACAGGAATACAAACGACGACGCAACGACTAGACGACTCAACGACTCAGGCGGACGCAAACACAATCCAACCGTTGCCCTACCGGAAAAGCCTCCGACCGTCCGAGTCACGGCGTCATTGGGTCGTTGCGTCGATGCCCTTTACCCACAAAAGAAAAGTCCCACTTAAAATGAAAACCACCCCGTCACAAAGCATGCCCAAAAGGCCCAAATTGGTTGTTGACCCGATTACTTTTAGCCGGCTTACTACCCTGGCTCTGGCCCTTTCCTGCTTCACGGCGGCGGTCGGCCAGGCGGCGCCCGCAAACCTTCTGAAGGACACCGGCTTTTCGAGCAAGAGCGGCTGGCGGCCCAGCATTGCCAAATCCGTGTCATCGGCAGGCGGCACCATCAAGATAGAGAACGGGGAGGCCGGGATCCGGCACCCCAAACTCGAGACCCGAAAGTACGACCTCCAACTTACTAACGACATCCTGCTGGAAATCGGCACTAAATACAATCTCTCCTTCCAGGCGACGACCACGTCCGCGGCGGTGGTCGAGGTGGTCTACGGCACCAGCAATCCGCCGTATGCGACCTACTATCGCGGCTGGATCAAGCTCAGCCCCCAGCAGCATCACTACGAGATCGTCCTGGATATCAAGAAAAATACCCAGGGGGCCTTCGAGCCGGAACGCCCCCGCACCCTGCGCCTGTATTTCGGGGCCAACCCGGCGTTGGATCTGACGCTGGCCGACGTGTCTCTGGAAAGCTCGCCGGATCTGCAGATCGGCAAGTCCTGGACGCTTTTTCTGGGGGTGGCGCCTCCGCCTTCCTATGCAAGCATCCCCCCATCTCTGACGACTCGTAGCGGTCTGCAAGTTGATCCGCGCCCGGTGACGCTCCAAAACGATTCGATCGACCTGGGCGCTTTGGCCAAGGGGACGTTCCAGGAAGGCGACACGGCCATCCTCTACAACGAGTTCCAGTGCGAGCAAGCGGGCACGATGCGAATCGGCATGGCGGCGGACTGGTGGATGGAAGTTTATGTGAACGGCCAAAAAGCCTACAGTACCATCAAGGGCGGCAACAAGGTCAACACCTTTCTGCCCAGCGACCATGTGTTCGACTTGCCCACCCAGAAGGGGAAAAACCTGATCGCGGTGCGGGTTCTGAGCGGCTCGAAAGGTTGGAGGTTTGTTTGCGGCATTCCCTCCCCCAAGGCCGCTGCACCAGCCCGGCATACGATAACCTTCACGGAAAATGCCGATTGGAAGGCGGTCGACCTGTCGTCTTTGCAGGTCAAGGAAGGCAGCGCGCTGGACTTGTCCGCCCTGGTTGACGCGCCAGCCGGCAGACATGGACGCTTGATTGTGAACGGCGATGGCGCATTTGCGTTTGCGAATAATCCGGCGCTGGCGGTCCGTCTGCGCGGGTTCAATGGCGTGCCCCGTTCGGTCTGGCAGTATCACAGCGAGGAGGAATTCGAGCAGCGCGCCCGGCGGTTCGCCGTGGCGGCGCGGCGCCAGGGCTACCGCATTTTGCGCACCAACATGCTCGAGTGCGCCCTGACCTCGGGCGCAGATGGCGACATGGCCTTCAATCCGAAATATCTGCGGCGCTGGGACTACCTGTTCGCCCAGCTCAAGGAACAGGGCATCTACGTCCACTTTGTCATCGCCTCCTACGGCTTGTACTACAGTCCGTTTTCCTTCAAAGGCGAGGTGTTCAAGAAGCGCAACGAACACAAGCTGAGAGCGTTCATGGGGGAGGAGTCGGAACGCACCCACTGGAAATTCGGGGCTGAATACCTGCTGAACCACGTCAATCCCTACACCGGCCTGGCCTGGAAGGACGATCCCGCCTTCGCGGTGGTCGAGTTCTACAACGAACAGGAGAATGGGCCGCGTAAGATTCCCCAGATCATCGAGGCCGACCCCGAAATCCGCCGCATCGTGGAGACCAGATGGCGGGCCTGGCTGAACACGAAATTCAATGGCAAGCCCGACCAGACACTGACCCGGGAACTGAAGGGCGAGCCCTTGGCCAACGCCCCGGTTCCGGAGATGCGCGGCAACCAGCCCGAGCTGGCCAACCAGTTCTCGTTGTTCATCGGGGACAGGGCCAGAGAAAACGCCGCCTGGTTCGAGAAGGTGGTGCGCGGAACGGGCTATCCGGGTCTGGTCACCCAGTACAACTTTTCCAAGAAGCTGATCTACAGCGCCGCCCGCTGGGAGCAAGCCCAGGCGGTGGAGATGAACGGCTACTTCTGTCATCCATACAATGGCCAAGTGGAGCAGGCCAGCTCCATTCAAAAAAGTGCCGACTATTGGAGAGGCATCAATACAACCCGTTTGGCAGGGCGGCCGTTCTTGGTGACCGAGTTCAACCATGCCTTCTGGAATCGCTATCAATACGAGTGCGGACTGCTCTTCGGAGCCTACTCCGCACTTCAGGACTTCGGCTCGATCATGATCCATTCCAGCCCCATTGAACTTGAAGTCGACACGCTGCCCATCAGAGAGTTCACCTGCGGAACCTCCCCCATTATCAGAGCCAACGAGTTTCTCGCCGGCTGTCTGTTCCAACGGGGAGACGTGACCAAATCGTTGAACAATCTGGAGCTGCGCCTGTCGAAGCAGTTCCTGAACGCCAACAATAACAGCGACCGCCCTGTCAACAGCGATCAAAGCAAACTCGCCCTGATGACCGGGTTCAGCCTGGCCTTTCCCGAGCTGCCCAAACCCCAGGGAGTGCCCCAACAGCCCTCCACGACGGCCATGGCCATCACCCCGGCAGGCGGTGGGGACATCGGCGGGGATGAATGGGCCACCTCCATCATCGACTCCAAGGACGGTTCATTCTCCCTTGACGAGGCGGTCGTCAAGTTGAAACAGGCCGGGCTGCTTCCCGCCGGAAACATCAGCGACCCGGCGCAAGGGGTATTCCAGAGCGACACGGGCGAAATCATCATGCGCTCCAAGGAAAACCTGCTCAAGGTGCTGACGCCGCGTACGGAAGCGGTCAGC
The DNA here is from genome assembly GCA_041623325.1 of Lentisphaeria bacterium. Classification (GTDB taxonomy): domain Bacteria; phylum Verrucomicrobiota; class Lentisphaeria; order Oligosphaerales; family JBFJXC01; genus JBFJXC01. The sequence continues at coordinate 3,241 of JBFJXC010000161.1, read as the reverse complement.
CTGCCCGCAGGGAAATCCGAAGCCCTCAAAGCGCTTGCGGTTCGGGAGTCGAGCGTGCCCGCGACCATTGCGGTCTGCGCGATGGACGGCAAGCCGCTGGCCTCCAGCTACAGAATGGTGCTGATCTATGCGACCGAGGTCGCCAACAGCGGCATGGAACTGTCGTATAATCGCACCCAAATGATCAAGCCGGGGAAGCTGCCCATCCTGATGAAAACCGGCAAGCTGAAAGCGAGCCTGAAAAGCCGCGACGGCGCGGAACTGTCGCTCTACGCCCTGAACCTGGACGGCTCGCGCCGAGAAAAACTGCCCATGACCTATGAAAACGGCAGTTTGACGATCGACATCGATACCGGCGCCCTGAAGAACGGGCCCACCCCGTTTTTTGAATTGACTGCTGACTACAAATAATTCACCACAGAGATCACAGAGAAGTTGAACATGACCCATTGCCTCGAAAACAACCAGATCCTCATGCGGGTGGACGACTGCGGCCGCCCACTTGAACTCCTCAACAAGGACCACGGCGAGAACTATCTGCGCTGCCACGATTTCTGGCGACTGATCGTGCAGGACGACCAGTGCCTGGAAATCGAAGTGGTCCCCGGCCAGACTCCGGCCGAAATTTCCACCGAAGATGATCGGATGACCATCAGGCACACCGATATCCGGGAGCGCTTCAGCGGCAAATGCCTGGATCTGGAACTGACCGTGACCCTTACCCTCGACGGCGACCAGCTGACCACCGGCGTGTCCGTCGCCAACCGGCAGCCCGGCGCAATCGTCAAAGAAGTGCACTTCCCCCTTCTGGCCATCCGCGAAGAGTCGATCAAGGGCGTGGTGACCACCTACACCGGCGGACAGTACTTCCGGGATGTCAAAGCCAAAATCCTGAAGGCCCACACCCAGTTCAAAGGGATCGACCAGACCTACATCCGCGACGTGAACTGCTATCCGACCAACGCCATGAACTGCATGGTGACCGACCGCGGACACGAGGGCCTCTACATCGGCTGCCACGACAACACCTTCGATTTGACCGCCCACATCCTGGAGCTGGACCACAACCGTGACTTCAACATGGTCATGGCGCGAATCCCCCATCTGAAAACCGGGCAAACCTACCAGTGCCACGACCATGTTCTGTCGCCGTATCGCGGCGAATGGCGGGTGGCGGCGAACAAGTACCGCCGCTGGGCCGACAACTGGTATCAGGTGCCGGACCGCCCGCAGCCCATTCTGGAATCCAACGGCTGGCAGCGCATCATCATGCGCACCCAGTTCGGACGGGTCCTGTTTCCCTACGACGGCCTGCAGAAGCCCTTCGAAGACGCCCGGGCGGCCGGCATCGACACTCTCTTTCTCTTCGGCTGGCACACCCACGGCATGGACAACGGCTACCCGGACTACTCCTTCGACAAGCGCCAGGGAGGAAAAGAAACGCTAAAGAAAAGTATCAAGGAGATCCAGGCCCAGGGCGGCAAAATCATCCTCTACTTCAACGGTCAGCTCATTGATCGGAAGAGCAACTTCTACAAGTCCGAGGGGCTGTCGTTGGCCACCAAAGTAACCAACGGCGAGCCGGAATTGCATCATTACGCCTTTCCCGGCCCCGGCGTCACCGCCGCCAAGTTCGGCAATTGCAGTTTCACCACAGCCTGTCCCTCATCGGAAACCTGGCTGGACATCCTCAAGGGCTGCATCGATCAAGCCATCGAACTGGGAGTCGATTCCGTCTTCTTCGATCAGATCGGCAATGCCTCGTACCCCTGCTGCGATCCCACCCATGGCCTCCCCGTCCCCTACACCGGAATCAACGAAGCCCGCATGCATCAACTGACCGAACTGCGCCGCTATCTGAAAGAGCGCCGCCCCGACATGGGCTTCGGCCTCGAATGGCTCTCGGACGTCACCGCCCAGCACACCGACTTCGTCCACATCTGGGGCAGCATCGCCGAACTCGACCCGGCCACCGTGAAGGAGGGCCAGAAACCCCACGCCATCGGCTTCCAGGAGTTCTTCCACTACGCCTTCCCCGAGGTCGTCTTCTCGAACCGCGAAATCCGCACCGACGAGGATGTGGAGCGCCGCGTCAACCTCATGCTGCTCAAAGGCTGCTGCAGCGACGTGGAGATCTACCGCTGCCAGGACACCATCGCCGAAACCCCGCACTACCAGAACTACCTCGGCCTGGCCAACGCCTTCCGGGACAAGTTCAAGCGCTTTCTGACCGGCGGCCGCTTTTTGGCGGACGCCCATCGGCAGAATCTAAGCAGTCTGGAGTTCAGCTGCGCCTCCTGGGAAGATGGCGACACCCTGGCGGTCATGCTCACCCAGAGCCATCTGGCCGAGACCGCCGGAACGCTAAGCATCCCAGGCTATCGCCTGCTGGAACACGACTCCGTCCGCGGCGACGCCACCGTGACCGGCGAAACCGGCACCTGGCATATCGCCCTTCCCCGCCACAGCCTGGCGGTGCTGGTGCTCGAAAGGTGGTTAGGGCCGGAAAACTGACAACTGGATGTCCGATATGCTCTTTTTGTGCGAAGGCTCCGCCAGTGTCCCAGACCTCAGTGCCCGAACTGGCTGCGGATCATTGAGACGCAACAGCCGGCAACGTCGGACGTATTGATTCTTGGCATCGATCCCAAGCCGACGCAAACCGACTCGTTCGAACCGGGCCAGACCCGGCAGCTGTATGAACCTGCGGCAAGCTCCTGAAACAGCTTTGCTTGGCTCTGATTCTCAATCACAGGCGAACAGGTCCTGTTGTTTCGGTTGCGGACGGACCGGTTTAGCGGCGGTTGCGAAAGTCTCCGTTGAGGCAACCTCGGGACGGTCCACGAGGCGTTCCAGCTTGCGTTTGCTGAGCGCCATCGGGCTGGATTCGGTTGCCGCGAAGGGTTTCAGCCGCACGCTGAAGACGAATTCGTGGGGCCGCAGCTCGTATGGTTCCTCGGGAGGCGGACCGCAGCTGTTGCTGCCCAGGCCGCGCATGGCGTAATCCAGGTTCAAGGTCACTTCGTGCGCGTCCTCCAGATCGCCGCGATGCCTGGCCCGGGTCAAGTTGTCCAGCGAATAATTGTGGGCGCTGAAGATCAGGGCCGGCTCGCCGACCGCCAGCAGGCCGAATCCGTCCGAGTCAGTCAGGGCCAGCCAGCGGACATCGACCCGGGTGCCGTTTTCCTGCGGCCGGATGTAGTCGGTGAACAGTTCCGGGACCGTCTTTTGGTAGACCCCG
>JBFJXC010000160.1:0-7972 GCA_041623325.1 Lentisphaeria bacterium | reverse complement strand
GAACCTCAACGACTATGGGCGCCTGGCCGACCTGATCGCCGACACCATCAATCTAAGCCTCGAAGAGAAATTGCTGGTTCTGAGCACTGTCGACATCGGCGAACGCCTAGCCTTGGTGACCACCTGCCTGAGTCGGGAAGGCGAGGTGCTCAAGCTCGGACACGAGATTCAGAGCCGAGTCGCCTCGGCCTTCGCCTCCCAACAGCGCGAGCATTACCTGCGCGAGCAGTTGCGGGCCATCCAGGAACAGCTGGGCGAGGAAACGCAGAGCCCCGACATTGCCGAACTGCGCGAACGCCTGGAGGCGGCCACGCTGACCAAGGCCGCACGGGAAGCCGCCGAGCATGAGCTGAAGCGCTTGGCGCGCATGCATCCGTCCGCCTCCGACTACAATGTGTCCCGGACCTATATCGAAACCCTGCTGGACATGCCGTGGCAGACCTACAGCCAGGACATCCTGAAGATCCGCCGGGCCCGGCGTGTACTGGACCGGGACCACTACGGCCTGGAAAAGGTCAAGGAGCGCATCCTCGAGCACCTGGCCGTCATGCAGCTCAAGCCCGACAAGAAAAGCCCCATTCTGTGCTTGGTTGGCCCCCCGGGAGTGGGAAAGACCTCCCTGGGCCGCTCCATCGCCCGGGCCATGGGCCGGCAATTCATCCGCATGTCCCTGGGCGGTGTCCGCGACGAAGCGGAGATCCGCGGCCACCGACGCACCTACGTGGGCGCCCTGCCGGGGCGCATCATCCAAAGCATCCGCCGCGCCAAAACCGCCAACCCGGTTCTGATGCTCGACGAGATCGACAAGCTGGGCAACGATTTCCGCGGCGACCCCGCCAGCGCTCTGCTCGAAGTCCTCGACCCCCAGCAGAACAACACCTTCGCCGACCACTACTTGGACGTGCCGTTCGATCTGTCCAAGGTCTTTTTCATCACGACCGCCAACCTGCTGGACCCCATTCCGTCCGCCCTCCTGGACCGCATGGAAGTGATCCGCCTACCGGGGTACACCCACAACGAAAAGCGCCAGATCGCCCGGCGCTATCTGCTGCCCCGCCAACTGGAGGACAACGGCCTGGAACCCACCCAGCTGACGGTGAACGCCAACGGCCTGGACACCATCATCAGCCACTACACCGCCGAGGCGGGCGTCCGGAATCTGGAGCGAGAACTTGGCAGCGTCTGCCGAAAGTTCGCGCGCAAACTGGTGGAGGCGCAAATCCCTGGCGAGGCCAAAACCGTGCTCAAAGGCACCGATATCGCCACGTATCTGGGTGCGCCCAGACGCTTCCAGGAGATGGCCGCCAAGCAACAGCAGGTCGGGATCGTGACCGGACTGGCCTGGACGGCCGCCGGCGGCGAGATCTTGGAGATCGAGGCCAACCGGGTGCCCGGCTCGGGCAAGCTGACCCTGACCGGCTCCCTGGGCGACGTCATGAAGGAAAGTGCCCAGATCGCCTTCAGCTTCGTCAGCAGCCGGCGCGACCAGTTCGGAATCGCCTCCGAGGATCTGGCCCAATACGACTTCCACATTCACGTGCCGGCCGGGGCCACGCCCAAGGACGGCCCCTCCGCTGGCGCTGCCATCGCCACCGCCCTCACATCGTTGCTGACCGGACGCCCCGTGCTCCCCGGCCAGGCCATGACGGGCGAACTCTCCCTGCGCGGAAGGGTGCTGCCAGTCGGCGGCATCAAGGAAAAGGTGCTGGCGGCCGTCCGGGCTGGCGTGCACACAGTGGTGCTACCGGAAAAGAACGGCGGCGACCTCGACGAAGTCCCCCAGGAGGTCCTCGGCAAGCTGACCTTCGTAAAGGTTTCCGAGGCCACGGCCGCACTAGATCAGATGCTGGCGCCCGAACGGTAGCCAGCGACCTCAACAAGGATGACAGGATCATGACTGGCTTGGAACTGGAAAACTACCAGGACATCTGCAAACTCGACTTCAACATTCAGCGAGTGGGCGAGCCAACCCTCCTCTCGCCCCTCAGCCACGTCGCCTTCGTGGACGACTCCACCGGGGTCAGCTACTTCAACGACACCCCGACCCTGGAAAAAATGGCCCAGAAAGGGGTCAACTTCCCCCGCTTCGAGGTGGCCGGCCCCCGAAAAAACATCCTGTTCGACCCCGCCTGGACCCGGGCGGCCATCGTCACCTGCGGCGGTCTTTGCCCCGGCTTGAACGACGTCATCAAGTCCATCGTCAACACGCTCTACTACTCCTACGGGGTTACCAATATTTTCGGCATCCCCTACGGCTACCGGGGACTGGTGCCGAGCTACAACCTGCAGCCCATCCCCCTGACGCCCGAGGTGGTCGACACCATCCACGAAAACGGCGGCTCCATCCTGGGCTCCTCCCGCGGCCAGCAGGATACCGAGGAAATCGTCCGCGCCCTGCATCGCATGAATATCAACCTGCTCTTCTGCATCGGCGGCGACGGCACCCTGCGCGGGGCCCGCGACATTGCCCAGGAAGTGGCCATCCGCAAACTGCCCATCAGTGTCATCGGCGTTCCCAAGACCATCGACAACGACATCGGCTTCACCGAGCGCACTTTCGGATTCGAGACCGCCGTCTACGCGGCCGCGCCGGTGATCAGCAGCGCCCACGACGAGGCCAAGGGCACCTACAACGGCATCGGCCTGGTGCGTCTGATGGGCCGCGACTCCGGCTTTATCGCCGCCTACGCCTCCCTGGCCAACTCCGTGGTCAACTTCTGTCTGATTCCGGAGGTCCAATTCGAGCTGGACGGCCCCGACGGCCTGTTCAAGGCCATCGAAGAACGCCTGGCGGAGAAGAACCATTGCGTGATCGTGGTGGCCGAAGGGGCCGGACAGGAGTTGTTCGAGGGTCAGGATGAAATCCGCGACGCCTCCGGCAATATCCTGCACAAGGACATCGGCCTCTTCCTCAAGGCCCGTATCGGCAAGCACCTCAAAGCCCGCAACATCGAGTATTCGGTCAAATACTTCGACCCCAGCTATCTGATCCGAAGCTGCCCGGCCCACGGCACCGACGCCATCTTCTGCCTGCATCTGGCCGAAAACGCCGTCCACGCGGCCATGGCAGGCAAGACCAACATGGTGGTGGGCTACTGGCACGGACGCTTCACCCACGTGCCCATCTCCCTGGCCACCGCCGAACGCCGCAAGATCAGCCCCAACAGCCAGCTCTGGCAGAGCGTACTGTCGGTCACCCGCCAAGCCCAGAACTGGCCCGCCAGTTGCGGCGCCGTGGTCGGAACCGCGGACCAGCCTCGAGAGCTTGGAAGCAAGGGGGGCATAAGAAAGGCGGAGGGGTCGAAATAGTCGCTTAACTCACTCTAGCGGCCTGCGCCGCTAATGCACATGTTTAGGCTACTGACCCGATCCGCCTAGCGGTCGGATAGGAGCCACCGCGGTTAGCCCATAGGCCAGCGGTGGCTCGCGTGGAGTCTTTTTTTCAGGGGGCTTATTCGCCACCTGCGTTTGGGTTCGATTTCCCGAACCGCCCCCGTGGGCATCCGGCCTCGGTCGGCAGACCCGGATCGGCTCCGGGCCTAGTTAAATAGACCATGGCTCCCGAAAAAATACAAGGGGCCGGCCCGCCGGGTCCAATAATGGCAGAGCCGCCGTTACACTCTTTGGCTGGCGGCGGCTCTTCCACGAAGTATCTGTCGAATGTCCTCGCCACGAGTCACTCGCGCATCGATCCGCTTGGGGATCAGCCACCGTGGGACTCCGACCTCGGTTGGCAGGTCCGGGGTACCTCCGGACCTTCGGGATGCTAAGTCAATAGACCATGCGGGGCCACGCCGTGCAATGCCTGGCCTGTCCGGCTGGACCGTTTTGTGTGCCCAGCCCTGCCAACACGGGCGGGGCAGGCCCCGTCTTTGGAAAGTTCAAGCAGGCGCAAGCACTCCAAAGCGGCGGAGTCGCAGGAGGAGTGGTTTCTTAACTCACGGCCATAAGGCCGGCGCTTTCAGGCATAGGCCTTATTTCTTCTCGCAACTGGTCTTCTGCCCCCTGGAGTGATGATAGTCGCGGCAGGCTTTGCAGTCGCCGTGCCGTGCACAGGGGGAATAAGTACAAGGGCAGCCGGGGTTGGGTTTCGTGACGCTCATCTGTATCCTCCGCGTTTAGCCGATCAGTCCGGCGATGGCCGCCCCGATGACCGGAGCGTTATCCACCTGGATAGTCTGATAGTAAATGCCTTTCTCCAGCAGAAGCGTGCGCAAGTGGCCCTCCACCATCAGCTCGAAGCCGTTGGTCTTGTGGTAGGTGGAGCCGTCCACGTTGATACAGACCGGATACAGCGGATTGGTGCCCCCCCCGCACTTGAGCACGGCGGCACTGATATTGATGGCGGTCAGCAAGGCGGCCCGGGCCACGATCCCCGAGCAAAGGTGCATGATCAGCTCCCGGTCGGCATCGCCGATGATTGCCGTGGCGAAAGGGCCCTCCTCCCGGAAGGGATGCCCCAGGAAATCGTCCATATCCTTGGTTGACAAGCTGTCCCAGCCGCACACCAGCTCCGCCACCGCGTCGGAGAGAAGCCCGTCCGCGGCCGCGGTTTTCAGCATGGCCAGGCAAAGGGGGCCGAGATAGGCCCCGGAGATCATCTTTTCGAAGACGTGGGTATCCGGGTTGGCGGTGGACTCGTTGAAATCCAAATCGATGGTTCCCCTCCGGAGCTGGGCGAAGCTGCCGGATTCAACGTTGATTACCTGGGACTTGTCCAGATCCAGATCGGAACGTTTGGTGATGTTGCGGTTCTTCTCGACATAAGCGGTGTTGGTGCCGGTGCCCAAAATGAAGCCGATGTAGTCCTCGCAGCACCGCACCTGGCCCACGGCTTTGCCAGCCAGCAGGGTGGCGACCGTGTCGTTGAGCAGGACGATCTTCTTGCGGGGGTGCCCCTTCTGCTCCAGCAGTGCCAGCAGGTTTTCGCCGATGTACTCGCCGACCACCTCGGGCACCTTCACCTCCTTGGTCCAGTACAGGAGCTTGCCGTCCTTCGAGGGCGAGATTTCGGTGGGGTAGGAAAAGCAAAAGCCGATGCCGTCGGCCTTGTCGATAACCGGCAGCAGGTATTGATAGATGGTCTCGTAGAACTCTTGCTTGGAGAGTGGTCGGGCGATGCCGGGCATGGGATGCTTGGAAAAATGGCTGATGGTGGCCTGTCCGTTCTCATCGAAGGTGACGGTGCAGACGCGCAGGTTGGTACCGCCGGCGTCCAGCACGATCACCGGCTTATTGGTCGGAAGCTGCCCCTCGGTTTCAACGAAGGTGGGGATCATCTCCAACGAACTCGGCTGGCCGCTCAGTCCGGCCTCCATATCCGCCTGGAAAGCCGACAAGGTGGCGTCCACGTCGACGCTGCTGCTATGCATGCCGTACTTCTTCAGAAACTGTCCGGCGATTTCTTTATTGGTTGACACGGTTCTGTCTCCTACACGTACCGCTCTTAATCCAGTTCGCTTTGTCCTGGGCCGTCGCACAGGCGCGGGCCCAGGAGCAAGGCGATGATGTCCGATGTTGGCCACGGTTGGCCCGTAGCTTTATTGCTCAGTCCCCTTGGAGGCTCCATAGGATGCCTCGAGGCGCTTACCGACATCCCGGTAGTTGACGTCGGCGGCAAAAATTTCCTTGAAACAGGTTGCCGACTCGGCCTGGTAGCCCAACTGCTCGTACAGGAGGCCGAGATCGTAGAGTATTTCCTTGCGGGTGGCATTCATGGACTTGCTGGAGGCCAGGGCCTCCCGCAACTGGTCCGCGGCCATGTCCAGCATGCCTTTGGCTGCCATGCACTTGGCAATGTAGAGTTCGGCCTGCAGCTTGAAGCGCGGATTGCGCTGGCTCATCTGGAAGTGGCGCAGGGCCTCGTCCATCTGCTTTTGCTGCCAATAGAGTTCGGCCAGGGCGAAGCGGGATTCCACATCGTTTGGATAGCGCTCCACACGTTGTTTGGTCCGGGTGAAAACCGTCTCGGCCTTCTGCTGGCGAATCGCCTGGATATTCTGTTCGGCCTCGTCCTGCTTGTCCGGCTCCTGCTCGGCAAACGCCTGCCACTGGGCGATGGCATCGTCGAAGCGCTCGCACAGCACTCCGGTGATGGCCTGGTCAATGACCGGGTCCAACGTGCCGGTCTTCTCGACGACCAGGTTGTACTGCTCCAAGGCCTTGTCGAAGTCGCCATTCTTGCGGTAGAGATCGGCCAGGCGGCGGTGGTTGGCATGGGTGGGTTGCTCCCCGACGGCCTTTTCGGCGTCCCGGATCAGCACGCCCATAGCCTCGGCGTCGTGGGCGACCAGGCGTTCCTTCTGTTCGAGGACCTGGGCTTCCTCCTCGTCCTTGATCACCTCCCGATAGGAGCCGGCGTCCTCCCAGCGGGAACGCTTCATGGTGACAAGGGCCGTGGCCTGGCGGAACCGGCTCTGAGCCTTCTGATCCTCAGGGTTCAACCGGCAGAGGCGCTCGAGAATCTTGAGCGCTTCCTCGGCCTGGTCGGTTTTCTGGTGCAGGCTGGCCAGCATCTCCAGCAGCCGGACATTGTCGCGTTGCTCGCGCAACCCCAGCTGGACGGTTTCCTTGGCCATGTCGTACAGCCGGGCGCTGTCCAGAGCTTTGGCCAGAAAGGCGATGCTCAGCGGGTGGGTCGGGTCCAGCTTCATGGCCTTCTCGGCCAGATCCAACGCCTCCACCAGCTTGCCATGCTTCAGCAGTCCGGGACCTTTGAGTTTCGCGGTCCAGATGACCCGGGGCCAGGCCAGAACCCGGCGCAAATCCGGATGCCGGAGGCGGCTGGCCTCCAGCTGCCCCTGCCGCAACACGCGGCGGACCTCGTCCAGACCCGGCTCCACCCGCAGTATGGTTTCCAACAAATCGAAGGCCAATTTGTAGTCGCCAAGCCGGATGGACTCCTTGGCCCTCTGAAAGGTGCGCTGCAGCTGGTCATGGACTTCTGAAAGTATGGTCGGTTTGATCTCCATCCGCAGATCCTTATTTCACTGTCTGGCCGGGCCGATCGCATCAACATGACAAGGCGGGCTACTCTACTACCTTAGACGCAAATATCACCCCCTCCGGGAAGGGAATTGGAAGTCGGCCCGGCTCCGCCGCCAGAGGCTCCGGGCCGGCGGCATGCCGGCTCCCGGCTGGCTGGCAGCCGGATTTGAAAAGCCGGTTACCGCCTGTAGGGTTTTGGCCGGCGTTTCCGGACCGAACAGCATCAGAATTCTTGACCAGGAGCAGCGGGCAGTCATGGACTATTCGACCTACTTGAAGAACGAACCGGACGCGGAGGGTTTCTTCGGGGCCCACGGCGGCAAGTTTCTGCCTCCGGAGCTGGAGAAACCGTTTGCGGACATAACCAAGGCCTATCGGCAACTGTCGTGCGATGCGGCCTTCATCGCCGAGCTGCGCTACATTCGCAAGCACTTCCAAGGGCGGCCCACCCCGGTCTCCCACGCCCGGAACCTCTCCATCAAGAATGGTGGTGCCCAGATCTATCTGAAGCGGGAGGACCTGAACCACACCGGCGCCCATAAGCTGAACCACTGCATGGCCGAAGGCCTGCTGGCCAAGTATTTGGGCAAGAAGAAGCTGATTGCCGAAACCGGGGCCGGCCAGCACGGGGTGGCCCTGGCCACGGCCGCCGCCTATTTCGGGATGGAGTGCGAGATCCACATGGGCGAGGTGGACATCGTGAAGGAGGCCCCCAATGTCAGCCGCATGAAGCTGCTGGGTGCCAAAGTCGTTCCGGTCACCCACGGGCTCAAGACCCTCAAAGAGGCCGTGGACTCGGCCTTCGAGGCCTACATGGCCGATTATGACAACTCCATCTACTGCATCGGCTCGGTGGTCGGTCCCCACCCCTTCCCGATGATGGTGCGCGACTTCCAACGGGTAGTCGGAATCGAGGCCCGCGAACAGTTTCTGGAGATGACCGGCCAGGTGCCCGACGCCGTATGCGCCTGCGTCGGCGGCGGCT
>JBFJXC010000159.1:0-7991 GCA_041623325.1 Lentisphaeria bacterium | reverse complement strand
TGTTGTTGAGCCCCCAGGCCAGGTAGGTGCCGGCGTAGTGTCCCTGCCCCTTGATGCCGTCGACGAGGGTGTAGGCATCGCCCTGCTTCAGCGGGTTGACGCGCCTGAACTGGGCATGGAAGTAGGCCGCGTTCTCGGGGACCTCATTCAGGACATAGTTGATCTGGTAGAAGATTCTCATGTCCTCGCCATGGGGATTGATGTTCTCCATGGTGATCCGGATCCGCTTGCGGAAGGGCATTGGCCAATAGCAGTTGAAGGCGTTGCCCGGGTTGACGCAGACGGCCAGTGAACTGATCGGGGCAAAGACACCGAAACTGGTAAAGGCCGAGGCGAAGAAGTCGCCGACGGGGCACTCGACCGAGGGGTGCTCTTGACCGTCGTAGTAGACGCGCAGGATCGTGTAGCGATAGTTGCCGGTGGGAGTCATCCAGATCTGCTGGATCGCGCCGGGGCCTTCGATGTCGGCCAGCGTGAAGGTGTCGCCGGCCGCGATGGTGTCGCAGGGGTGCACCTTCCAGCCTTGCCCCAGTTCGCGGGCAGGGCCGGTCAGGCGCCCCTCTTCGTCAACCGGGGGGCATTCGCGGGCGCCGCCGGCACGCTCGCCGGTCCGGTTCTCCGAGCAGATCGAACGACTTTCGGCATTCGAGAGGAGCGAGAGGGTGTTGAGTGAGCCGTGCAGACCATCAAACATGGCCAATCTCCTTGCATTTGTAATAATACAACTGGATGATCGTCGATTATATTGCTTTTCAGGCAGACCTTAAATGGAACAAGGCACGGAATATTTGGAATATTCAATGATATCACACGGCAGCAAACGCTGGTTTGAGCGCGATGCCAGTCGCTATTCAGGATTTGCCGTGCATGGGATTGGCTGCTTTGAAGGTATGGCGCCGGGTCTGGTGAACCGTCCCAACGGGACGGGAGACCACCTGCTGATGCTGTTTCACGATCCGGTCCAGGTGGGTTGCGAAGGCCAGGTCCGCCAGACGCCGGCGGGTTCATTAGTCATCTGGGACGCCGACATGAGCCATCTCTACGGCACGGAATCCGGGCAATGGCGCCACTCCTGGCTGCATTGCGGCGGCCGCCATGTGCCGCGTTTGCTCCGCGAAAGCGGCTTGCCGCTGGCCACCGTGCTGCGTGTCCACGAAGACGATTTCCTGAATGGCATCCGGAGATTGCACGAGGAACGGACCCATCCGCAGTTTGATCCGGTCATCCTGGAAAACGTGTTCCAGAACATGCTGCACCGGATTAGGAGACGGCTGACGCGTCAAGAGGCCAGACCGGTTCCCCAGCGACTGCTAACCTGCCAAACCCAGATCGAATCACGGTACAACCAAGTACTATGCCTCAAGGAGCTTGCCGAGCATGCCCGTATGAGCGTTTCCCATTTCTCCGCAGAATACCGACGCCATTTCGGCATTGCCCCGCTGCAGTATCGAACCCGCCTCCGCATGGAAGAAGCCCTCTACCTTCTGCGGGATGTCAATTTGTCCATATCCGAGATTGCCGAACGCCTTGGCTATCCCGACATCTATCACTTCTCAAAGCAGTTCACGAAATACTACGGGCACAGCCCCACGGCCAAACGGCGCGAACTACGATAGTTCACCTGACCTAAATTTAGGTTGTGTGCAGCATGGCTCAGCGCCATGGCTGATCTGTGTGCCGCACGCTCCGGGCCGATTTGGACGGTGACGCCGCCATCGTGCCGCCCCCGCAGGGCCGGAACCTGGACATTCGGGGCCGGATCTTGACTTCTCAGTCGACCACGCCACATTTGCCCGAGTGGCGCGAATCAAAACTCCAATCCGTCAGGTAATTCCTATGGCTCCAAATATCCTCTGTATTGTCCTGGACCAGCTCCGGGCCGACCACTTGGGCTGCTACGGCAACCCGGACGTCCTGACTCCGAACATCGACCGGCTGGCCGCGGAGGGCTGTCGCTGCGACGACTCCTTTGTGGCGAACCCGGTCTGCATGCCCAACCGGGCCTGCATGTTCACCGGGCAGTACCCGCAGGCTCATGGACTTCGCTTCAACGGCTTCTCTCTGTCGCCCTCGCGCCTAACGCTGCCGGAGGTGCTCCGCCGCAACGGCTACCAGACCGCCTCCATCGGCAAGATTCATTTGACTGACGGTGCGCATGAGATCTCCAATCCCGAGCTCAAGGAGCCGTTCCAGGAATACGAGACGAGAGCATACTGGAAGGAGCACGACCAGATCCCCACGCCCTACTACGGCTTGGAGTACGTCTACCTGGTGGACGGACACGGTGACTATGCCTACGGCACCTACAAGAACGAGCTTCAGCGCGAGCACCCCGGCATGTACGAGAAGCTGCTTCCCCCCAATGCCTCGTACCTGCCCAGTACGGACCTGAAGGACTTCCGCCACGGCTGCTGGGAACAGTCCATTCCCCCCGAGTACCACTACAATACGGTCATCGCGGACAAGACCATCGACTACCTCTCCAACCGCGACCCCGACAAGCCGTTTTTCCTGTGGTGCTCGTTTCCCGACCCGCACCATCCGTACACCACGCCCGCCCCGTACAGCCGCCTATACGACCCGGCGAAAATCCACTATGCCCCGAAGCGCCGCCAGGGCGAGCTGGACGACCTGCCGCCTTACATGCGCGAGATGTCCGAGGGCACGAGCAAGCCGATGCCATGGGCCTATCGGGACAGCGACGAAAACTTCCGGGTCATGACCGCCTATACCTACGGCATGATCTCGTTCGTCGACGAGAATGTCGGGCGCATCATGGAGCACCTCAGGCAGAACGGCTTGGATGAAGAGACCATTGTCGTCTTCCTCAGCGATCACGGCGACATGCTGGCCGACCACGGGCTCAACCAGAAGGGACCTTATCTGTTCGAGTCGCTGGTGCGCGTGCCGACCATCTGGCGCTGCCCCGGAAAAATCCGTTCGCAGACCGACAGCAAGGCCGTGGTCTCGACTGTCGATCTCTGCCCCACCCTGCTGGACTTCGCGGGGGTGGAGACGCCAGGCTGCGTGCAGGGCCGCTCGTACCGCTCGGTCCTGACCGAGGGCGACGAGGATTTCCGGGACTGGGCGTACATCGAGTTCGACAATCCGGCCTACACCTCCCAGCGCCAGATCCGCTCGAGGGAATGGGCCCTGACCTGCGACCTGCGCGGCGATACCGGCATGCTCTTCGATCTGAAGAACGACCCCGACGAACTCCACAACCTCTGGAACCACGCCGAGTACGCGGAGAAGAAGAAGGAGCTTCAGCTCGTCATGCTCGAGAAGACCTTCGAGGCCGCGGACAGCTGGGAAGACCGCACCTACGGCTGGCGCGAGTAGGTGGGACCGATCATGAAGAGCACCTGACCTTCCAAGGCCACTGCCTGTCTTTTTATGGGTTTCGACTCTGCACCAGCCGGAATACAGATTAAATTTGACGGCTTGCCGGGGCCGAAGCGTTCTAGTGACTTGGCTGAAGGCCGTGATTTGGAAAGGAACATGAGCATGAGCACTCGTTTGCCGGCTGAATGGGAGGAGCAGGATGCTGTCCTCCTGGTGTGGCCCCATGCGGATAGTGACTGGCGGCCCTGGCTGCCGAGAGCGGAGGCGGTATTCGCCCGGATCATCGAGGCGGTGACTCGGTTTGAGACGGCTTTGGTTGTAACGGCCGACCGGTCTCGCACCGCGGCCCATCTTCAGGCAGCCGGTGCCCGCATGGAGCGAGTGCGGATCCTGGAGGCTCCATCCAACGACACCTGGGCCCGCGACCTGGGCCCCCTGACGGTGGAGCGGGACGGCAAACCGGTCATGCTGGATTTTGGCTTTAATGGCTGGGGCTTGAAGTTCGCGGCGAATCTGGACAACCAGATTACCAAGTGCCTTCACCGAGCCGGTGCCTTTGGGCAGACTCCGTTGGAGACGGTCGGACTCGTGCTGGAAGGAGGCAGCATCGAAAGCGATGGCCAAGGCACGATTCTCACCACGTCGGAGTGCCTGCTGAACCCAAACCGGAATCCGCATCTTTCACGGGATCGGATCGAGATGGAACTGGCCCAGTGGCTTGGTGCCCAGCGTGTTCTCTGGTTGGAGAGCGGTCACCTGGTTGGCGACGATACCGACTCCCACATCGACACCCTGGCCCGGCTCGCCCCGGACCACACGATTGTCTACGTGCGGTGTGACGATGCGGAGGACGAGCACTTCCCGGCCCTCTCGCGGATGGAGGAGGAACTCAGGAAGCTGCGGACCGCTGAAGGCGCACCATACCGTTTGATCCCGTTGCCGTGGCCCAATCCATGCTACGATGAAGACGGGGCTCGACTCCCGGCGACCTATGCGAACTATCTTGTTCTGAATTCAGCGGTCCTGATGCCGACCTACGAGGATCCCAACGACCATGCGGCGCTGGCCGCGGTTGCCCGGGCCTTCCCTGGCCGCGAGGTCGTGGGAATCGACTGCAGCGCGCTGATCTTGCAGCACGGTTCGCTACACTGTGTGACCATGCAAATACCGAAGGGAGTACTACCATGAAGACCTTGAGCATCGGACTAGTCCAGCAGACTTGCACGTCCGACAAGCGCGAAAATCTGGCCAAAAGCGCTCAGTACATCCGTCAGGCAGCTGAACAGGGCGCCAAATTGGTCGTACTCCAGGAACTTCACGGCGGGCCCTACTTCTGCCAAAGCGAGGACACGGACTGTTTCGACCTGGCCGAAGCCATACCCGGTCCCGCCACGCAGTTTCTGGGGGCGGTGGCCAAGGAATGCGGCGTCGTGCTCGTGTCATCCCTGTTTGAGAAACGGGCGGCTGGCCTATACCACAACACCGCCGTGGTTTTTGAGAAAGACGGCAGCATCGCCGGCAGGTACCGCAAGATGCACATCCCCGACGACCCCGGATACTACGAGAAGTTCTATTTCACCCCCGGCGATCTTGGGTTTGAACCAATTCAGACTTCGGTGGGCTGCCTTGGGGTGTTGGTCTGCTGGGACCAGTGGTACCCGGAAGCGGCGCGCTTGATGGCTCTGGCGGGCGCGGAGATGCTGATTTATCCCACGGCGATCGGCTGGGACCCGCGTGACGAAGAGGACGAGAAGATGCGTCAACGAGACGCCTGGATTACCGTCCAGCGCGGCCATGCCGTTGCCAATGGACTTCCGGTGATCAGCGTGAACCGGGTCGGGCACGAGGAGGATCCGTCCGGGATCCTGCCCGGCAGCGACTTCTGGGGCTCAACGTTCGTGGCGGGCCCGCAGGGGGAGATCATCGCCCAGGCTCCGGCCTGCCAGGAAGAACTGCTGATTGCCAAGATCGATCTGGCCCGCAGCGAGCATGTGCGCCGCATCTGGCCATTTCTGCGCGACCGCCGCATCGACGCCTATCAGGACATCCTGAAGCGGTTCCGGGACTGATATCCAGAAAATTCGCTCTTTTTCTCTCCGCTAAGCGGCCACAACCAGCTTCCTGCCTGTTCCACTGCTCCCCTCGCTGAAAGTAAACCTACCATGCATTCACATACGGACCGCATCGACCTTTCGACCCTGAAGCTGATCCATGGTGGAAAAATCGTTGCTCGCGAACCCTTTACGCTGGATTGCCAGGAATGCGAGCAGCTCCTGGAAATCCCGGACACGTGTGCCGGTTTCCATTGGGTTGACTCCCACTATATCGTCCTCGATTGCATGGCCGAGGCGAACTCGAAGGTCTGTATTCGCTATCGATGGCACACCGGAGGGGATGTTCTGGTCACCGACTACAGCATCATCCCAAACCGTCGGGTGAAGATGTGTATCCGGCTCGACGAGCTGGAATCCAAGCGTTGGTTCCTTGTCACTCGCCCTGGCACCTTCAAAGGTCACGTGGAGGGACGTCCGACCCACATCGACAAGGTGGACAAGGTCGAGATGCTGGTCGAGAAGGGCCGCGGTCTCAACAAATTCACCATCTACGATCTCTTTCTAACCGAGGAACTACCCGATCTCACCGTCCATGGCGACACGATGGTGGACGAATTCGGCCAGTGGAAGGATATCCAATGGAGCAACAAGATCCATTCCCAGGACGAATTGGTCACCTATCTGCGTGGCGAGTACAACCGTTACAAAAGCGGTGGCCGCTACCCTAGCGGCGACTGGTCGCCGTACGGGGGCTGGACCGGCAAGCGGTTCGAACCCAAGGGGCACTTCTACAAGGTGCACGACGGTCGCCGCTGGTGGCTGGTCGATCCCGATGGCTGCGCCTTCTTCTCCAACGGCGTCTGCTACGGCTCGCGCATGGGCGTACACGGCTTCGTGGACGGCATGACCGAGATGTTTGATTTTCTGCCACCCACGGACGATCCGGTATTCGGCGATGCCTGGGCCACAGCGGATCAGATCCCCGAGTTCGTCAAGCGCAATGGCGTCCAGGCGGGTCGCGGACGCCGCATGTACAACTTCCCCCGCTCCAACATGATCCGCGCCTTTGGAGACAAGTGGTGGAACGCATGGCTGACGATCAACACCGCCCGCATGAAGGAATGGGGCTTCAACACCATCAGCGTATGCGTGAACAACTACTTCGACGAGCATGTGGAAGAATTCCTCAACCAAGCCAAGATCCCCTTCACTTGGACCCTGAAGAGCTTCCCCAAAACCACGCCACAGATCTTCCGCGACTTCCCCGATGTGTTCTCCAACGAATACGCGGACCTATGCCGTTCTTTTGCTGAACAGATCCGTGCCTTCGAGGGCAACCCCTACTTCATCGGCTACTTCATCAACAATGAACCCGAGTGGCTGGTGCAGCGAGGCACCAACCCCGCCGAGCGCTTGCTGGGCACCCAGAACAGCTGCGCCAGCAGGGCTGTGCTCATCGATTTTCTCCGGCGACGCTACCACGACGACCTGGCCGCCTTCAATGCAGCCTGGAAACTCTCGCTGGCCTCCTTCGACGACCTCCTGAAACCAATTGCGGATACCGATCGCCTGTCCGATAGCTCCGCACGCGATCTCGCCGACTTCCGGAACATTCTCATCGAGAAATACGTGACCGTGCCCACCGACGCACTCAAGGCGATCGTGCCGAATGCGCTCAATCTCGGGATGCGCTACGCCTCGATCAGTGATGAAGATTTTGCGGGCGACACACTCTTCGACATGTTCTCGTTCAACTGCTACGCCCGCTCGCCCAAGCTGCGGTTTGACCTGGCTGAACGCAGCACGGACGTGCCGGTGATTGTCGGCGAGTGGCACTTCGGCGGCTCCGACACGGGTTTGCTTTCCAACGCGCTGGTGAACGCTTCCACACAGGTGGAGCGCGGCAAGGCCTGCGCCAACTACATGCAGACTGCCATGACCTACGCCCAGTGCGTGGGAATTCATTACTTCGAGTTCAACGACCAGCCCGTGCTCGGACGCTTCGACGGCGAGAACATGCAACATGGCCTTATCGACGTCTGCAACCAGCCTCATGCCGCCTGCATCGAGCAAATGGCCGCGGTCGCCAAGAACATGTACGGCATCCTCAACGGCGACATCCCGGTCGAGCCCATCGAGTGGGAGTATCACGACCGGTACTAGCCCTGATAGTCGTTCCGGTCCACGGCAAACAGAGGGTTCAAGGGGTCCCATGGGAAATCGTCCTAGCCGGAAACACAGCATGAACCGGCCACCGATGTCATGGATGCCAATTCTGTCCTCGCCGCCATGGCCCGGAAGGTGCCTGACCGCCGTGCCAAGTCAACCTTGAGCCTCCGGCCATGGCCCTCTGCCCTTTGAGGACGAGGTGGCGTTCAGCTTGGACTGCTTTGGGTCGGGGGATCGGACACAACCCGCACGGGCATCGGCGGGCTGGCGGAGCCGGTGTAGAGAGTCCGATGGGGGAACGGAATCTCGATGTTTTCCCGGTCGAAACGCTCTTTGATGGTGATCATCAGGGTGTTTTTCAGCTCGAGGAAGTCGCTCTTTTCGAACCAGACGCCGAAGAGGATCTCCAGGGCCGAGTCCCCG
>JBFJXC010000158.1:0-8006 GCA_041623325.1 Lentisphaeria bacterium | reverse complement strand
GGCATCGGCTATCCTTACCTGGCCGATAACCAAGAGGCCAAGGTGCCATGGCGCCAGCTGCTGCCGCCGCCGATCTATGCGGTCATCGCCGGGGCGACCATCGGCATCGTGCCCGCCCTGCGGCAGCTCATCATCCCCGCCGACGCCCCTCTGCGGCTCCTCCACGATTGCGCCAGCCTGCTCGGGCAGGCCGCGGTTCCCTGCGCCCTGCTGGTGCTCGGTGCCAATTTGGGCGAAAAGCCGGCCTCGCCCCCCACTTCGCTGCCACTCAAGCCCGTAGCCGCGGTCATTCTCAGCCGGATGCTGCTGATGCCGCTGATCGGGATCGGGCTGGTAAGTCTGCTCGAGCGCTGGGCACTGATCCCCGCCGACCCGATGTTCTCACTGGTTCTGCTGATCGAGTCCTGCGTTCCGCCGGCCACCGCCCTGATCATCATCTGCCAGGCCCACCACCACCATGAGCAAGCCATGGCCAGACTGCTGTACTGGAGCTACCTGGCCGCCGTGCCGGGCCTGACGTTCCTGATCAGCCTCTTCCTCTGGATGCTCCAACCAGGGAAATAGAGGACACCCCTTGCATTGCCCCGAAGCGTTGCGGGTTGAAATGAGAGGACACCCCTTGCATTGCCCCGGGCCTTGCGAGGATTGCGTTCGGGGGCGCGCCCGCCTCCTCCCCCGTGCCCCTTTCGACGGGAGCAAACTGATGCAGGCCTGCAACAACCACCGGGGCCTTCCGGCCCGATGGCCATGCCGGCCTACACCCCGGACCGGCCTCCTGTCCGACTGAAACCATGCCCCGCCGCCTCTGCACCACCGAATACCGGCATGCCCCATGCTGGAACCCCGCCGCGGCACCCCCCGCCGGGACGGCTTGGCATCGTCCTTGCTGAATATCCAGCGGCATCATGAAACAGTGGAGGGGAAAAAGGTGGTGACATCGGTGACATTCAAGCACAGCCTCCTCGGCGAAATCCTGATTCGGCATTCCTGGATCAGCATGCCCCAGCTGAACGCGGCTCTGGCCAAGCAGAAGCAGGATGGCGGCTACCTGGGAGAGCATCTGGTCGGCATGGGCGCCTTGAGCCGGGGGCAACTGGCCGAGGCCCTGGCCGAACAGCGCTGCGAGGTTCCGGAGCTTTCCGCGGCCGACCTGTCCAGCCTTTCCCCCAAAGTGACCCGCATGATCCCCGAAGCCCTGGCCCGTCGCTTCAACGCCCTGGCCGTGGAACGGGAAGACGATGGCTGCCTGACCGTGGCCATGGAAAATCCCGGCGACCTAACCGCTCTGGATCTGCTCGGCCAGATCACCGGCTGCCACGTCGAGGCGGTCAGAGCCCAATCCGGCGACCTTGCCGCGGCCATCGACAACTTCTACGGCACCCAGCTGACCGGCGAGTCCAAAATCGGGGAGCAGACCCTGGAGGAGATTTCCCTGGAAGTCGACACCAGCGAAGAGGAACCCGAGTACCAGGGCAGCACCAGCGACTTGGCCGCCAGCGCCGAGGAAACCCCCGTGGTCCGCCTGGTCGAAGGACTGTTCAAGGAGGCCGTCAAAAAGCGGGCCAGCGACATCCACCTGGAGGCCGAGGAGCACAACAGCAGCGTGCGCATCCGCGTGGACGGCGTTCTCCAGCGCCTGCTGACCATCCCCAGCCGCATGCATCCGGCGGTGGTCAGCCGCATCAAAATCCTCTCGGGTCTGGACATTGCCGAGCGCCGCCTGCCTCAGGACGGGCGCTGCCGGCTCAAGTTCCCCGGCCGCCAGGTGGACGTGCGCGTCTCGACCCTGCCGACCGTCCATGGGGAAAAGCTGGTCATGCGCCTGCTGGACAAGACCCAGTCGGTGCACGACCTGGACGCCATGGGACTGGACGAGCGCGACCTGCTGCGCTTCAAGGAAGCCCTTCAAGAGTCCTACGGGATGATTCTGCTGACCGGCCCCACCGGCAGCGGCAAGACCAGCTCGCTGTACGCCGGGATGAACTTTATCATCGACCCGTCCCGCAACATCGTCACCGTGGAGGACCCGGTCGAGTACGAGCAGCCGGGCATCGGCCAGGTGCAGATCAAGTCCAGCATCGGTCTGACCTTCGCTGGCTGCCTGCGGGCGATCCTGCGCCAGGACCCCAACGTGATCATGGTGGGGGAGATGCGGGATTTGGAAACCACCCAGATCGCCATCCGGGCGGCCCTGACCGGCCATTTGGTTCTGTCGACCATCCACGCCAACAATGCCCCGGCGGTGGTCAGCCGCCTGGCGGACATCGGCATCCCCCCCTATCTGATCACCGCGGCCCTGAACCTGGCCATCGCCCAGCGCCTGATCCGCCGCCTGTGCCCGGACTGCAAGCAGCCCCACCAGCCTGAGCCGGAGATTCTCAAAACCCTGGCCGGCTACGAAGGCATCGAACAGGCCAGCTTCTATGAGCCCACCGGCTGCGCCAGATGCAACTTCACCGGCTACCGGGGCCGGGCTGGCCTCTTCGAAGTCATGCCCCTGAGCGGAAAACTCAAGCGCATGATTCAGGCCGGAGCCCCCGAGGGGCAGTTGCGCCAGACCGCCCGCGAAGAGGGCATGCGGACCCTCTACGAACAGGGGATCTACAAAGTTTTAGCCGGCCTGACCTCGTTCGAGGAAGTCTTAAGCCTACCCTCAGATAAGGACAAATGACCCGTGAAACTGACCATCAACCAAATTCTGAGCACCGGCGTCCAGCACGAGTCCTCCGATGTGCACATCACGGTCGGCTTGCCGCCCATGATGAGGGTCGAGGGCAAATGGCGGCCTTTCGACTGCGCCTGCGTGTCGCCGGCCGACAGCGAGCGCCTGGCCCGCGAGGTGCTAGGCAAGGACCGCATGAGCGAGTTCGAGCAGGTCCGGGAATTCGACCTGTCCTACAGCATCGAGGGCGTGGGCCGTTTCCGGATCAACGTCTTCTGGCAGCGGGGCTCGGTTGGCATGGCCGTGCGGATTCTGCCCTACGAGATGCCGGACTTCGAACAGCTGGGCCTGCCGGTCAAGGTCATGCAGGACCTGTGCAACCTGCCCAACGGCATCGTGCTGATCTGCGGCCCCACCGGCAGCGGCAAGTCCACAACCCTGGCCGCCATGATCTCCTACATCAACCAGACCCGGAACCGGCACATCGTCACCATCGAGGACCCCATCGAATTCCTGCACGACCACGACCACTGCATCATCGACCAGCGCGAAGTCAACACCGACACCAGCAGCTTTTCCATCGCCATGAAACATGTCCTGCGGCAGAGTCCGGACGTGGTCATGATCGGGGAGATCCGTGACCAGGATACCGTGCGCACGGCCATGGCCCTGGCCGAGAGCGGTCATCTGGTACTGACCACGACCCATGCGGGGGAGGCTGTCCAGGGACTGATCCGCCTGGTCGACATGTTTCCGGCCAGCCAGCAGCAGGAGATCCGGGTCAGCCTCTCGCTGGTCCTGCGTGCCATGCTCATTCAGCAACTGCTGATTGGCGAAAAGCGCAGGCGTCGGGTGCTGGCCTGCGAGGTCATGCTGTCCACTCCGGCGGTCAACAACCTGATCCGGGAGGGCAAGTTCCAGTTGATTCAGTCGCACCTGCAGACCAACCAGGACCTTGGGATGTGTTCGATGAACAACGCCCTGGCCCAGCTGCTGTTGCAACAAGAGATCTCAGCGGACACGGCCATGTCCCGCAGCCGCAATCCGGCCGAACTTCAGGCCTTGATGGAGTACAACTGAGATGGCACGCTTCAACTACATCGCACGCAATTCGGACGGCCAGCGCATCAGTGGCGTGGAGGAGGCCGGCAGCGCCCGGGCCGTATCCAGCCGACTTCGGGAACGGGGCTGCACTCCGATTCAGGTGGAGGCGGCCAAATCGAGCAGCCGCGACACCGGCGGCGCCGTCAAGAAGCGGCGGGGCCGGACCACCCTGCTGGATGTGGCCAACTTCGTGCGGCAGCTCAGCGCCATGCTGGGCGCAGGCATCGAATTGGTAATCGCCCTGGAGGATCTGGCAAGCCAGGAGGACAAGGCCCGCTTCTCCGGCGTTCTGGAACAGGTCCGCAACCGGGTGGTGGGCGGCATAGCCCTCTCCACGGCGCTGAAGGAACACCCGAGGGTCTTTCCGAACCTGCTGTGCGCCATGGTCCGGGCCGGGGAGGAGACCGGGCGCCTGGACCAGGTTCTGGAGGATCTGGCCAAGTACATGGAGGGGCAGGTCATGCTGCGCCGCAAGCTACGGTCCGCCCTGACCTATCCTGTCACGGTGGTCGTGGTCTTCTCCGGCGCCGTGGCCTTCCTCTTCTTATTCCTGCTGCCCAAATTCAGCGATATGTTCAGCGGCTTCGGCAAGGAGCTGCCCCTGATCTCGCGGCTGGCCCTGAACTTGAGCGCGAGCATGCAGCAGTGGTGGATCGCGGCCGCCAGCTGCCTGGCCGTCCTGCTGCTGACCCTCAGAATCAGCGGCGGCACCCAGCGCGGGCGCCGCTGGCTGGACGGGTTCAAGCTGAAGGTTCCGGTCCTGGGCACGGTCCTGCGCAAGGTCCTGCTGGTCCGTTTCCTGGAGACGCTGGCCACCCTGCAGAGCAGCGGCGTGCCCATCCACATGTCTCTGTCCATCGCCCGGGAGACCGTCGGCAACCAACGCATCGAAGAGGCGATCATGCGGGCGCGCGACGAGGTCATTCAAGGCTCGCAGCTGTCCCGCGAACTGGCCAAGAGCCCGCTGTTCCCCCGCATGATGGTCCGCATGCTGGCCGTCGGCGAGGAAACCGGCAAGACCGAGGAGTTGCTCAAGCACGCGGCCAGCTTCTACAAAAGCGAGGCCGATGCCAAGATCGAGGATATGACCACGCTGATCGAGCCGGTGATCATCGTACTGATGGGTCTGGTAGTCGGATTCGTGGTCCTGGCCATCTATCTGCCGATCTTCAACATGGCCGGCGCCATGGGATAAACGCGGCATGACAACGAAAAACCCTGACCGCAAGGCAACCGCAAACAAAAGAGGAGGGCCCCAACGACCAGCAAACCAACCGTGAGGAAAAAGCCAGACGAGCAACGGGTCCGGCCCCTGGCCGGCCGGCAGAAACAGAAAACGAGAGAAACGGGGAGAAAAAGCAAATGAAAGTCAAGCAGAGAACTGGAACCCGTCGGCACTTCACCCTGATCGAGCTGATGGTGGTCGTGATCATCGTGGCCGTGCTGGCCGCCGTGGCCGTGCCCCTGTACAGCTCCCAGGTCAACCGCGCCAAAGCCACCGAGGCCGTGGCCGGCCTGGGCGCCATCCGCAGCGCCCAACGGGTCTACAAGTCCGAACACGGGACCTACGCGACCGTGGCCGCCGGCAGCATCAGCAACGCGCCCACGGATGCCACTCCGGGGCTGGGGCTGGATTTCTCGGACAACAAGTACTTCAACAACGCCTCCTTCGCCACGACCGGGGGCGCCACCTTCACGGCCACCTGCACCGGCGACAATTCCACTGCCCCCGGCAAGGCGGATGTGGCCGGATACGTCATCACCATGGATCAGGAAGGAACGGTGTCCTACACCTATCCGTAACCTCAA
This sequence comes from Lentisphaeria bacterium, assembly GCA_041623325.1. GTDB lineage: Bacteria > Verrucomicrobiota > Lentisphaeria > Oligosphaerales > JBFJXC01 > JBFJXC01. The sequence continues at coordinate 2,431 of JBFJXC010000158.1, read as the reverse complement.
CCAAAACCCGGCCGGGAAAGCACGCCACAGCCTGAAACCGAAGCCAGAGCCAACGGGGATGTCAGAAATGACCGCAAAACAAACCAACACCGCCGAACGAGTGGGAACTGAGTTCGCGGTCGCGTTTGTGGCCCGCGTTCTGGCCGGAGCCGAAGGCCGCGTGCTTTCCCGGCGCGGTTCCGGGCGGCCGCGGCGTCGGGGCATGACGCTGGTGGAAGTGATGATGGCCCTGGTCATCCTGACCATCACCTCCGTCGGCTCCGGCGCCTTCTTCTACCAGGCCTTCGGCATGATTGAGACCTACCGCAGCAAGCGCCTGGCCCTGGACATCGCCTCAGCCCGGCTGGACAGGCTGCAGAGCGCGGGCACCAACTATGCGGACGTGGCCGACACCAGCGAAACCGGCCTGACCATCGGCCAGTGGCCGGCCACCCTCAGCACCCAGGTGACCGAGAGATTCGACGCTCCCGCCCGCTACAAGGAAGTCAAAGTGACCGTCTCCTGGATCAAGGACCAGCAGAATCATCAGGTCAGTCTGGAAAGTATCGTGGGCAAGAAATGAGCAAACGGCAGACAATCCACTATCACCACTGTCGGCGGCAGGCTATGACCTTGATCGAGTTCATCGTGGCCAGCATGATTGCGGCCGTGCTGGCTCTGGCCATGGTGCCCCTGTCCACGGCGCCCCACCAGATGTGGCGCCAGGGCGAAGAACGCATCGAGCTGCAGCGCGAACTCTCCCTGGCTCTCAAAGCCATTGCCGACCGCCTGCGAGAAGCCAAATGGACCACCGTCAGCGCCGACGGTGCCGAAATCAGCTTTCAGAACGATGAGACCGAAGCCCGCCTCTTTGTGCGCGACAACCAGCTGCTGGTCAGCGAAGGCAACGACGAGACCGTGCTGGCCGATTGCGTCAAGGCCGTTCACTTTGTGCCCTACGCCTCCCGGGTGGAGATCCGCATCGACATGCAGCTGGGCGCGGAGACCGTCCAAGGCGACACCTCCGCGGCCCTTCGCGGCATTGACTTGATCGGCCGCTGGCCCTTCGAGGAAGGCGCTGGCGAGGACATCGCCACCTTCGACACCTCGGCATCGGGCAACAACGGGGCCTTGCACAACACCCTCTGGAGCTACGACTCCACCCAGGGCCGGGACGTGCTGCACTTCCGCGCCTCCGGCCTGGACGATCCCGGCTTCTCCTACGTGCAGATTCCCGACACCAACGCCCTGGACGTCGGCCAGCGGGTGGTCTTCGAATTCCAGATCAAATCCCTGGGCTTCGAAACGGCCACGCCCACCTTGTTCAACCGGGGCGTGCCCCACCCCGAACAAGCCTTCCAGTGGGTCTACCTGGACTCCACCGGCGGCAGCCTGGTCTTTTTCGGCAGCAACGGCACCGGTTACCAAAGCGTCTCCAGCGGAAGCCTGGAATGGGAAACCGGCCGCTGGTACCGCGTGGTCCTGCTGCTCGACAACCAAAAGAAGCTGGCCACCTTCTGGCGCAACGGCCAGCTGGTCCAGTCCGTGACCTACACGGTCCCCTTCCTGATGGGCGGGGCCACCGGCAGCGGCTACCTGGGAATCGCCCGGGCGGAAGAAACCGGTGAACTGGACAGCGGCAGCGCCTGGAACGGAGAGATGAATGAAGTCACCATCGGCAATTACTAGACGGCTTAGGAAAGACAGGCAGCGGCGCGGCTACGCCATGGCCATGGTCCTGGGCCTGCTGGTCATCCTCAGCCTGATGGGCTCGGGAGTTCTGGCCATGAGCACCAGCGAAGGCATGCTCTACACCCAGTCCTACCTCAAGCGCCAGGCTTTCTATCTGGCCGAGGCCGGAAACCAGCGCCTCATCGCCAATTTGGTCGAATGCAACGATTGGAACCTGTTTGCCGGCACGGTCTTTACCGGGGAGTCGCTTGGGCCGGGCACCTACAACCTGACCCTAACCCTGACCGGCCCAAACACCGCGATCATCGAAACCACCGGCGTCTGCTCGGTCTTCCACGGGGACGAACGACGCGACCGAGTCTGCAAACTGAAAGTCAACATCGCCCGATAGAACCCGTTCAAGGAGAAGCCTCAAGATGAAAACGCAGGCCAAACACAGCAATAAGCCAACCTTCAGGCTTTGGCTGATTCCAGCCGTGCTGGGTACGCTATTGGCATGTGCAAGCGCCTTTCACACCCCCTCCTCCCCAAGCCAGGCCCCTCTCCCTGAGATCCAGGTCAGCCTGAGTCTTGAGACGGTCAAAGAAGGGCAGACCAGCGTAGCCGAGGTTACCGTCCGCAACAGCGCCGACCACCCTCGCCTCATCACCCTGATCGCGATCCGTCCCGAGCCGCAATGGACCGTGACGGCCGCTGAGGGCGACGAAGAGATCACCGAGGCCCTGTTCGGCGAAACCGGCTGGAGCACCGGTTTTCTGGC
>JBFJXC010000157.1:0-8008 GCA_041623325.1 Lentisphaeria bacterium | reverse complement strand
TCCCCAGATGAGAAGCAGAGCGCAAACCAGGTCAAAAAGATCCCCGGTTTTTACCCTTATCGAACTGCTCGTCGTGATTGCGATCATCGGCATTTTGGCGTCGATGCTGCTGCCGGCGCTGAGCAAGGCGAAAGAGCAGGGCAAGATGGTGCAGTGCAAAAACAATCTGAAACAATGCGGTTTGGCGTTGACGGGCTACGCGACCGATTTTGACGATTGGGTCATCAATGCCAATGTCAGCAGCAACAATGTTCTCTATAACGACCTGGGCAAAATGATGATGGGGTTTGGGTATGCGCCAGTGGTCTCGGGGTTCAACCCCGACTCTCCCCCTAGCTACCCGTCTCCAATCGTTTATGGCCAAGTGTTTCAGTGCCCGTCTCTGGCTCTCCCGGCTAGCTACAGCCAGAACGGAATGAATTTCCCCTATTATGGCAAAGACAGCCAGTCATGTCAGTCCTATGGGTTACGCAGCATTTATTCCGGGCGTTTCTATCCTGGGGAGCAGAGGGCGCTGGACTCAGCCGGCAATGATCGTCAGATCGTCAAATTCGGTTCCCTCTACAAGCCCTCGGCCATTCCGTACATGGTGGACACCTGCAAAGAGAGCGGGTCGGGCAAAATTCAGACGTGGTTTTGGAGCACCTCTTCGGGCGTGGTCGGACCTTGGGGCACCACCGGCAGCGCGATGCATTTGCGTCACAACCGGCGGGCCAACGTCTGGTGTCCGGACGGTCACATGGAAGACTGGAACGCGAGCATGGTAAAGCAACACGAAAGTGCAGGAAACGGGACTGCAACCAGCGGCCTACCGTATGGCTACACACCGTAATCTGTAGAACCACGGGATACTCGGGGCATCGAGGTTTCAATGCGTATGATTCGTCTGCTTTTCTCCATGACGCTCGGCTTGGCGGCCGCCAGCCGCGCGGACAACCCGTTGCAGTTTCGGGAGTACAGCCAGAGCGTTGTGATGAGCTTTCCAAGCGCGGCGGAGGCGGCCAAGGCCGAGCTGTCGGCCAAAGGTTTGCCGGCCGATTACAAGCTGGCGTTTTCCGCCCGCTGGGACGACAGCGCCCTAGGGCATTTGAAGACCCATGACCTGATGGTGAAGCACAAGTTGAAGGGAACCTTCTTCCTGAACAACGTGGGCCACCTGAAGAAAAACCCCGACTATCTGACCCGCTTGCTTTCCGGAGGCTGCTCCATCGGCCTGCACACGGTGACCCACCCCCATCTGCCGACGCTGAATCCGCACGCTCATTTCCGGGAATACATGGAAAACCGCATCGTTCTGGAGACCGCCTCCCAAACTCCGGTCAACTCCCAGGTGCTGCCGTTTTGCGGCTGGTGGGCGCCAGCGGACATCGTCCCCCGCAGCATCGGCGCCGCTTTGATGGCGGTAGGGGTGATTTCCTCGCCGGACGTGATGTATCCGGCCCGGGAAGCCGAAATGGGCTACCCTGCGGGCAGCCTGGCCCTGTCGCGCGTGCTCACTCCGGGCGACCGGGTCCCCGACCTGGCCAAACTCGAGACCCAGTTGACTAAATATCTGAGCGACGCCAAGGCGCTGGCGATCCAGCCCTCCTTGTCGATGTCCATGCACTCCTGGCACACGCCGGAGGGGCTGGTGCAGCTGGACAAGGCGTTTGCGCGAGTGGCCGCCAACCCCGACTGGTGGTACTGCAACCAGAACGAGTACGGCGCCTACCGCTACGAGGCGTTGAACACGCGCATCAGCAAAAAGCAAAACGGCAAAACGGTCGAATTCACCGTGAGCCGGATTCAGCCGTTCGAACTCGGTGACCGATTGGCGCTGTGGTTCAAGGTGACTGGCGCCACGCCGCTCTCTGCCTCGTTGGGAACCTTGCATGGGGATGCTTTGGAGCTGCCGCACGATCCGGACCGGACGCTGCCCGACATCTACGGCAGGGCAGGGGAGAACGCAGTGTCCAGCGCCATCCCCTTCGTCGAGCTGACGCTGACCCATCCCTCGCCCACGGAATGGTCGGCCGCGTTCAACAACCGCGGCAGCCAGACGATTACCGACCTGACGTTCACCTTTCGCTATCCGTCCCCATGGGAGAAAGCGGTGATCCGCAAAGATGCCGGCACCCTGGCCCCCGGCGGGAATCTGACCGTGACGGCTTCTCAACCCGCCAGGAAATCCGCCCTCTACTACCGTTACGGCGATCCCTACTATGCGGTCCAATGCGACTTTGTGGCGGATGGAAAACGCTACCGCCTCTACGCCGACCTGGCCGAAAAAAGCCCGGAAACCCCGCCGTTGACCGCCAATGAGGCCGCGGCGGTTTTCGACTGCCCGGAAAACCCGGACCTGGCTCGGCTGTCGCGGCCGGGGACGGATCCGGCTGCCATGGGCCTGGCCCCGGCAGTGTTCAAGCGGCTGGCTAACACCGGCGCCGGCGTCGTCTATCCGAAACAGTCGTGGGACAAGGCCGCAGGCGAGACGGTCTACCTGGCCGTGATCGACTTCAAGGCCAGAATCCCCGGCCCCGTCAACCTCAAGACAACCGCCTGGGATGCCTGGAGAAAAAGCGAAATCTGGCTGAACGGCGGCAAGCTTGAGGGTTCCGGCAACGGCATTGATCTGGTGCCGATCAGCGGCGTTAACCGCATCGTGATTAAAGCGCCCCGAAACAAGTACCACGCTCTGGTGTTGAACGGGGAGGAAGGACCCTGTGTCGAGTTCATCAAATAACGTTGTTAAAAGGACCAATAACGATGATGAGAGTACTTAAACCCCTCGGCGTAACCGCTGCTCTGTTGCTGGCCGGTGCCGTGCAGGCCAGTCCGTATTTTGCCACCGGGCCTCGGGAGGAGCTGAACCTGGCCGGAGACGGCTGGAGCGAGGGCCTCTCGGACAGCCTCGAGATGACCGTGCTCCCGACGAACCTGGATTGGAAAGCGGTTGTCGTTCCCGGTGTCAAACCCAAGCTGAAGTCCAGCGACCACCAGTGGATGTACTGCAACGTCAAACCGGAAAAGTACGTGAACGCGGACGGGACGTTCAAGGTCACGGAAAAGCTCAGCGCCTGGTATCGGCGCCGCATGGAGATTCCGGCCGGGATGCTGGAAGGGCATCGGGTGCATTTAACCCTGGGTGGGGCCTCCTATCGCTCCGCGGTCTTCGTCAACGGCCGGTTGGCGGGCGAATCGATCTTCGCCACCCTGCCTCTGGACTTCGACATCACGGAGTTTCTCAAGGCGGGAGCCAATGAACTGAGCATCGGCATAACCACGCGAGAGGGTCTGATCGATCCCAAGCATCAGGTGTACATCGCCCCGAGCATGGGGGCCGTGCCCGGCATCCGCGGACCGATCCGCCTGGAATTCCGACCCATGGTCGCCGTCGAGGATGTGTTCGTCAAGACCAGCGTGCAAGGCAAAACGATTGATTTTCAGACCACTTTGGTCAATCGCGAACAGAAAGCGCGTGAGGTGACGCCCCGCATCAAGGTCCGTTCCGCCCGCGATCCCAAGCAGGTGGTCGGGGAGTTCGCTGGCGAACCGGTTCAGCTCCCCCCGGGTGCCGAGCAGGTCGTCAACATCAAACGCAACTGGGTCGCCCCGATCCTCTGGTCCTTCGACCATCCGGAACTGTACATCGCCGAGGTCTCGCTCTTCAGCGGCGACACCCTGTTCGACACCTATCAACAGACCTTCGGCTTTCGGGAATTCACCGCCAAAGGCAAGGACCTTCTGCTCAACGGCCGCCGCATCGTGTTGCTGCGCAACTCCTCCCTCAATGCACTCAAGACCCTGGAGACCCATCCCGACGAGATCTCCATCACCCAGAGACCGGCCTCCATCAACAGCATCCGCCAGCACCTCGGTGCCTGCAACACCGACCTGATCCACCGCGCCAACCAGCAGGGCATCATGGTCGTCCCCGAATCGGCCTATTCCTGGGTTCACATCTTTCCACACGCCCCCGAAAAGGTCAAGATCTGGCTGCCCAACGTGCTGGAGTACTACAAGCGCTGGGCGCGCCATCTGCGCAACGAGCCCTCGGTGGTGATCTACTCGCTGACCAACGAAACCTACTGGGAGCGTACGCTTCCGGAGGAGATGGCCGTGGCCAAGCAGATCGTGGAGGTGATGCGCCGGGAGGACCCGACTCGCCTGTTGCAAGCCGACGGCGACAACTATTGGGGCGGGTTGCTGGACATTATCAACATCCACTATCCGGAAGGCGCCGCCGGCACCTTGCGGCTCACGTATCCCAACGCCTCCATCACGGTCCCCAACGATATCCACTGGCTCAGCGACAAGGTTGACTCAGACCAGGCCTGGCGTTCGGAGTTCACCTGGGATCGGCCCCTGGTTCTCGGCGAGTTCGGCGGCGGGGCCGATGCCCTCAGCAAATCCAGCTTCGGCGGCGACGACGTCTACAACTGGACGAAATGGCGAAAAAACACGGCTGTGGGACGGGACCCCGGCGCTTCTGACAAAGACCGAGCTGGTCCCATGGTCGCCACCATGCGCAAAATGATCAGCCACTACCGGCACATGGGAGTCGCTGGGCTCAATCCCTGGGCGGGGGATCTCGACGAAATGATCAAGCCCATGGTGATCGATCCTTACGATTTCCATCCCAACGTCGAGGCAGGCGGGGTTTTCAAGCGCAAGCTCGTGGCCTTCAATGATGAAAATCGCCCCATCAACAAGATCAAAACGTATTTGACCATCGACGGGCGCATCGTCTGGGACAACGAGATCAAACTGTATCTGGCCCCTGGTCGGAACTGGAGCGGCGAGGTGGAGATTCCCATTCCCGAGCTCGACCACCCGGCCAAGGGCGAATTCGTCGCCCGCCTGATTTGGAGCCGGAACAACCGCTTGGATGTCGAGATGGATCGCCATGTGGAAACGATTCACATCGTGCCCCCCAGCGACTTGAGCAAACACAGGTCGCGGATCGCCCTGATCGATCCCGCCGACACTCTGAAGACGCTTCTGAATGACTTGAATCTGTCGGACTTGGTCCGGGTGGCGAACAACACCATTCCCGAGGACAAGCGCCTGCTGCTCATCGGCCGCGATGCCTTCAAGGACGATATGGCAACCATGCTGGACGACTTTGTGGAAAAAGGCGGCGTGGTCCTGATGATGCCTCAAAAAGATTGGAAACCCTACCGGGTAGAACTGCCCGAACGCGATCCCCGCCACGCCGCCACCCAGGCTTGGCCGAGAAATCCAGACCATCCCGTATTCAACGGTATGGAGGCGGGGCAATTCAGTTTCTGGCGCGACGACAATGTCATCAGCTACGAGACGTTCAAAAAGCCGATTCAGGGCCCGTTTAAGACTCTGTTGGATTGCGGAGGCCGCTACGGCTTGATTTGGAGTCCGCTGGTCGAGGTGCCGCTGGGCGGAGGGGCGTTTTTGATGACGACTCTGGAACTGACCAAGCCCGACCCCGGCGCCCGGCAGCTGTTTGCCAACTTGATCGATTACGGTTGTGAACGCGAAACTCAACCGAGGGTCTCTCTCAACCTGATGGCGGGGCAAAACGGCGCCCTCGTCGACGCCTTGAAACTCACCGGCGTCAAAACCTCCGAAGGTCTGGGTTCTACCGGCCCCGTCCTGATTGACGCCACGGCCGACATTCAGGTCGCTGAGTTGCAAAAAGCCCTTGGCCAGGGACGGACCCTGTGGCTGCACGGGTTCACCCCGGAAACCCTGCCCAACGTAGCCGCCCTGCTGCCGCAAGACGCAAAACTCGCGGCCTTGACCGAGGATGATGTGGAAACCGTCACTCTGGCCAACGATCCGCTGACCAGTGGCATCGCCAATTTCGACCTCCTGTGGCACATTCCCGCCTCCTGGCAGGGACCCAAAAGCGTCGTCGCCAAAACCGCGGACTGGAAATTGGACACCAACCTGTTCGTCAGAAGCGCCAAACCCTTGACCACCCCCGCCCTGCTCGTCAAACTGGACAAGGGCAAAGGCCGGATTCTCTTCGACACGCTTCTCTGGGAAAAGGGCATCGGCAAAGTGACCGACAAGGCCTTGCGCATTGCCTCGACCCTGTTGAACAACCTTGGATGCGGATTTGAGTTCGAGGCCGCCAAGGCATACCAGCACAGTTTTGTCGACCTGGCCAAAGCCGCCAATATGGGCTATCTGGACACCACCGCCGACGACGGAGTCGGCGGCTGGACCGACCAGGGCGAAAACGACATGCGCTTCTTTCTGATCAATCATTCCGGGCGCATGGGCGGTCGTGAGGACGGTGCGGAGGTGCCCATCCCTCCATTCCCAACCCATGTTGACTTCAATGGCGTTTCCTATCAACTGGTCGCCCCCAATGCCAATGGCGGCAAGGCGGTGCTGAGTTTCGGCAGCGCCGAACACGCCCCGAAACTCATGCGGAAAACCGGTCCCATTTCCGTCAACCGGAAAGCCGACAAACTGTGGTTCCTCCACGCTCTGGCCTGGGCAGGCGCCGCCAAGCCAGCCGCAACCGTGGCCGAATACACCGTCGCGTACACTGATGGTACCACGACCACGATCCCCGTCCGCCGCGACATCGACGCCGGCGACTGGCACAATCCCGCCGAATATCCCAATGCCTCCGTCGCCTGGAACGGCAGGAATCTGCTCTCGGATTCGGTGGGGCTCCACGCCTCCTCCTGGGACAATCCGCATCCCGAGAAAACGATCGAATCCTTGTCCATCAAGGCGGGCCTCAACGGCGCTCAATATGTGTTGCTGGCCATCACCTGCGGCAAACTGGTCACGGAAGGAGAACTCCCGCTGGCCGCCGAGTTCGATTTCGAAAAGACCCCGCTTCAGGACGACTTCTACTTTAAGACGCAGGCCAAACCCGTCCAGAGCGAGAAGGGCCTGCGCTTCGCCCATGGCCAGAGCCTGATCTTCGCCGCCCAACAGGCCGGCTTGACGGATCTGCTCAAGCACCCCTTCAGCATCCAGTTCGACATGACCGCCATCGACAAGCCGGACGGCTACTGCGCCGGCCTGATCGAGCCCGGCGCCTTCCGCATCACCTTGAACAAGTATTCGATGAAAGTGGTGGTCGAGACCTTCAATGCCGAGGGCAAGCGGGTCCAAATCCAATCCAGCCAGCCGGTCGAGCTCAATCGGCGGGTGAGCTTCGAGTACAAGTCCGACGGCAAGAAGGGCATCCTTCTGCGCGACGGCAAAATCGACAGCGTCGGCGATGCCGCCCTGCCCAAGCACGACATCAGTCAGATCCGCCTCGGCAAGGCCGGGGGAAAAGACTACAACTTCAACGGCTTCCTGCACCGGGTGGTGTTCAAGGGAACCAAGAGCGCTGGGGAGTAACCCACGGTTGCGAACGCGGTGCCAAACCAAGAGGATCGTACATGAAGATTGCCCTTTTATCCGTCATGCTCTTGCTCACAGGGTCGCTTGCGGCCCTGGAGTACACCGTGGATTTCAGTCTGAACCACCCGGAAGGGGTCTACAAGGCAGGTGAGCCGATCCGCTTTACGGCCCAGCTGCTGGAAGACGGCAAACCGGCGGCTGGCAAGCAGTTGCGCTATGTTCTCAGCCACGACGCGACCCAGATTGAAACCGTCGACCGTGCCTCCGATGTTCCCATCACCATCGAGACCGCCATGGACCGGCCGGGCTGGTGCCGGCTTCTGGTCATTGGCCTGGATAAAGATAGTAAGACCCTGGCCTACGAGGTGAACGGACGGCAACAGCATGCCGTGTTCAACATCGGGGTTCTGGTCGATCCGCTGGAGGTCGAACCGGTCGTGCCCGCTCCGGGGGACTTCACTGCCTTTTGGGATGAGCAGAAAGCCAAGCTCAAACGCATCCCCCTGAAGGCGAACCTCAGACCGATCCCCGACACGCCTCCGCACCGAAATGCGAATTTCGTGACGCTTGACTGCGGCGACGATTTCCGGCCGGTCAATGGCATCCTGCATGTTCCCGCCACCGCCAAACCGAAGTCCTTGCCCATCCTGCTGCACGTCCATGGCGCGGGAGT
>JBFJXC010000156.1:0-8073 GCA_041623325.1 Lentisphaeria bacterium | reverse complement strand
TTCTTGCACTCCGAGCACAGTTTGCGGACGAGTCGCTGGTTGACGATCCCAATGATGGAGGTGGTCACCAGGAAGCGGGGGACGTTGAGGTTGATCAGGGTGGTGATGGCCCCGACGGCATCCCGCGTATGGAGGGTGGTGAAGAGCAAGTGTCCGGTCGCGGCGGCCCGGACGGCAATTTTGGCCGTCTCCATATCCCTTATTTCTCCGACCAGCATGGTGTTGACGTCTTGTCTCAAAACCGCCCGGAGCATGTGGGCAAAGGTGCGATCGATTCGGGGGTCGATTTGGACTTGGTTGATTCCGGGCAGCTCGTATTCGATCGGATCCTCGATGGTGACGATACTGTCCGTCAGCACGTTGATCTGGTTGAGAGCGCCGTAGAGGGTGGTGGTTTTTCCCGAGCCCATGGGACCGGTGACCAGCACCATGCCGTTGGGCTGGTGGATCAGAGATTCCAGCTTGGGAAGGTCCGTGGCCGAAAGCCCCAGCTGCTTCAGTCCCAGGAAAATCTTGCCGGGGTTTAACAGGCGGATGACGACCCTTTCACCCATTGAGGTCGGCAGAGTGGCAATGCGCATGTCGTATTTGCGGCCGCTCAGCTCCAGGGAAAAATGCCCGTCCTGGGGTATGCGTTTTTGGGTGATGTCCATTCTGGCCAGGATCTTGATTCGCGAGATCAAGGCCGCTTGGGTGTTTTCCGGGATGGTCATGACATCGTAGAGCATGCCGTCGATACGGTAACGAACGCGCATGTGACCGGATTGGGGCTCCAGGTGGATGTCGGTGGCCTCGGCCCGGACCGCGCCTTCGACGATGGAGGCGACCAAGTTGACCACCGAGACGCTTTCGATCAGCTGGTCCAACCGGGCCTTCTCCTGGGTGTCCGCCGCCGGAGCCCGACCGTCGGCCATCGCCGCTGGATAGGTTGCAGGCGGGTTGTTCTGGTAGGTCTTGTCAAGGGCGATTTGCAGTTGCCGGTCCCAGACCAGGCGGGGCTCGATGGTGTAGCCGGTTATCATGGCCAGGTCATCAATGGTCATGACGTCCTTTGGGTCGGCCATGGCCACCAGCAGGCTGTTGTCTCGCTTTTCCAACGGCAGGACCCGGCGACTGCGGGCCAGGGTCTCGGGCAGGATGCTGGCAATCTCCGGGTCGATGTCGAAATTGACCAGGCTCAGGAAGGGAACTTTTAACTGATCCTCCATGATTTTTCCCAGCTGGTCTGAAGATAGGCCCCCCTTTTCGATGAGCAGATCCAGCAGGGGGACGCCGCTGGTTTCAGATTCTTTGCTTAGTTCGTTCAGCCGCTCTTCGGGCAGCAGTTTCTGATTTCGGACTCCATCCAGGATTTGTTCCCGGCGCAGCTTGGTGGTCAAGGTGGGCGTTTCCAGGCGCGTCACGTCGGTCAGCTGCTTGGCATTGATAAAGCCCAGGTTCAGAAGGACTCGCCCTAGCGTGTAGCCGGTGCGTTCCTGCTCGATAAGAGCCTGTCCCAGCTGGGCCCGAGTGATGATGCCCTTGTCAATGAGGATTTCACCCATGCGCAGCCCCCCGCTTTCCTGGGCCAAGGCGTCGCCGAGTTCTTTTGCGGTCGCCCAACCTGATTCCAGAATGACGTCTCGAAGCGGTTGGCCTTTGGGGGCGATGTTATAGGTCAGCAGATCCTTGATGCTTTTGACGCTCAGATTGCTCAGGAGGATTTCCCAGAGTTTCTGACCGGTCGTCTGCTGCTGATGCAGGGCGGCATCCAGCTGCTGTTCGGTTATCTGGCGCACGTGGCTGGCCGTTCGTTTCGAGTCCTTGGCTTGTGTGTTGTCCTGCTTGTTCATTGCCCGTCCCGATCCTGTGCTTGTGCTGCTCCCTGAACCCGGATGGCCGGGTTTCATCTTTCAATCCGACAGACGATTGATGGTCCCGTGGCCGTCATCTGGGCCAGAACGGCAATACAGGCGGCTGCCTTCAAGCGCCTTTCGCCACCCGCCCGTCCATATGCGATGATGATTATCCGGGGTGCCTTGGCCGGCTGCCCCAGTGCAGGTTTATCCGGCCGGTCGAGTCTGAGAATCGGCGCCAGAAAGCTCCGGAGCCATTCTTGAAGGGGCTCGTCCAGAGGCGCCAAACTGCCGTTTTCCAGCAGCAATTGGGCGGGAAGGACAATGGTCTCCACGACTTCATCCGGTGAAAATGAATGGCTGGAATGGATGGGAACATGGCCGATCGTTTCGAGTATTGCCCCCGGGGCCTGGGTCAGATCGCCGATGGCCATTTCAATGCCGGCCCTGGCCAAATAGTGTGCCTGCAGTCTGGCGGTGAAGCGTCGGGTTGTGACGGACTGCAGGGCTGTCAGGCCCGGGAAGGCGGTGGAGAAAAGGGTCAGAAAGCCCAACAGCGCGACCACGATCAGCAAGGCGCTTCCCTGTCGATGGCGCCGAGTCGGGGATGGGGGTGCTTTGCTGCTCATGGCTTCCTGCCTGGCTGTATGCTCACGAGGGTGGAAAGGGACTGCCCGGGGGTGGCTTGGGAACGATCGCTCAGCTGAATGACGGCCTTGACGGCCCGGGGAGGTGCCAAGCGGGCGGTGGGCCAGAGGGGTTGCCAGCTGCCAGCTGGTTCAGCGGCCCCGGCCAGGTAGCGTAGGGATAATTGGTCGATGCCGCTAAAAGAGCGTTCCGCTAATAGGTCCCCCTGACGATTCCAAACTCGGCGGTGCACGGCCAGGCCGCTCGGCCCCGATGGGTCCGGACCGAGCGCATACTCCAGTTTGACAAGGGGGCCCTGGCCTGGGAAGCGGACATTGTGCACGATCAGACGGAGCCGGTCGGGAGTTCCCAAGAATGTCCAGTCGGTATCCGAGTAGCCGGTTGCGGCTTCGGTGGGTTCGGCACTGACGGTGTTGTGCAGGTCACGGTTTAAGGCTTCGATCAGCAGGCGCGCCTGCGACCAGGAGCGGAATCGGAGTTGTTCCTCCCTCCAGAAGTCCATGCCCCGACGAATGGTGTCGAATGCCAATCCGGCGGTTAGCAGGCCCAGGCTGCCGGCAAGCAGCAGCTCCAGCAGGGTGAAATAGGCCAAGTTGGATCGATGCAATCTCATTGGGCCATGGTCTGAACCTGAGTCTGGTAGAGGGCGGAGTGTAGCCGGATCAATGGAGAGGCCGCGTCGGGGGAGCGGCTAACGGAGATGTCGAGCTCGAACAACCCCGGCCGGGCCGGGTCGGGCAGGCTGATCTCCCGTTTCCATTGGTAGGAAGACCAAACCCCCTGACCCCAGCTGCTTTGGGAGCCGGGGGCAAGGGGGAGCGAGTCGGCCAGCAGAAAGATCTCTTCCATCTTTTCCTGGGCCAGCAGGGCCGCCTGGGTCAGGTCCTGATTGTTTCGGCTGATGCGAGAGCCCTGTATGGCCAGCCGGCCCAGAAAGGCCAGCGCCATCCCCAGGATGGCCATGGCCACCAAGATCTCGATCAGTGAAAAATATCTGGCTTCCCGACACATAGCTTCCCTTCCCCGGACGAGGTCAAGGACTTGGACCGCTGTCGTAGCTAGTCTGAATAGTATCGGACAGAAGTGGGGAAAAAACAAGGCGCTCGTTGGGATGGCCAGGTGCCATTGCCGCCAGGACCGCGGGCACCTGGCAAATCAGCCCCGCTTTTCGCCGGCCGCGTAGCGGGCGAGGAAGTCGTCGTGGAACCCCTGGAAGCTGCCACGTTCCAAATGCGTGCGCACGTTGCGCATCATGTTGAGATAGAAATGCAGATTGTGGACGGTCATCAGGTGGAGCCCCAGAATCTCGTTGACGTTCAGCAGGTGCCGGATGTAGGCCTTGCTGAAGTTTTGACACGTGTAGCAGGTGCAACCCTCCTCGATGGGGGACATGTCCATTTTGAAGCGACCGGCTTTGATCGGAATGCATCCGTTGGCCGTGTAGGCGCTGCCGTTGCGTCCTACCCGGGTTGGGATGACGCAGTCGAACATGTCGACTCCGCGGGCCACGGCTTGGATGATTTGGGGCGGGGTACCCACCCCCATCAGGTAGCGGGGTTTATTTGCCGGTAGCAGCGGGGTCGTCCAGTCCAGGACTTCCAGCATGTTCTTTTCCGGTTCTCCCACGCTGAGGCCCCCGACCGCGTAGCCATCGAAACCCAGCTCAATCAGGGCCCGGGCGCTTTGTTCTCGCAGGTCTTGGTATACGCCTCCCTGGACGATGCCGAAGACGAGCTGCCCTTCGGCTCTGGGTTGCAGCCGGCATTCTTCCGCCCAGCGCAGGGTCAGGTTAAGGGACTTGCGAGCCTCGTCGTGGGTGCAGGGGTAGGGGGTGCATTCGTCGAAAATCATGGCGATGTCGGAACCGAGATCCCGCTGGATCGCCATGGACTCGCGAGGGCCCAGAAAGTGGCGAGTGCCATCGATATGGGATTGGAACTCAACCCCGTGGGGTCTGATCTTGCGGAGTTTGCTAAGGCTGAAGACCTGATAGCCGCCACTGTCGGTAAGGATGGGACGCGACCAGCCCATGAATCGGTGCAGCCCGCCGGCGGCCCGAATGATCTCCATGCCTGGCCGCAGGTTCAAGTGGTAGGTGTTGCCTAGGATGATCTCCGCATCCATGGCTTCCAGGTCGCGCGGTGCCATCGTCTTGACGGTGGCGCGGGTGCCCACCGGCATGAATACGGGGGTCTGTACCTGGCCGTGGGCCGTGGTCAGAACTCCGCGCCGCGCCTGGGTGGTGGTGTCTTGGCTCTTTAGTTCGAAAGTCATGGAAGAGGGGGATCTGATTCTTTGGGTAACATCACCGTCGCCGGCCTTGCGCCGGTGGAGCGGGTGATTGGCTCACACCGCCCACTGGCACAAGTCCGGGCAGTGGCATTTCTAGCTGCTGAGGCTGCCGGCTTGGCTGGCCATAAGCTCGCTGATGCGGTGTGTGAAGCGCAAGGGGTCCTCCACCGGTAGGCCAGCGGTCAGCAGGGCCTGGTCGTACAGCAACTCGGTATATTCGGCCAACTTGGCGTGCTTGGCATTCTGGCTGTGCAGGTTGGACATGGCCTGTAGCAGCGGGTGCTTGGGGTTGACCTCCAGAATGCGTCTGGCCGGAGGCAGGTCCTGATGCATGGCCTTGAGGATTTTCTCCATGTGGACGCCCATGCTGAACTCGTCGGCCACCAGGCAGCAGGCGCTGTCGGTCAGGCGGTCGGACAGTTTCACCGCCTTGACCTTGTCCCCTAGAGCCTCCTTGATCGCCCCGAGAAGATCCTTGTATTCCTTCTCGTTCTCCTGGCGCTCCTGCTCTCGCTTTTTTCCCTCTTCCTCGCTGTCCAGCTTCATTTCACCCTTGGCGATCGATTTCAGCGCCTTTTCCTTGTACGTGGGCAGGCTTTGGACTACCCATTCGTCGATCGGGTCGCTCATGAACAGAACGTCGTAATTGCGGCTCTTAAGGGCCTCCAAGTGGGGAGAGTTCTCCAGAGCGGCCCGACTGTCCCCGGTCAGGTAGTAGATCTCCTTCTGCTGCGCGGGCATGGCTTCGACGTATTCGTGGAGCGAGACCAGCTGTCCGGGCTCGGAGTTGGAGGTCTCGAAGAGCAGCAGCTCCGTCAGTTTCTCCCGGTTGGCCGTATCCAAGTGGATGCCTTCCTTGAGCACTCCGCCGAATTGGGTCCAAAATTCGGTGTATTTCTCGCGGTTCCGCTCCTTCATGGAGCTGAGGGTGTCCAGGATTTTTTTGGTGATGTTGTTGCGAATCACCCGGATGGTTCGGTCGTCCTGGAACATCTCGCGGGAGATGTTCAACGGCAGATCGGCGGAGTCGACCACTCCCCGGAGGAAGCGCAGGTAGTGAGGTACCAGCGCCTCGCAGTCGTTGGTGATGAAGACGCGCCGGATGTAGAGGTGCACGCCGTGCTTGCGGGTTTCGGGCATGAACAGGTCGCTCATGGCCCGCGGCGGCAGGTAGAGCAAGGCCCTAAACTCAGTGTTGCCTTCCACGTTCCAGTGGATGACCTCGGCCGGATCCTGGAAGTCGTGGCTGACATGATGGTAGAATTCGGTATACTCCTCGTCGCTCACCTCGTTTTTGGGGCGGGACCAGATCGCCTTTCGGGAGTTCAGGGTCTCTTCCTCCAAGGTGACCCGTTTCTCGGCCCCCTCGATTGCCTTGCCGTTCTCGTCACGGCTGACTTCCTCCCGCCTGATGTCCATCGTAATGGGATGTTCCACAAAGTCCGAATACGTTTTGACGATCTTGCGCAGTTTCCATTCCTCCAGATACTCTTCCATGTCTTCCTTGAGGTGGAGGGTGATGCTGGTGCCGCGCTTCTGCTTGCTGACCGTTTCGATCGTGTAGGTGCCGCTGCCGGTGGATTCCCACTTGGTGGCGGCATCCGGGGCGCCAGCCGGGCGGGTGGTCAAAGTCACGCGATCGGCGACCATAAAGGCCGCATAGAATCCGACCCCGAACTGGCCGATCAATTCGGGAGCCGCCGCCGTTTTCTGCTCCTTCATCTGGGCCAGGAAGTTGCGGGTGCCGCTGCTGGCAATGGTGCCGATATTCTTTTCGACTTCCTGGGCGCTCATGCCGATGCCGTTGTCCTGAATGGTCAGGGTCTTGTTATCCTTGTCCGGGATCAGCTTGATCTTCCATTCGTGGTCGTCTTCCAGAATCGCATTGTTCGAGAGGGACTCGAAACGGGCCCGGTCGATGGCGTCCGAGGCGTTGGAGATCAGTTCGCGCAGGAAGATGTCCTTGTGCGAATAGAGGGAATGGATAACGATGTCCAGCAGTTGCTGCACTTCGGTCTGAAATGGTTTGCTGGTGGCAGTCATCGGCAATAAGCTCCTTTTCCTTAATGATCGGCGGCTGTGCGTCAGCGGCGGCTATCTCGACTTTTGGGGGAAAGTGATTATATTCGGCCGTTTCCGAACGGGGGCTTATTATAAGCCAAATTCGGTCAAGTCAACCGGTTCGGTCCAAGTAATGGCCAATATCTGAGCAAACGAAAGGCGAGAAATGGGAAAACAGTACAATCGCAGAGAGAAAGCCGCCCGTCGCAAGCGTTACAACGAGCGTCTGAAGGAGCGGATCAAGGCGGGGGCCAAGAGCCGCTGAGCCTGAAGCTGATTCGTGCCTCTGGCGGGCCATCGAGGCGGTCCGCATGGTAATAAAGACTGCAAAAGGGTTAACGCTATGGGACAGTCGGACAAGTATGTCTATTTTTTTGGCAACGGTGCTTCGGAAGGGAACACATCCCAGAAGCAGCTGCTTGGGGGGAAGGGTGCCAATCTGGCCGATATGACCAGCATCGGGCTTCCGGTCCCGCCGGGGTTCACGATTACCACCGAAGCCTGTGCTTATTATAGTGAAAAGAACGGGGCTTATCCGGAAGGTCTGAGGGAGCAGGTCCTGGAGAATATGGCCAAGCTCGAAGAGGCTATGGGGGCCAAGTTCGGCGACACGGAAAATCCGCTGCTGGTTTCCGTCCGCTCGGGGGCAGCGGTTTCAATGCCCGGCATGATGGACACGGTTCTGAACCTGGGGCTCAATCCAGACGCCGTTCAGGGGCTCATTCGCAAGACTGGCAACGAACGCTTTGCTTGGGACAGCTATCGCCGCTTTATGCAAATGTTCGGCGATGTGGTCATGAACGTGCCCCATCACGATTTCGAACATGAGCTCCAGTCTGTCAAAGACGAGAAGGGGGTTGAGCAGGACACCGATCTGACCGCCGCCGACTTGAAGCTGGTGGTGGACCGTTACCGCGAGGTCTACAAGCGCGACATCGGCTCCGACTTTCCCACCGACCCTGTGGAGCAACTTTTCCTGGCTATCAACGCGGTTTTCGGCTCATGGAACAATGACCGCGCCAAAAAATACCGCCAGATGCACGACATTCGCGGGCTGCTCGGCACCGCCGTGAACGTCCAGGCCATGGTTTTCGGCAATATGGGCGAAACCTCCGGGACAGGGGTGGCTTTCACCCGCGACCCCTCCACCGGCGAGAATATGTTCTACGGGGAATACTTGATGAACGCCCAGGGCGAAGACGTGGTGGCCGGCATCCGGACTCCGTTGACCATCGAC
>JBFJXC010000155.1:0-8110 GCA_041623325.1 Lentisphaeria bacterium | reverse complement strand
CACCAACCATCTGGACACCGACTCCATCGAGTGGCTGGAGCGCTTTCTGGGCAGCTACCGGGGCAGCTGCATCATGGTCACCCACGACCGTTACTTCCTGGACAACGTGACCAACCGCATCTTCGAGGTGGCTGCCGGAGCACTCGATGCCTATAACGGCAATTACAGCGAGTATCTGGACGAGCGGGAGCGGCGGCTGCAGGTGGCTGAAAGCCGGGAGGCCAAGCGGCAAAGCTTTCTCAAGCGGGAGCTGGAGTGGCTTCGGCGCGGCCCCAAAGCGCGCACCACCAAGGCCCAATACCGCATCGACCGCTATCACGAGGTGGCTGGCCAGGAAGGCCCCGAGAAAGAGCGGGACGTGGAGCTGATCCTGCCGCCGGCGGGGCATCAGAACAATTGCGTGCTGGAGGTGGCCGATGCGGGCATGGCCCTGGGGGGGCGAAAGCTGTTCCATGGCGTGAACATGCGCCTGGAGCCCGGGCATAAGGTCGGCATTGTCGGGCGCAACGGCGCGGGCAAGACCACGCTGTTGTGCCTGATCATGGGCGACCTGGCCCCGACACAGGGCAGCGTCCAGGTCGGCAGTCAGACCCGCTTCAACTACGTGGACCAGCGCCGCCTGCAACTCAACGAGGAGCATACCGTCTACCAGGAGATCGGAGACGGCCAGGAGAGCATCCGCCTGGGGGACCAGACCTTGACGGTCCATTCCTATCTGCGGCGCTTTCTGTTTACCGACCAGAGCATCTACAGCAAGGTTCGCAATTTGTCCGGAGGAGAGCGCAGCCGCCTGCTGATGGCCAAGCTGCTCAAGCGCGGCGGCAACGTCCTGATCCTGGACGAACCCACCAATGATCTGGATCTTGCCACCCTGCGCATTCTCGAGGAGGCCGTGTCCGGCTTCGATGGCTGCGCCCTGGTGGTCAGTCACGACCGCTACTTTTTAAATCGCACCTGCACCCATATCCTCGCCTTCGAGGGGGAGGGCAACGTGGTTGTCACGCCTGGCGACTACGATTACTACCTGGAGAAGCGCAAGCAGCGGGAGGCGCTCAAACGGGCTGCGGAGAGCGAGGCCAGGCCCAAGCCCGCGGTGGCCGGCAAGGCTCCGGCCTCCTCCGGCAAGCTCAAGTGGAAAGAGCAGCGTGAACTGGAGGGCATGGAGGAGGCCATCGCGGCGGCCGAGGCCGAGGTCGGACGCCTGGAAACCCTGTTCTCCGATCCCGGCTTTTTTGCCACTCACGGCGAGAAGATGGCTGAATTGACCGCTGAACTGGATGCCGCCCGCTCCGAGGTCGAGCGTCTTTTCACCCGCTGGGAGGAGCTGGAGGCGCTGAGCGCCTCCCTTGCGAACGGCCAATCTTGAGGAGGGAGTCTGGCCGCTTCACAGCAGCCAGCGGAAGTTGGCCCGAAACTCGCTGGGGGACTGGTCGGTGTGTTTCTTGAAGAAATGGCTGAACGCGGCCAAGTCCGCGTAGCCGACCTCCGCCGCGATCTGGGAGATAGTCCAGTCGGTTTTCTCCAGCCATTCCGAGGCCTTGCCGATGCGCAGCTTGGCCAGGGCCTGCATGGGGGCGGGCAGATTGGCTCTGCGGAACTGGTCGTGAAGACGGCTGCGGCTGCAGTGGAGATGTTCGAGCAGCTGGGTCTGGGTGATCGGCTCGTCCAGGTGCGCTTCCATGTAGGCCAGGGCCCGTTGGACCAGATCCCCGGCCGGGCGCGGCGGTGAAATCTGCCGGTCCGCGATCTGATGGCAGACCAGGGCCAAGGCCGAACGTTGGTGGGCTTCCGGGCGCTCGTGTTCGAAAAAGACGCTCAAGAGCACCTGCGAGGCGAGTTCGTCCACCACCAGGGCAGTGGCCTGGGGCAGGTTCAAGGTCTCCAGTTCCGGAATCTCAAACAGTAGCGCTCGGGCGTCCTCCAGGCTCACCGCCGTCACGTCCGTGGCAGGCAGCACCAGCATATGGCACGGGGGCAGGGGGCGCGAGCAGGCCAGGGTCTGGACCTGGCAGGCACCATCCAGCAAGAGCAGGGCCAGGAGGCCGCCTGGCTTTTGCCAGACACCGGTAGGCTGCCAGGTTCGGTTGTCGGTGATGATCTGCAAACACATGCCTAACAGGCTAGCTCGCCCGGCGGCTCTGTCAAGCCCCTTTCGGAAAAACGGACAAGGATGCTTGCGCGTCCGGTCCGGAGGGCTATGTTGGCTGGGTTTGCTTCGGCCTTTACAGACAAGAAGGAGAATGACCATGGCGGATGTGACGCTTGCGAATGTGTACAAGATCTATGACGGCAACGTGATGGCGGTCAAGGACTTCAATCTGAAGATTGAAGACGGCGAGTTTCTGGTGCTGGTGGGGCCGTCGGGTTGCGGCAAGTCGACCACGCTGCGCATGGTCGCCGGCCTGGAGGAGATTTCGCGGGGGAAGGTCAGCATTGGCGATCGCGTGGTCAACGACGTGCCGCCCAAAGACCGGGACATCGCCATGGTCTTTCAGAACTACGCGCTGTACCCGCACATGACCGTTTACGACAACATGGCCTTCGGTCTGAAACTGCGGAAATTCAAGAAGGCGGAAATCGACCGGCGGGTGCGTGCGGCCGCCCAGATCCTGGACCTGGAGCCGTATCTGGAGCGCCGTCCCAAAGCCCTGTCCGGCGGTCAGCGCCAGCGGGTGGCCATGGGGCGTGCCATCGTGCGTGAACCGGCCGTGTTCCTCTTCGACGAACCGCTTTCCAATCTGGACGCCAAGATGCGTGTGGAAATGCGCCGGGAAATTCTGCATCTGCATCGCCGCATCACCACGACCATGATCTACGTGACCCACGACCAGATCGAAGCCATGACCCTGGGCGACCGCATTTGCGTGATGCGCGACGGGATTATCGAGCAGGTCGGCCAGCCCACGGTGGTCTTCGACAACCCGGCTTCCCTTTTTGTGGCACGCTTCATCGGGACTCCTCCCATGAACATCTTCGAGGGAACCCTGGTCAAGGATGGTAACGAAATTGTCTTCGACGGCGGTTCCTTCCGTGCCCCGCTGGCCAAGAAGCAGCACGACCAGGTTCGCGACTTTATCGGGCGCAAGGTTTGCCTGGGCCTGCGGCCTCGTACGTTCACTCTGCAGGGACCGGACACCCCGGCCAACGCACCGGTCTTCAAGGGCAAGATCGACGTGACCGAGATGCTGGGCGAGGAAGTGCTCGTGCACATTACCGCCGAGGATCACCACTTTATCGTCAGCATGGATCCGCATCAGGTGGCCGGCCTCGGCAGCGAGATCGCCGTTTGTCCGGTGATGGACCGCGCCCACGTGTTCGATTCGGAGAGCGAGAAGAACCTGACTCTGCCCGAATCCGTCTTGGCCACCGTCGGCAAGACGGCCGAGCCCATCAACGCCTAATCGCCAGCGCTTAATTGACCAAACAGGCCGGCGCGGCCCGCGACTCAGCGGACCGCGCCGGCTTTTTTTAGAGCCGAATCCTATGGTGCTAGCTTTGTCTGCTGCTCCAAATTGGTGTGCCCTGTTAATTCAGCATCGGCCGGGTGTTCGCGCCCTGCATCAATGCGTGAGTGGCAATCGGCAAGTGGTATTCTTGACCTAGTCGACCTGTCAGTCTTGACTTCACCTAAATCCGGGCCGTTGTCTTGAAAATGCCCTGCGGCCGTGTAGGCTGCTAGCGGGTTGATTGAGGATGGAGGCCCTGGCCGCGACCAGGCAGCATGTGGCGCGTGTCGGCCCATTCCACCCCGTCGCTTCGCTCTGCGGGCATGATTCGGTGACCAATGCGCTATGTTTCGAAAAGGAAAACAATGGCATTCGGAAGAAAAGTAACGATCTATCTTGCTGATGGTGCTCCATCGGAGAAGACTCGGATATTTCCGGGAAAACTAGTAAAAGTATGCCGGGGAAAACTGCATCAATTCGTGAAAAATGGATAGCAGACGGCACGTTGGTTCCAAATGGAGATAATTACAAACTTGCCAAAGATAGTATTTTGAGTTCATCTTCATATGCAGCTGTATTGGTTGCAGGAACTAGTAGATCAGGGCCTCAAAGTTGGATTGATGAAAATGGTCGACCACTTAAGGCCGTTGAGGAAATTTTACTTGCGGACACTTAACAAGCCCCAAAGCTCCGTTTATGTGTCGCGACGCATGAACGGAGGTCTGGAATATGATCACCTGCTCAGAGGATGACGAATCGAACAAGGTAGATGCCATAAGGATACATATGAGCGATCTGGTAGAAATCGAATTGACACTGAAAGAAAGAGAGCTGATCCTGAAGTACGGCTACCCGTTTGGAGGCGAAGCTCGAAAACTCCGAGCCATGGCCGATGACAAAGGACCATGCAAGCTGCGCATATCCGAGTATTTCCTCGAGCAGTTGATTGGCAATCTGTCCATTAGTGTCAACGAGATGCATGAGAACAGTCTGGGCAAGCCGGACCCGGTCATTCACGACATCAATGAACTTGCGGAGGATCTTGAGGTCTTGCTCGCCGCCAGCAAGTAGAATCAGACTTCAGCCCCACGGTTGATCGAAACGCCCAGATTTAAAAGCACGATGGGAGGCTTTACATCCCTCGCCGGCGGGTTTGGCGCCAGCGCTCTTGGAGGCGTCGCTGCAGGGGGCTCATGCCGGGGAGGTTTTCGGGCTCGTAAATGTTTTCGGGCAATCGTTCCGTCTCGTCCGGGGGCGGGGCGTCGTCGTCCAGGGTCAGCTGTTGCCAGAGGTCGGCGGGTTCGGGGCAGTCGACGGGGCAGCCCTTGTGCCGCAGCAGATAGGCGGCCACCAGTTTCAGGGCCAGCACGTCGGCGCGGCCGTAGCGCAGGAGCTTCTCTCGGGCCTGGGGGTCGCGGCGGTGTTCCCAGAGGTTCCAGAGCCAGACGGCCTGGGCGCCGTCGACGCCTTGCAGGTCCCAGGGGCGGCGAATTCCCAGGCGGGGCTCGATCAGTTTCAGGCCGCCCTTCAGGCCGACATGGTAGCAGATCCAACGCAGATCGAGGTGGGCGCAGGGCAGTTCGGGAATGTGGTAGTGGGCCAGGATGCGGGGCACGTCGAAGGAGGCCCCGTTGAAGGAGACCAGCAGCTCGACATCCTCCAGCAGCTCCAGGAAGTCGTCCAGATTCTCGTCCTTCACGAAGGTGTGCAGCCTGCCGCGGTGGTGGCAGACGATGAGGGTGATCTGGCTGTCGCACTCCAGTCCGGTGGTCTCGATGTCGAAGTAGGAGGCGCGCTCGAAGCCGTGGGCCAGGATGCGCCAGTGGTCGGGCTTTGCCAGGGTCTGGACCAGGCTGGTCAGATCGTCGGCTTGCAGGGCCTGCTCGCAAGCCCGGACGTGGCTCTGGATGGTTTCCCAGGAGCGCGGACTGAGCCGGACCGTGTCGGGAAGCGGCTGGTCGAGAATATCCGACCAGCTGCGGATGCCGGCCTGGAGTAGGTCGTTCAGGCGGCCCGGCCCGATGCCGGGCAGGTGGCGTAGAGCTTGGCGGATCAATGCACTCTCTCCCGTTTTTGCCGCAGGATGCGGGAGGCTTTGGTCAGGCGCTGGTTCAGTTTGAGGGCTTCCAGATCCTCTCCCGGTGCCTCCACCGCCTTGGGCAGGGGCTGGCGCAGCACCTGCACGTCGGGTACGCGGATTTCCCCGTCTAGGAGCATGGTCAGGATGCTGCGGGTGCAGGCGACCGCCGCGTCGGACTCGATCAGAAAGTCCTCGAGTTCCTCGCTGTTGACGCCGGGTGGCAGCGGCGGCACGCAGGATGGGCAGCCGTTGGAGCAGTCGCACTCCTGGATAATCTGGCGGCAGAGGCACAAAGCTTCGGTTATCTTCTCGTAGATCTTCTCGGCGTAGCCCACGCCGCCCTCGTGGGTGTCGTACAGATACAGGGCGCTCTTCCAGCGCTGGGTCTGCTCCTCGTGCAGGGAGACGTCGGTCTCGATGTCCTTGATGTCGGCCATGCAGAGGCTGGGGGCGCAGTGGCGCAGCAGGTACTTCAGGCCGAACAGGGCCGCGCCCATGTAGCGCTTGTCGACCGCGTCGACGGCGTCCTGCCAGGAGCGGGGCGGCAGGAGGGCGAAGCCGGTGGTGTCGTACTCGAAGGCCGGCAGGGTGATGGGGCCGTAGCCGATGTTCTCGTAGGTGCGCTCCCGGATCTTCTTGTAGAGCTTGGGCTGCTTGTTGACGTGCACGTAGCCGAACTTCAGGCGGGCGTCCTGCACGGCGCTCTCCTCCTCGGTGTCGGTCATCTCGATGCGGTTTTCCCAGACCGCCTCGGTGTAATAGTCCACGTGGACCGGGTCCACCCGGCAGAGTTTCTTGTCCAGATCCAGCTCCATGGACATGTAGCGTCGGCCCAGGTGCTGGTAGATGGCGTCCTTGTAGAGGGTGCCGCGTGCGCCGATGGGGTCCAGCTCGCCGATGACCTCCGTGCCGCAGTAGATCTCGATGTTGTAGTCGGTCATGCCGCGCAGGTTCACCCCACGGGCGGGGTAGTCGGAGACGGCGTAGCGGAAGCAGTCGCGGTAGGGGACCAGAGTCTGGTCCTCGGCCAGGACGTTGACGGACATGGCGTAGGCGGGCCCGTCGAAGGCCGGTTCCTCGGGCCGCAGGGGATGCTCGTAGGCGGCGCAGGGCAGGTGCTGGAGGATGATGTAGGGGTTGTCGGCGTTCAGCCAGGCCTGCTCGACGGGGGCGTTGGTGATGAATTCGGGGTGATTGGCCAGGTACTGGTCCACGGGAGCGTCCTTGGCGATGTAGACGATCACCGCCTGGCTGCCCTTGCGGCCGACGCGCCCGGCCTGCTGCCAGAAGCTGGAGACGGAGCCGGGGTGTCCCGAGAGCAGGCACAGGTCCAGATCCCCGATGTCGATGCCCAGCTCCAGAGCGTTGGTGGTGATGATGGTCGTGATTCGCCCCGTGAACAGGTCGCGCTCCAGCTGGCGTCTTTCGTTGGGCAGCAGGCCGCCCCGGTAGGGTTTGACCCGGTCCCGCAGATCCGTCCGCCCGTCGGTCACGGCGCGGTACAGGCGCTCCACCTCCTGCCGGGCCCGGCAGAAGCAGATGGTGCGCACGTTGTTCTCCGAGGCACGGCGGATCAGCGGCACGGATACCGAGCCGGGGCCCTTGCGGTAGAGGGCCGATCCTGCGCTCTGGACCAGGGGAGGGTTCACGAAATACAGGTCGCGGCGGGGCCGGGGGGCGCCGTCCCGGTCGATGACCGTGAAGGGACGCCGGAAGAGGGCTTCGACATGCTCGCCGGGGTTGCCGACCGTGGCCGAGGAGCAGATGAAGGTGGGGCGGCTGCCGTGGATCTCGCAGGCCCGCAGCAGGCGGCGGAAGACGTTGGAGACGTGGCTGCCGAAGGCGCCGCGGTAGGTGTGCACCTCGTCGACCACGATGTATTTGAGGCGGGAGAGGAAGTTCTTCCAGCCGCGGTTGTGGTTGGGCAGGATGCCCGCGTGGAGCATGTCGGGGTTGGTGATGATAAAGTCGGCCATGCGCTGGATGTTGCGGCGCTCCTCGCGGGGCGTGTCGCCGTCGAAGGTGCCCAGTTTGCGGCTGTCCATGGCCGCCTTCATGAGCTTGCCCAGGGTGCTTTCCTGGTCGCGGGAGAGGGCCTTGGTGGGGTAGAGCATGAGCACGCCGAAGGGGGCGGGCGCGGCCATGTACTCGTTGAGCATGGGCAGTAGGAAAGAGAGGGTCTTGCCGCTGGCCGTCTGCGAGACCAGGACCGTGTTCTCGCCCCGGCTGATGGCCTCGAAGGCGTCGGACTGGTGCGAATACAACTGGCCGATGCCTTGTCGCTCCAGCACTTGCCGGAGCTTGGGATTGACAGTGGTTGGAAATGGCGAGAAGCGCCCCTGAAGCGGATCGATGATCCGATGGGCTTTGATCTGCTTCTCGAAGCGGTTTTCCAGAAACTGGACGAGGTCTGGCAGACTGGACATGAGCGCGGCTGCTCCAAAACTGAGGCTATGGGCCGGGACGACCCGGCGGGGAGGCTGTTATATAATAGCGTGTCGTGGCCCGGTTTAAACCCCGCCGTGGCCCGAAGTTTGAAGAATGTGGGGCGGGTGGCGAGTGGGTCGGACGGGGCCGACCCACT
>JBFJXC010000154.1:0-8131 GCA_041623325.1 Lentisphaeria bacterium | reverse complement strand
GCCTGCAGGGCAAGAGGATTGAGGAGTTTCTGAAACTGGAGGAGCCCCCCTTGCACTGCAATGAACCGGGAGGACGGACTCATTCGGTCAGACTCTTGGGCCTCGGGGAAGGGAGCAAATCTTTCCAGGCAAAAATTGTCGATTTCGAGTTCCGAAGGGAAGGGCGACACGAAACCCACTGGATTATTGAGGACTCCCGCTCAGCCGATTTTGCCGAGCAGGCCATGTGGGAAAGCGAGAGGCGCTTTTGCGAGCTCTTTCTGTGCTCGCCGCTGCCGCTGTGCGTGATCTCGTGCCATGATAACCGGATTGTTGACGTCAACGCCGCATTTCTTGAACTGGTTGGTTACAGTCGTCAGGAATTGATGGCTGCTCCGGGAAAGGTGGGGGCGGACCTGTTTTTAGGCGATGGATGGCTTCAGGATGGCCTCGAGGCTGGGTGGTCTCAATCATGGCTGGAAGGCGGTTTGCTCCGGAAGGGTGGCGATCGGGTCCCAGTTAAGATGCAGGCTATGAAGCTGGCGTTCGGGCAGTTGCCTTGCCTGTTTCTGACGATCCAGAGCACCTGGCAGTATGAACAGGAAAAGAAGAAGTTGCAGGAGGTGAACCACGCCCAGGAGTGTCGTGTCAAGGAGCGGACTCTTGAACTGCTAGAATCGGCAGTGCTGATGAAGCAGGAAATTCATGAGAGAAGGGAGACCGAGGAGAGTTTGAAGCACGAGCGGGATTTCAGCTCGGCGGTGCTGGATACGGTTGGCGCTTTGGTTGTGATCCTGGATCCGTCCGGCAAGATTGTCCGGTTTAATCGGAGCAGTGAGCAGACCACGGCCTATTTGGCCGCCGAGGCGATTGGCCACGACCTTTGGGAGTTGTTCTTCAACGCTGAAGACACCCTAGTCTTCAAAGAAAAAATGGTCTTGCTGTTCAATGGGGAGCCATCCCAGGAGTTCAAATTCCACTGGCGCACCAAAGACGGTGGGCGGCGCCTGGTCAGCGGCAAGGCCACGATATTGGTCGGCAGCGACGGGGCGGTTGAGTACATCATCGTCGTTGGCCTGGATGTGACAAACCAAGCGGCCATGGCTGCCGAGTTGCAGCATGCCGAGAAGATGGCCGTGCTGGGGAGAGTGGCCTCGGGGGTTGCGCATGAAATTGGCAACCCTCTGGCCTTCATCTCGGCCCGTCTGCAGCGCTTAAAACGCAATGGCAACCCGGAATTTCTGGAGGAGAGTCTGAATCTTTTTTCCGACCAGATCTTGAGAATGACGCGCATCTTGCGCAGCATTTCGACCTTCTCCAGGGTGCCGACCCAGGACTGGGTATCCTTTCAACTGGGGCCCATGGTCGAGGAAACGGTCCGGCTGCTCAAGCTTGATCGCCGCAGTCAGATGGTCGACATCAGCATGGCGATCCCCAAGGACCTGCCGGTTGTGTTTGCCTCGAAGGATCAGGTCCAGCAGGTTTTTCTCAATTTGGGGTTGAATGCCTTTTATGCCATGCCGGAGGGCGGCAAGCTGGAGATTCGGGCTCTGGCCACTGAGCGTGAAATTAGAGTCGCTTTTCGTGATACGGGCGTCGGGATTCCTGACGACATCAAGGATCAGCTGTTCAAACCGTTTTTTACCACCAAGCCCGAGGGGGTGGGCACCGGGATCGGCTTGTCCTTGAGCTACGATTACATGGAGGCCCATGGCGGTACGATTGAGGTGGTCAGTAAGCCCAATCAAGGGGCCGAGTTCACAGTTGTATTGCCAAGGCGCGAAGCGCCCGAGGGCGCTTGACCGCGAGCGCCCAGGACGAAGTCATGACAGGCTGTCTGGGTGATAAGGAGACACATGCATGAAAATATTGTTGATTGATGACGAAGCGTTGCTCCTTCAGGAGGTTGCCGCGATCCTCTCCGAGAGTGGCCATGTTTGCAGGTGCTCCAGCAATGGCAAGGCTGGGCTGGAGGAGGCGTTGCGTTTTCTGCCGGACGTGGTGCTTTGCGATTTGACCATGCCTGAACTGAACGGTCTGCAGGTGCTTCGTCAATTGCGCAAGGAATTGCCCCAGACGGAAGTGGTCATCATCACCGCCTTTGGATCAATGGAAAGCGCCATCTCGGCCTTCCGGGAGGGGGCCTGCGATTATCTCCTCAAACCCATCATTTTCGAAGATATTCTGAACAAGCTGGGCCGGATCGCCAGTCACCGGGCCTTGCTGGCGGAAGTCCGGGAGCTAAGGCAGAAAGTAAGCCATCAGTGCGGTCCGACCACCATCGTGGGCAGGAGTCCGCGCATGCAGGAGGTGGGCGATCTGGCTGGACAGTTGTCCAGCGTGCCCTCATCCGTGCTGTTGGTGGGGGAGACCGGCACGGGTAAGGAGGTGATCGCCCGCGCCATTCATGAAGGAGGGGAGCGTGGCAGCAAGCCCTTTATTGCGGTCAATTGCGCGGCTGTGCCCGACTCCCTGATGGAATCCGAGTTGTTCGGCTATGCCCGTGGCGCTTTTACCGGAGCGATGCACGACAAGGTTGGTCTGATCGAGGCCGCAAACGGTGGCACCCTGCTGCTGGATGAGTTCTGTGAAATGCCTCCGGCTTTGCAGAGCAAGTTGTTGCGGGTGTTGGAGCGCAAGGAGATCACCCGCATTGGCAATACCCGCCCGATTAGCGTGGATGTGCGCATTCTGGCGGCCACGAACTGTGATCCTCTTGCCTATATGGAACAGGGCAAGCTGCGGGAGGATCTTTATTACCGGATTCGGGTCATGGAAATTCATCTGCCTCCTCTGAGGGAACGCAAAGAGGACATTCCCCTGTTGGCCCAACATTTCATCGAGATTTTCAATCAGGAGATGAAGAGGACCGTTGCTGGTTTGAGCAATGCCGCCCTTCAGGCGATGATGCTCTATTTCTGGCCAGGAAATGTGCGTGAACTCAAGAATGCCATCGAACGGGCGATGATTTTTACCACCAGTGGCTTTCTACCGCTGGAGGCTTTTCCGGCCGAGATCAGCCGGAAGATGGATGGGCAGGAGGTTCCCGACGAGTTGCGCATCGCGATGAAAGCTTACGAGAGTGCCCACATTCTCAACGTGCTGCAGCGGAGTGAAGGCAACCGGGCCCGGGCTTCGGAGTTGCTGGGGGTCGACCGTTCCACCTTGCACCGGAAGCTGGCCACCATGCCCGAGGCTCTGGTCGAACAGGATGACAAGACCGGAGATAGTAAAGGCACTGCCTGAGACCGATGGACCCCTCCCACAAGCAGACAGCCGATCGTGAACTCAGTGGCTTGATTGTCATGCCCCAGTCGTCGGAGAGGCAATGGCTGGTAGACACGCTGGGCCGCTGCGGGTTTGAAGTACGCTTGGCCCGAACGGTTGCAGAAGGATTGCGCGGCCTGATCGACGGCGATCCGGATGTCCTGATCGCCGATGCTCGCCTGCCACGGACTGAAGCGGGCAGTTTCTTCTATTTTGCCAACCAGATTCGGCCCTGGTTGACTCCGATTGCGGTGGCCCATGGCGATGAACCGCTTTGGGAGGCCGGCCTGGCCAGCGATCGATGTGGTGGCGTCTTTCAGCCCTGGAAGACCGCTCCGGAAGATTGTGAGGCCTGCCTGCTTCGCCAGGCCGAAGCCAAGCAGGAGGCGCTTCGGGCTGTGGACCGGGAGGCCCTCAGCGAACTGCTGGACCGGTTGGGGCGGTTGCTTCATGAGGCGCAGGTCGCATTCGCTCAAGGGGGGCTGAAGGGGTTTCTACAAGAATTGGGACAAGGAATCAACGATTTGGTCCCCATGGTCGCGGTCGCCGTGTACGATGCCGTGGATTTTCCGCCTACCCTGACGTTTACGGTCAACGAGGCGGTTGCTCCACGGTTTCTGGACAAGATGCAGATTGAATGGGGCAATCTTTGCCAGAGTCTGACCTCGTTGCCACTGAATCAGGCTCACCTGGAGGTCTCCTTTGCTGGCCAGCCGTGTTTGCCCGGTCAGACGGATCAGCCAGGGGAACTCTTCTCCGTGCCCGTGTTCAAGGGGGAACAGCTACAGGGAGGGCTGGTGTGCGCCAGACCAGCTTCGGCAACCTATTCGAAAAACCAACTGGCGCTGCTCTATCACGCCGTCAAGCACCTGTCTAAACTGATCCCGTCCTTAAGTCAGATGCGGCATTTGGCCATCAGTGACAGTCTGACCAGCCTTTATAATCGGAGTTATTTTCTGGACAGACTTAGCAGCGCTTGGCAGGAGGGCCAGCTGAATCAGACGCCGGTTTCGCTGGTTATGATGGATGTGGACCGGTTCAAAACCATCAACGACTATTACGGGCATGCGTTCGGGGATATGGTCCTCCAGAAGTTTGCCCGCTTGATCGAGGGTAGCAAACGCCAGACCGACGTTTTGGCGCGCTATGGCGGCGACGAGCTGGTCGTACTATTGCCGCGGGCCACTCGGCAGCAGGCCTTGGCTTGCGCCGAGCGTTTTATCAAGGCGGTGCGCAACAGCGTCTTTTCCAACGAATCGACCACGGTGCATCTGACGGCTTCCGTAGGGGTGGCGGTCAGTACAGAACTGCCGGTCCTGCAGGAAACCGACTTAATCGCCTTTGCGGACAAGGCCATGTACAAGGCCAAGGAGCGGGGTGGGGACTGTATTTGCTTCGGCAATGGCCTGCAGGGCCGTCAGCAAGCCCCCCCCTTGTCGGCCCCGCCAAGAGACAATAAGGAGACCGAGTCCAGGTGCGAAACCGATGCGGGCAAGGGGCGGTTGCTGGTGGTCGACGACGATCCATCCCTGTGCAAGCTTTTCGATGAGATTCTGACGCGCAAGGGCTTTGAAGTCAGCAGTGTGACCAGCCCGTTTCAGGCTCTGGATCTGCTTCGGGCCTCGCCGCAGAGTTTTGAGGTTCTTCTGACTGATCTGAGCATGCCGGACATGGACGGAACCGAGCTGGTGAAGGCCCTGAAGCCGTTGTCGCCGCCGGTCATCCCGGTTATGGTCACCGGGTTTTCATCCGCGGACAACGTGATCGCGGCCATGCGGGCGGGCGCCTATGATTTTGTCCGGAAACCGGTGGACTTCGATCAGCTGGAGTTCATAATTTTGCGCGCGGTCGAGCATCAGAGGCTGTCGGTGGAGGTGCAGAATTATCGTATGCGCCTAGAAGACAAGCTGGACGCCAAAACCGCTTCCCTGGAAAAGGCGTTGCGCTCCCAGCAGAAGGCGTATCTGGCAACTCTTGAGGCCCTGTCCGCGGTGATCGCCCTGCGGGAATCCAATACGGCTTCCCATAACCAGAGGGTGGGTCGGTACGCGCTCTATCTTGCCCAAAAGATGGGCCTTCCTGAAGAGCGTCAGAACATTTTGTTGCGGGCTGGACTGCTGCACGACATCGGCAAGATCGGCGTTCCCGATTCGGTCCTGCTCAAGCCCGGGCCACTGGGGCCTGACGAACAGAAGATTATGGAGTATCACACCACCGCCGGCTACAATCTGCTTAAGACCATTCCCTTTCTGGAAGTTGAGGCAGAGTTGGTGTACAGCCATCATGAGCGCTATGACGGCTCGGGCTATCCGCGCCATTTGCGGGGCGAACAGATCCCCCTGGAGGCTCGCATCTTTGCCGTGGCCGACGCTTTCGATGCCCTGAGGTCGGATCGCGTTTACCGAAAGGCTACTTCGCTGGATCGGACCGTGAAAGAAATTGCCAGCAACGCCGGCAGACAATTTGATCCGGCAATTGTTAAGCAGTTCTTGGATTGCTACCGGGATCTAGACTCCCTGTTCAAACCCGAGTAATATCTGTATTGAGGGCCGACCCTTGCCTAAGAGTGACGCTCGGGGCGAGAAAGGCGAAGGGGGCCAGACGGATCTCCAAGTTTTCGGTTGCCTTCAGCCTTCGGTCTTGCCTCCGGCCATGCTCCGAGCCCAGTCTTGGGCTTTTCCCCGATTGGCTTCCATGTCCCGTTTGGCGGGGTCCCGGAAGTCGATCTCGCCAAGAAACTCGTTGCCGGGCAGGGCGGCCTTCATCTTCTCGAAGATGGCACCCTTACCGCCGCCGTGGCAGCAGAAGAGAGCGATTTTCTTGCCTGACAGGGGGGTGCCTGAGAGGAAGGTGTTCATGGGCGGGGCGTAGGTCCAGGCCCAGACCGGGGTGCCCAGGAGGAGCAGATCGTAGTCGTCGGGGTTCTTGTCCAGAGGCAACAGCTCGGGCTTGTCCTTCATCATGGCCGCCTTGCCGCCCCAGACAAATTTCATGAAGCCGTGGGTCTGGATTTCCCGGCGGGGTTGCAGGCGCAGCAGGTCGGCACCGACCGCTTCGGCCATGGCTTCGGCCATCAGCTTGGTGTTGCCTTCGAACGAGTAGTAGATCACCAGCGTTTTCATGGCTGTGCCTCCCTTGCTGTGGACGGGGTGTAACGACAAGACAGTATCGCACCATGCGCTGGTGGCGGCAAGGGGAGATCGACAAGGTCGCGGGAAAAAGGGGGGCTGCCGAGTAGGTAAACCGGCCATTTCGTGACATGGGGCGACTCCTGTTTTTTGGTTATCATCAACTCAGCTGCCTAGGCCAGCTGTCGAATGCCTGTTTTTCCAGCTTCATGCGTCCGTCCTTCCCTTTGTAGATATTGATCCAGGCCCGCCAATTCTGGTTGTCCAGCTGGGGGTAGTCGAGACGGTAGTGGCTGCAACGACTCTCCTTGCGCATGAGCGAGGCTCTGAGCTTCATCTCGGCATTGACAATCATGTTTGCGGTTTCATGGGCCAGTCTCAGCTCGTGCATGTCCGCGGCCCGCAGTTGAGGCAGGTGATGATCCCTCAACTCCTCGACATAGGCCAGGGCCGCCGTCAGCAGACTTTCCTTTTTGATGTAGAGGACGAAGTTGGGGATCATGACGCCTTGCAGGGTTTGGGTTACCCACGCCGGGCCATAGCCGGCCTTGCGATTCAGGGGCGCCAGCATTTCCGCTTTGATGTCATTGAGACGTCCGGTTGAGATTTCGGGCAGGGCAAGGCTCCTGGCGTATTTTGCGGCCGCTTCGGCGGCAATGGCCCCCTGGACGGCGGATCCGGCCAGCGAGGAGCCGATCTGAGTGTAGATGGCGCCCGCCATATAGGAGCCCAAGGCGTCCCCGGCGGCATACAGCCCCGGTATGTTGGATTCACACTGGTCGTTGATGGGAACCAGGCCTTCGGCTTTATGGATGGACATGCCCGCCGAAGAACCGCCCACACTGGTTCCCCTCATGCCCGGCGGGCCGCCGCCATCTTTCGGGGGGCGTCCGTTTTCCCCGCGCGGCGGGCCGCCGGGGCCGCCTCCCGGAGGGCCGCCAGCACCTCCGCGCTCCTGAAATTCATCGGGCACGTAGGGACCGCCGGCCACTTTCTTTCCTCCGCCGGATCCCGGAGGTCCCATCTGGACGGGATTCCCGTTCATATAGGCCATGTAGTTCAAATCCACCCCCAAATGATGCACCACCCCTACGCCGACGGTGCTTGGCTTGCGGTCGAACATGCCGTGCCAGCCGCCGTAGCAGTCCGCCGCATTTTGCGCTTGCCCCACATGGCCATCGTTCCACTCTTTGCCCGTGACTTTGGCCCCGATGTGGTAGGCCATGACAGTGCCGTCGTGGGTGAGGTCGCAGATCGGAAATCCGCTGGGCTTAAAGCCGCCGGCACCCGTGCACAGGATCACGCTCTTGGCTCTGAAGGTGTGGATCTCTTGACTGTCCAGGCTGAAACCGGCCGCCCCGGCAATTCGTCCGTTCTCTTTGATGAGGTGAGTGATCATGACTCGCTCGATGAGGGGAATGTTGCGGGCTTGGATCTGTTTGCTGAAGGCGCTGTTGTACAGCGGGGAGTCGAAGAATCCCCATTGCTTCAACTCCTTGACTCTGGCCCGGGAATGTTCGGCCATTTGTCTGGTGTAGACCGGATTGTTGGTTCCCAAAGCGGAGCGGCCGATCTTCTGGGTGAGTTCATCCAGCGACATCTTGGCGGTGGCCGGGTCAAAGGCAAAAATGCCTTTGGCGAAAGGAGTTTGCCCTGAAGCGCCCAGGCGTCCTTTGGAAACGAGCACGACTTTGGCCCCGGCATCGTGGGCTTTGACGGCCGCGAACAGTCCGGCGAGTCCGCCGCCGATCACCAGG
>JBFJXC010000153.1:0-8161 GCA_041623325.1 Lentisphaeria bacterium | reverse complement strand
TGGCGATGCCCGGCGCCGCGGCTCCGGAGTTCGGCAAGATGGTCCGCTGGAACACCGGCTACCAGCTGATCCAGCCTAAAGCCGCGCCCATGTCGCAGCGACGACGATGGTCCGAGTCGGCGGCGGCATGCTTAGCCGCAAAGACATCCCGACAATCGGGATGCAGATGGCAGAATGATCGGCGGATTGGGTCGATAATCCCGATTAGAATGTTTTGCTGGGTTTGGCTTCCTTGGCGGCGGCCGCTTTGTTGACCTCGCGCAATTCACATGAGGCGATGTCCAGGATGGACCAGCTTTGTTTCTTCTGGCTGGTTATGTAGATGTAGGGGGTGTCGGCCGCCTCGTCGGTTTCCGTGATCGAGACGCGGGGGGAGCCGTTGACAATGAACGTCAAGACGCCGTCCATTCGGCGGATTTGCAGCGTGGCCGGGTAGTTTGGCTTGATGCTGCCGCCCAAGGCGTTCCATTTAGGCGCGCGTTGAGCCACGTAAATATTCGTGGGGGACAAGGCGAAGGCATAGTTGAGCTGATCGCTGCCGGCCACGCCGACAAACGTGGCGATCCAGCCGCCGGGGGTCGTTGAATTCGCCACGTTCTTCACCTTCACAACCAGTTCCTGGCCCTCGGCGATCTTGAAGGGAAATTTCAGCGTGGGCGTTCCCTGGACCATGGTGTTGGTGCTAAACGAGAAGGCGCCGTCGTCGCCGAGAACGAGGACCGGTTTGGCGCCGCTCTCGTCAGGGGCCGCGATGGACGGTTCGCCTTTGATCACCGTGACTTTTTCACTGGCAAGCGGCCCGTCGGCTTTCTGGATCAAATTTCCCAGTTCGATTGGGGCGGCACTTGCGGCGACGCTGATGGCGGCGGCACTGAGAACGGGCATTAGCGTGGTGAGTTTCATTAGGATGCTCCTTTGTTGGGGTTGGGGTGGGTCGCAAGGCGATCGGCGTGTTTATGGCAGATAGACCTCGCACCATTGCACGGAAATTTCGGTAGCCGTGTTCTTGATCACTTCGATCATGTTGTTGCCATCGTGCAAATGCTGTGGAGGCACAGCAAATGCTCGCAGCTGCCAGTTGTTTTCGGGCATGTCGAGTCGAGGAGTGTGATCCTGCCGCTCGCACAGTCCGGTGTTCATTCGGAGGGTCAGATCATCGGGCTCAAGTGGTCGCGGGCAGTCGAGCCCGAGAATGACGCAGGCCTTGCGCCCTGCCGTGTCGCCGCCCAGATTGAGTCTCAGCGGCGCGAAGATGTGCTCCGAAAGCGTCAACGGCAGAATTGGGTCCAAGGCGATTCCTTCCGCCCGGCATTTTTCATCCGTGTAGGTGATCAGATGTCGGCGCGCCAGCCGGCCGACGGTATGGAGAGCGCCGGCCTTTTGCAATATCTCATCCCGGTATCGCGTTTTGTCCTTCATGCCCACATGGCCGTCCATGTGGTTGAAGAGATAGATCTTGTCGGCACCGCGATGGAGGAAGCTGGCGGCATACCCGGCGACGATTTCTGGGGTGTTAAAAAAGGGGGGGACCGTCAGATTGGGCCGGGCCAGGATTTCGAGTCCGGCGGCGAGGGTCACCGTGTCGGGCAGGAGCGCCTTCCAAAGCTCGAGAGGCATGTTGAAGTCGGTGCTGGCCCAGTAGGATGTCACCACCACCAGGTCGACCAGGTTCGCCCGGGTCCAGGCCCGGAAATCGAGCCCGGTCAGGCGCGCATCCTCCGGGCGGGCCGGCAGACGCACGCCGATCCTGACCTCATGCCCAAGGCGCTCTTGCGCCTGGTCGGCTAAGTTGCGCACCTCCCGCATGAAGTCGGTGATCAAGCCGGCGTCCTGGATCTCGAAGCCCGGCCGCAAATGCGGCGGAGTCCGCATCCAGTCCAACTCCAAACCGTCGAGATCGAAGCGTTCGAGATACTCCTTGGCCAGCGCCAGAAAATGTCGGCGCACGTCCGCCTGCCCGTAGTCCAGGGCCCGAGCGGACCAGGAATTGCGATTGTATTCGGCCCGATGCAGCTCGGGGTGCTCGCGCCAGTAATCCGAGTTCATCAGAAAATCGTCGTCCGATGCCCAGTGAACATCGTTCATGCGCATGCTCATCCAGACGGCCCGACCCTTGCGGCGGCCGTAGTCGATGCGTTTCTGGAAGGGGTTTTCGACATTGCGGTGCAGGAGACGGCTGTTGAGGGCGCTCGCTTTGACCGGCAGGGGACGGTCGCCAATCTCTTTGCCGCGATAAAACATCCTGCCGTCGGCGGTGTATTCCGCCTTGCCCCACAGCGTTTCAAAGACGGTGCTGTCGAACACCGCGCTCATGCCGTTGCCGCAGAAACAGATTTGCTCGACCTGACCGGTCGCGTAATGGTCAATCTGTTCCCGGAGACCCGCTTCGGTCATGCTTTCAGGCGGATACGACGCCATGAAATTTTCGAAATCTTCGTTGATGATGATGCCGGACATCGGCTCTCCTGTTGCGCAAGGTCAAAATGATTGAATGCTGCGCGGCTTCCGTCGTGTCGACAATCGGGATTCTGGGTGCCGACACGGATCGGGGTTGGCCTCACGGTTTGAGGGTGTTGTTCTCCCGAGTCAGACCCTTCACGCCTTTGCCGACCACGATGGGTTCCCCGTAGTGCGAAAAATCATTCAGGTTGTTGGGATGGAACGACTTCTTGGGCGGCATGGCCTTCAATCCGGACAGTTCATTGTCCTTGATTAGGATATTTTCACAACCCGAAAGTTCCAGGCCGGAGCCACGCGGATTGATGATTTGATTGCCCGTAAAGGTGATGTCGCGAATGGGGTCGGCCAGTTCCGGATCCCCTTCCACGGTCAGGACAACCGCCGCATTGCCGCCGAACAAGCCGGAATCTTTGAAGATATTGTTGCGAATGACGATGTTGCGGCTATTGGTCGACTCGCCCCAAAAGCCGGGCTGACCTCCCAATGTCAGCGACGGACCGGTGGTGTATGAGATCTGGTTGTCTTCGATCAGACAGTCGACGGTCTGCAGGCGGATGCCCCGCGCCAGGATGTTGCGGAACTTGTTGCCTCTGATGACCGAGCCCCGGACCACTTCGTTTTCGCTCCAGAACAAGGAATTCTCGTCGACGGTGATGGGGCGATCCAACTCGACCTTGAAGGCGTCATATTCTTTTCCTGGTTTATAGTTGGCCGAGGCGGCCCATTTGTGATCCTGGCGGTCTTTGGGAAAGGTGTATTTCATTTTTGTCTTGTTTATCACGGTGCGTTTGCCGAGGTCGGCCCAGGTTTTGAGATTCGTTGCGTTGGGGCGTAGCGGATCCGACATCGGATCGCCCTGGACGAAATGCCAGACCGTTTGTCCGTCGTCGATGCCCAAGTTTTTGGCCACGATCAATTCGGTGGGCGAAAGCTGTTTGAAGACTTTGTAATAGACACCATGCAGATTGATGGCGTCGTCGCCGATGGCCTCCGCGCTGCAATTGACAATCGTGGCGCCCTTGCGGGTGCCGCGAATATTATAGCCGTCGGCATTGGTGCTCATCAGTCGGTTGGTCTCGGGGCGCACTTTCAGGTGGCAATCGCGAATGGTGATCGGCCCCTCCCCGAAATGACCGACC
The DNA here is from genome assembly GCA_041623325.1 of Lentisphaeria bacterium. Lineage (GTDB taxonomy): Bacteria > Verrucomicrobiota > Lentisphaeria > Oligosphaerales > JBFJXC01 > JBFJXC01. Next base: position 4,562 of record JBFJXC010000153.1, on the reverse strand, counting down.
ATCGCCACGAATCCGCCCGAGTAGATCGTGATATTCTCCATGGTCATCTTTTCGCAGAGCTCCATGCGGATAATCCGGCCTGCCCGGCGCCAGATGGTCACGGCCGAACCCGCTTCAAAGCCGGCTTCCTTCAGGCTGCGTCCCCACCAGACCCAGGTTTTCACCCGATAGTCGCCATTGGGCAGCTGGGTTACGGCATCCGCGGAAGAGGGGATATCCATTCCGTGCTGATTGGGTTTGATCAAACCGGTCTTGCGGTCCCACAACAACAAGCGGCGGTGGCCTGAAAGTCTCGTGCGCCAGGCGGTCTCGTTGCTCAGCACCAGCTCGGGCATGGCATAGCCGGGATCCGGGCGGAAATCAAAGGTCCGCGGGGGTGTGTCGTTCATGGCCACGACCGTTCCCTGAGCAAAAGGCAGCGGATCAAAGTCGATCGTCAGGTTTTTCAGGGTAATGCCCGAGCATCTGATAAACCGGAAGGCACTGGCCTGTTTCTCGAAGATGAACATCGAGCCATGGCCGTCGATGCTCAGGTCGCGGGCCTGACTGATGTCGATGTGAGTCGGCTGATGAGGATGCATTGTGTCGCTAAAACGGTACGTGCCTTTGGGAATGTCGACGTTTTTGCCGCCAGCCTTGACGGCCTGGTGAAGCGTTTCAAGGATGGCCTGGGCGGCCTGTCTTTGCCTGCTTTTTTCCACTTCTGACCATCCCATTTGCGCCTTCGGAAATGGGCCCGCTGCCGGTGAACCAAAGAGGGGCAGCGCCATCGCAATACCGAACAGAAAAACTCGCTTCATACTTACTCTCCTAGTGGTGATGATGGTTATCAATTCAGACTTGAGGACGACCTCATTCAAACAGATTGCCCCTGTAGACCGCTTGCTCCAAGGTGTTGCCCGATGAAAGGTTTTCCGCAAGATCCGTTGCTCGGATGGTGGCCACGTGCCCGTCGATCCAGAGGGCGTTGGCAAGCCCCCGGCGACTTCCTAGGGGAACAACCCAGCCATAAGTGTTGAGCCCGAAATTTCCGTGATAGGTCCCGAATCCGTGGGGATAGTTGCCGTGTTTGAATTTCAGGAACGTGCTGCCCTCGTAGGCATTGACGCTGGGCATTGCATCCGCGAGGATCGGCTCGTGCCGCCCCATGTCTCCTTTGATTTTCGTGCTGAAATTGGCGATGCGTTCGGCGGAGTCGGTCCAGCCTAAATTGTTGTCCGAGCCATTGTAGAAAAAGATGTTCAGACCGTAGCTGGAGCGCCCCTCCGGGTGAACGGAAATCTCACGACATTTCCGTTCGAAGACCGGGCAGGAAAAAATGCTCCATTCGGTATGGCTGCTCATCCAAGCGTGGATGCTTCCCGGCGAAGCGGGGTCCTGATTTTGGATGTCGTAGCACCCCGCCAACAGCGTGGTCCAGCGGCGAGATTGCCCGTAAGAGTTTTTGTTGGAGTATGGCGGAGCGTAGCTGTCGTAATCGCTCATATACATGGTGATCATTTTGCCGATGCTGGCCTGATTGTTTTTGCAGACAATGTCATGGGCCTTTTCCCGCGCCGTACTCAAGGCGGGCAGCAGCATCGAGGCCAAAATCGCAATGATCGCCATGACGACAAGCAGCTCGATCAGGGTGAAGTGGGGCCGCGGTCTGGCGGTATTCATGGTCTGGTTCCTTTCTTTAGGGGTTCACTTACTCTTCGATGACTTGATCGGCCTGTGAGTTTTGGTAGTACGTCTCCTGGGAAACCAGCCGGGCCGGCACCAAGGCGGAACGGACCGGTGTTTGGCTTCGCTCCGCTTCGAGAAGCATCTCGACGGCGGCATCGGCCTGTTCGAAAATATCCAGTTCGAATATGGCGACGTTGTCGGCCAGTGGCATCACCGGATTTTGTTTGTTCAGGATCGCCGCCGCCGCCGGCATGTATTGGGCGGTGGCACCTGTCTGCAAGCGGTACAGCCAAGTCAGGATACCCTGCATGACCACGTCGCTGGTGATGATCAAGGCGTCGGGACGCTGCTCTTCGGGCATCGCCAGCAGCTCGGCAACCACGTCGCGGCCATGGGAAAAGCCCGAGTTCATCACATAGTAGTCACGATAATCGAGTGCGGGGTTCAACCCAGCCAACAACTCGGCAAACAATGCCTCCGCATCACGACTTCTGCGATAGCCTCGCTCCAGCAATGCCGGTCGCCTGGCCCCGCGCCCGGTCAGATTCTCGAACGCTTCCAACAGGTATCGGCGCAGGTCGATTTGGCAACTGGCGTACTCACCGCGCTCCCAGCAACTCAGGCTGCTCAGTCCGGAGTTCGCGAGCAGCTCGTGTTCCGAATCGAACAGCTCGCAGGTGATCAGCAGGCTGGAGATGCTCTTTTGCTTGATATTGCGCATCAGTCCTGGATAGTTGCCGAGCCGTTTGCTGTCCTTGTCCGCCGGACAGCTGAATATGAGCACATGGCAGTTCTCCTCCTGGAGCTTTTTCTGCATCCGGCTAACCAGGATATGGATGTAGATCGAATTCGAAACATTCACCAGAATGCCGACATTGCGACCGGTATGCCCGTCCAAACCGTGCTTTTTGACAAACACCCCCACCTTGTCACGCAGCTCGACCACATTGTCTTCCGCCAGCGAGCGGATCGCATTGCTGATTGTCGTACTGCCCACATTCAACAGCTGACGCAAGTCGTTTTGCGAGGGGAGTTTGTCCCCGCACCCAAGCCGTTCATCGGCAATAAGCCGAACCAAGGCTTCTTTGACCATTTCTGTTTTGGTGCCCGCCATGACCATCCTCGCCAAACTCGCTGTAAACCGTAAACCGTTTTTGGTTTACGAGCCTAGTCTAGCATGGCCCGCGAACAAAGCAAGGTCGCATCCGGCAAATTTTTTGCCCGAATGCGGTCCGTTCCGAAAGGGGGACTAGTCATTTTCTGCCGACCCGGCCTGTGCCGTCTGGTGCCGCAGGTGAGCGTTTCTTCACGGGGTGAGTTGTGCAGCCACGTGTGACCTCTCTTCGCGGGCAGGGTCAAGCTTCCGTCCGGCAGCCCCGGGCGGCTGCCTGGCCGACGGCTTCGCCCATGGGCACGACATCGCCGATGACGCGATAGCTGGAGTGGGCCAGGAAGTCGCCGCTGATGCAGCGTCCGGCCATCATGAGGTTGTCGAAGTCCTTGCTGATCAGGGCGCGAAGGGGAATGTCGTAGGGCTGGGTTCGATACTTGCCGCTGGAGGCGATGCCTTTACATTTGTCGGGATCGGGAGAGTGGACGTCGATCCCGAAGGTGCACGTGCAGACCGCATCCTCGAATCTGGCGCCCGCAAGCAAATCATCCCGGGTGAGTCGGTAGCGTCCGGCCAGGCGGCGTCCCTCGCGGGTGCCGATCTGTTCGCCGGTGGCGACCAGCCGCAGGTTTTTCCAGCGACCGCCAAGCGAGCGCAGGGCGCGGACTTGCCGATGAATTTCGGCCCGGGCGGCCAGGGTCGCCCGGGTCACCTCGTCCGCATCGATGGCCAGCACATTGTACTGGTGATTGGCCATCAGCATGAACAGGCCGTCGGCCAGGTGAAACAGGGTGGGCAACGCATAGGAGGGCTCGACTCCGCCTTGGTCCATCTCCGCCTTCAGACGCGCTTTGGAGGGGCCCCAGTCTTCGCAGTGGCCATTGACGACATCGGCCACCTCCTCCAGGCTGATGCCGGTCAGCAGGCAAAGCAGCGACATGGGCTGGGTCCGGCCGCTCTCGGGTTGGCCGAGTTCGAATTCGCAGCCGGCGGCCGCGCCGAGATCGCCGTCGCCGGTGGCGTCGATAAAGACGTTGGCTTTCCAGGCTTCGCGCCCGGACTTGGATTCGGTGATGACATGGGTGAGGCGGCGGTCTCCGTCGGTCTGGGCGGCCACCACCCGGGTGTGCAGGCGCACATGGACCCCGGCCTCCAGGCATTTCTCTTCCAGCAGGATCTTCATCTCTTCCACGTCGAAAGCCAGGCTGCTTGAGTGGGGGGCGATTTCACCCGCCTGACGGGCCAAAATATCCTCGCGCAGCTCCTTCATGAAACCGGTCTTGTTTTCGTGGTCGATAATCCAGGCCAGCAGTCCGGCGGTCCAGACGCCGCCAAGGCAGCCCTTTACCTCGATCAGTCCCGTTTTCGCGCCGTTTCTGGCGGCCGCGACGGCCGCGCTCACCCCGGCCGGGCCGGCGCCGCAGACGATCACGTCGAATTCATGGGCAACGGGTGTTTCTCGGGCGGCTTCCCGGCAATACGTCATGGTGACCTCTCTTGGCTAACGAAACGGCGATACGCCTTTTAGTCTACCCAGTTCAACAGGCTCTTCAAGCGGTTTTTCGGCCAACCGCCGGGGCAGTTTCCAAGCAGAATGCGACGGCCTGATTGCGTCCGAGAATGCATCCATGCCGAGCCCCTTGGGGAGGGCAGCACACCTCATCGGAGACCGCGTTGCTCGTTTTTAAGCATAGGCTCACGGCTTCTCAAGCTGCCGCCCGCGCCTGATTTCACGTCCACGGGACAACGCTCGCTGATGGTCAAATTCGGATTATTGTTATTC
>JBFJXC010000152.1:0-8165 GCA_041623325.1 Lentisphaeria bacterium | reverse complement strand
GGCGAATTTTGCCCCCGGTTTTTCACGACGACCCCTGGAGGGCGAGACTCCGTCGAGCCGCCCCGTTGTCCCTTTCTTAACCGGCCCCCACCTGGTAAGCGGCCGCGCAAGTTTGAAAAAAGCCCCCCGGAAATCGGGCCGGATGGATTTTGCTACTGAAAAGTGGTCGGATGGAGTTGAAAAGCGTCGAAGTGGCGGCATGTTATTTGCCGTTCCGAAACGGAATGCATCCGTAGCTCAGTTGGTAGAGCAGCTGACTCTTAATCAGCGGGTCACAGGTTCGAGCCCTGTCGGATGTACCAATTTCAAAAGCCCCGGCAAGCGTGCTTGTCGGGGCTTTTTGTCTAGGCGCCGGTAGGTGGCGGCTTCGGGGCTCCCGACCGCGCTGTCGTGATCGATGTGGGACACCGTAGTCTAGGCTTCCAGCCTGTGCAGAAGCGGTCCGCCTGCTGCGGAATGCGGGGGGAGGTGCGCTCCCTTCTTCGCTCGGTGAACTATGGCGGACAAGCCGCGCGGGGAACACGGTGAGCGGTGACCCGTAACCCGTTACTCGTAAACCGTATCCCGTATCCCGTCTCGACTTCCTCCCGTTGAGGCGCTACATTACACGGCTTTCAATTATTGGGCTTGGCCATTCGGCCCCAACAAAACGGACATCCGGCATGGGCCTCATTCTGTTGATCAAAACCCTGGTGCTGTCTCTAGTCGAGGGTGCCACCGAGTTTTTGCCGGTCTCCAGCACCGGGCACCTGATTTTGGTGGGGGATGCGCTCGGGACCACCGGGCATGCCTGGGACAGCTTTGCCATCTTCATTCAACTGGGGGCGATCCTGGCGGTGGTCTGGGAGTACCGGCGGCGGCTCTATCAGGCGACGTCGGGCTTGTTCTCCGGCTGCGGCAAGTCCTGGCGATTCTGGATCAACATCGGCGTGGCCTTTGTGCCGGCGGCCGTGGTGGGGCTGCTGGCGGCCGGCAGCATCAAGGCTTATCTGTTCAACCCCTTGACCGTGGCAGCGGCGCTGGCGGCGGGGGCAGTGGTGATTCTGGTCGTGGAGGGGCGCAGTCAGACGCCGCGCGTGGAGCATGTGGCCGACATGCGCTGGACCGACGCCCTCGTGGTGGGCGTTGCCCAGGTCGCCGCGTTGATTCCCGGCATGTCTCGCTCCGCCGCCACCATCATGGGGGGCATGATGGGCGGGCTAGCCCGCAGTGCTGGAACCGAATTCTCCTTTTTTCTGGCCATTCCCACCCTGACGGCGGCCACCTTCTACGATCTCTACAAGAACCTGCATATTTTGAGCATGGCGGACATCCCGGTCTTCGCCGTCGGCTTCGTCGCCTCCTTTGTTTTCTCCCTGCTGGCGGTCAAATGGCTCCTGCGCTTCGTGGCCACCCACGACTTTCGGCCCTTCGCCTGGTATCGCCTGGCCCTGGCCGCCCTGGTGCTGGCCGTCTACGTGGCCCGCTGATGCGCGGCGTCCACGCTCCGGCTGTCGAGCAAAAATCGCGGCAGGCGCTTGATTTTCCAGCTAACGGAGATACCGTTTTCGGCCATAGCTGTATCGCCTGGAGGGGCTCAATAGGGTTTGGATCAATGCCGAGAAGACAACTAGCAAAGACGAGGGAGTTATCGATGCTCAAGACGTTGCCAACACTTAGAATGATTGGAAGGGGTGCTCTCTTGGCGGCCCTCTGCGCCCCCGCCGCCATGGCCTTGTCGCTGGACCTGCTTCCCGAAAACGTCGCCCCGGCGGCTGACTACAACATCCGGGTCGGCAATCTCAAGCTCGGGTTGGAAGGCGTGCTGACTACCAGCTACGACGACAATATCACCAGCGCCGCCGACAATGACGCCATCAAGGAAGGCTGGTCCGTGACTCCCGCTCTGAAGCTGGCGCTCGACTGGCCGGTCAGCCCCTATATACACCTGGGGTCCGGCCTGGCCTTCGGCTACCGCTACTACCCGAACGGCGAAGGCGAGGACAACCTCTTCGTGGCCGGGGCTGGCGGGGACCTGTCCGCCGGCATGAAGGTCGACTTCTTTGTCGGCAATGGCGTGCTGCGGGTCAGCGAGAAGTTCGCCCGCGAAGTCGACACCCTCGAATCCGCCGTGCGCGACCTGCCCGACGACTATGTGTTGACCCGAAACACCATCGGTGCGCGCTATCAGGTCGATTTCAGCGAGTACATGCGTCTGATCGCCGACTACAAGCACGAAAACGCCTGGACCAACAAGGACGACTTCGAATACCAGGATCATGTCCGCGATGGCCTCAATCTGGTCTGCCTGTGGGCGGTCAACCGACAGCTTCGGGTGGGACCCTATCTCCGGGCCGAATCCGTCAACTATACCGAAAGCCTGCATAACGACGCCACCAGCTACGAGGGCGGCGTCGGGTTCACCTACCAGCGTCCCGCCGGGTTCGTGATGGATGGCAGCCTGGGCTGGGAGAAGTTGAACTTCGACCTTACCAACGTGCCCGCGGCCACCGACGAGGCCTCGGAGCCCACTGCCCGCCTGTCGGTTCGCATGGCCTCGTCCCAGTTCACCTCCCATACGGTCAGCGCCAGCTACGGTCCCAGTCATGGCACCCTGTCCGGCCCCATCAACTTCGCCATGCAGGCTCAGCTGATGTACGGCATCACCGCCAACATTGCCGAGACTATCACCCTGAAGGGCGATGTGGTCTACGTGGATATCAAGGAATCCGACGGCGGCGAAAGCAGCGAACTGGTCCGGGTCGGACTGGGCGGCGAATACCGCCTCAGCGAACGGTCCAAGTTGGATCTGCGCCTGGAGCGCACCGATAAAAGTTCGGACGACGACAGCCGCGAGTTCGACCGCAATGTCCTGACTCTCACCTACAACTACAATTTCTAAGCAGAGTATTCACAAATAGGATACTGAGGGGGACAGGAGGGCACGCTTTTTACCGGGCGTGCCTTTTGTGTTCTACCCGAGTCCGCCAACAGGAGAGTGCCCTTGAAAGCAAAATTTTCCACCCGTCTGTTGCTCAACTGGTTGACTTTGGCCTGTCTGTTGACTGGCCTGTCAAGTCAGGCCCAGCTCGTGCCCGACAACGTGGAGGTGATCGCTCCCGGCGACCTGCTGCGCATCATGATGAACGAGGACCCCGACGTTAAATTTGAGGGCGAGGTCTCGGCTGGAGGCACGGTCCTGCTGCCCTATCTGGGTGAATTTCCGATCGCCAACCTTTCGCCTCAGGCCGCCGAACTCAAACTGGCCCAGGAACTTCAGAAGGACCTTTACCAGCAAGCCACTCTCTCCATCACCCTGGTCAAAAAGGCCCCCGGTCAGGTCTACGTCTACGGAGCGGTCAAAAAGCCGGGGGTGGTCAACATGCCGGAAATTGGCAATTTCACCGTCCTGCAGCTGCTTTCCGAAGTCGGCGGCCTGACCAGCTGGGCCTCCGCCGACGAGGCCTTTATCCTCCGGCGCCAGCACCCCGACGCCCCCGCCACCCGACTGGCCTTGAACTTGGCCGATGTCTTCGCCAGGGCCTTGCCCAGCTCCGATGCCGATATTCGCCTGCGCGCCAACGATATCGTCTGCATCCCCGGCGTCAGCGGCGGGCTTTTCGAGTTCATCAGTGCCGACAAGTGCGAGGTGATCGTGGTCGGCGAGGTCAAAAAACCCGGGATGATCGAATTCGCCCCAGGCGAGGAGCGCACTCTGATCCGCGCCATTTTCAAGGCGGGCGGCTTCGACAAATTCGCCAAGGATTCGAATGTCCGCGTCATCAGCTACGGGCGCAACCAGACCCGCGACGAACAGGTGGTCGATGCCGGCTCCATTATCGACAATGGCTACCTGGACAAGGATATCAAGCTGCAGCCGGGGGACATGATCATCGTCCCGCAGAAGAAGATCAGTTTCTAACCATTGCCGCGGAACCCGGATCGCCGTTATCAAAGAGCATCCTTCACTCAAAAGGGAAACCTGCGATATGATTACACCTGAACCCGTCAATCAGTCCCTCAGCCACTCCAGCCCCAGGCCCGGTGCCGGGCCGGAAGGCATGATGGAGCAGGAATTGGACCTGCGTCAGTACCTGGCCGTGATGCTGAACCATTGGTGGGTCATTCTGTTAATCCTGCTGGCGGGGCTGGCCGCCGGGGCGGCCTACTGCACCCTGGCCACGCGCCAGTATCGGGCCACCTGCCGCTACGAGCTGGTTCAGGAGGCGCGGCTAAGTTTGCAGAAGATGGACAGCCGCACCGCTATGGAGATGCTGGACCGGGAGCTGAACAAGCTGGTTCTGTATATGGAAGGCGGTAGTTTGGGCGACAAAGTCATGGCCCGGCTCGAGTCCGAGTGGGCCGCCAAAATCCCCGAAAGCGCCCGCGCCGCCAAGGTCCGGGTTTCCCGTCTGCGCAAGGCCGACACCATGGTCGACATCAGTGTGGACGCCATCGATGCCGACTACGCCCTGGCCTATCTCAAGGAACTGTTGAACGCCTATCAGCAATTGCGCCGGGATGAATTGCTGGAAACCACCGAAAAGGCCCTGACCAAGCTGCGCGAGGAGCAGGTTTCCCTGGCCAAGGATCTGCAGGGCGCCGAGGATAGCCTCCTGGAATTCAAGGAGAAGCACAATATTCAATTCACCCAGACCAAAGCCGAGTTCGACGAGAAGTTCATGGCCAACCTGGTGCAGCGCCAAAATGCCCTGCGCATGGAGCGCACCATGCTCGACAGTCAGTTTCCCTTCTTGGAGAAGGCCAGCGCGGCCATGATCCAGGATGTTCTGTCTTTGACCATGCAGACCAAGCAGGCCACCGGTTCGGTCGGCGGCTCGATCGTCGACCTCAACGCCGATGCCTTGAGCAGCCCCACCAAGGGCGGCGGCGACCGCGTTCAATGGGAGGAGGAGAAAGACTGGCAGAAGAAGGAGGCCGAGGTACTGCGCCTGGAGGCCAAGTACCAGGACGAACTGCAGACCTACAAAGCCTCACACCCCAAGATGCTGGAACTGCGCCAGCAAATCGACGAGGCCAAGCGGGAGCTGAATCTGACCGCCCGCATCGCCATGAAGCGCCTTAAATCCCGCTACGATGCCATCAAGATTCAGGAGAAGGCTTTGGACGATTCCGCCCGCGCCTGGCGGCAGGAGCTGAACCTGTCCACCCGCGAACGCGCCGAATACGAAAATCTGCGCGCCAAGGTCGAGCATCTGCGCAAACTCTACGATCAGGTCTACGGCCGGGTTCTGGACGGCGGCATTGCCAGCGTCGACACGGTCTTCACCCGCCTGGTGGACAGCCCCAGGGCCCTGGAGGCCGCCGTCTGGCCAAACCGCCTCAAGATTATGGCCCTGGCTCTAATCGCCTCCCTGGGTTTGGGCGTCGGACTCGCCTTCCTGCTCGACTATCTGGATACCAGTTTTCTCGACGTGGTCGCCATCGAGCAGCGTCTGGGTCTGCACTATCTCGGCGGCATTCCCGACTGGGCAAGGTCCGTCAAGACCTTCAATTCCAAGGTCAGCAAGATTGTCGTGACCCGCGACAAGAGCGACGTGCCCACCGAAACCTACCGCACCTTGCGGGCCGGCATCGAGCACAGCATCGGCGAGCATGACCACTACGTGATGTTGGTCACCTCCGGCGACGAATCCGAGGGCAAATCCCTGACCTCACTCAATCTGGCCATCGCCCAGGCCTGGACCGGCAAGCGGGTCCTGCTGGTCGACGGCGACCTGCGCCGCGGCACCCTGCACAAACAGTTCAAACTCGACGGCAAACACGGCCTGGCCGATTTCCTGACCGGGGCCGTCGCCGATTCGAAGACGGTCATGCAGCAGACCAGCTACGAGAACCTGACCATCCTGCCCTCCGGTAAGTTCCAGCACGAACTGCCCGAACTGCTCAGTCCCTCCCGCCTGCGTAACCTCCTGGAGGAGTGGCGCCGCGACTTCGATCTGGTGGTCATCGACAGCGCCCCCGTCGGCCGCGTGGTCGACACCGCTCTCCTTTCCCGCGCCTGCGACGGCGTCCTGCTGGTGGTCCGTCACGGCAAGGCCCGCTTCGGCGATGTGCGCCACTGCCTGGGCCGCCTGCCCCAGGACAAGATGGTCGGCTTCGTGCTCAACGGCCTCGAGCTGAGCAACAAGAAGTACGGCTACTATGGCAACCAATACTACGCCTACTACGGCAGCTACAACCGCCAGTACACCTACGGGGGGTAGTTTGCTGTGAGCTGTGAGCAGTGAGTTGTAAGTTGTGAGCTGTGAGTTGTGAGCTGTGAGTTGTGAGCTGTGAGTTGTGAGTTGTGAGCTGTGAGTTGTGAGTTGTGAGTTGTGAGCTGTGAGCAGTGAGCTGTGAGTTGTGAGCTGTGAGCAGTGAGCAGTGAGTTGTGAGTTGTGAGTTGTGCCTGTTTACCGTTCACCGTTCACCGCTCACAGTTAACCGTTTACCGCTCACCGTTAACCATTCACCGCTCACCGCTCACAGTTTACCGCTCACCGTTCACCGCTTACCGCTCACCGTTCACCGCTTACCGCTCACCGTTCACCGTTCACCGCTCACCGTTCACCGCTCACAATTCACTGCTCACAGTTCAAAAAAGGGGGAAAGGCATGTTCGCAAAGCGGGTGAGAGACTTAGAGGTGTACAAGGCAGCCTTTGATGTACAGCAACAGATATTCAGGGTGACAAAATCATTTCCAAAGGAGGAGACATACTCGTTAACGGATCAAGTCAGGCGTTCGTCGCGATCTGTTGGCGCCAATATCTGCGAGGCATGGGGGAAGAGGCGCTATCCGGCACATTTTGTCAGCAAGCTTTCTGACTCGGATGGAGAATCAGAAGAAACCATTCATTGGATTGAAACAGCTTTCGAATGCGAATACATCACGGACGAAATAAGGAATGAACTCGTTTTTCAATGCGAGCATATTTGTGGCATGTTGAACAAAATGATGGATAGTCCGGATTCGTGGTGCAAACACTGGGTGAAGAGTTGAGCAGTAAGTTGTGAGCTGTGCCTGTTCACCGCTCACCGCCTACCGCTCACCGCTTACCGCCTACCGCTCACCGCTCACCGCTTACCACTCACCACTTACCGCTTACAATTCACAGCTCACCACTTACCGCTTACAATTCACCGCTCACAGCTTACCGCTTACAATTCACCGCTCACCGCTCACCGCTCACCGCTAAAAATAATCTCTAAAATGCCCCTCGTCTCCTTCATCATCATCCTAGTCCTGACCGTCCTCTTGGCCGGTCGCGAACCCCAGGTGCTGGTCGCCTGCGCCTCCGCCGCGGTCCTGGCACAGCTCGCTTCCCCACGCCCGGAAGGACGCTGGCCCCGGCGGCTCTGGTGGCTCGGGTTGGGTTATGTCGGTTTCATCCTGCTGACCCTCATGCCCTTGCCCTCTTGGGCACTGGGGTTGGATCGCGTCTCCTACTTCTTCGCCGCGTCGGGGCATCTGGCCATCCTTGGCCCGATTCTCGGCCGCGAGCCCATCCCGGTGGTGCCGCGCCTGTCCCTCAACGCCGTCGGCACCCTGCGCCATCTCATTCTCTTTTCCGGAGCCTGGTCCATGTTTTGGGTCTCCGCCGGCATGGGACAGCGCAACCGCCGCCGCTTCGTCATCGCCCTGGTTCTGTTGGGAACGCTTGTGGCGGCCCTTGGCATGATCGGCAAATTCCTTGTGCCCGTCGGCCAAAACGTCTGGTGGGTCTTCCCTGTTCCCTACGACGTTGGCGTCGGGCCCTTCATCAACCGCAACCACTTCGCTTCCTTCTGCGCCATGCTCGCCCCCTTCGCGCTGAGCCTGGCCATCTCTCCCTCGCTCGGACTCCGCCGTCGGAATGTTCACAGGAAGGCCGCAAAGAGCGCTAAGAGGGGGTGGAACGGGGGAGGTGGGATGTGGAATGCGGAAAGTGAGAAGTCGGCTTGTCCGGCGGAGCTTTGGCGAGGACCGAAGGACAGTGGACAGCAACGGACAACGGACGACGAACAACGGACCATGGACCATGGGACCATGGACACGGCACCCGGACAAACCTGCCACCTGCCACCTGCCACCGACCCCCCGTCCCCCCGTCCCCAAGTCCCCCAGTCCCACTGTCCCACAGTCCCTCAGACCCACCGACCCACAGACCCACCGTCCCACCATTCACCGCTCACCGCTCACCGC
>JBFJXC010000151.1:0-8181 GCA_041623325.1 Lentisphaeria bacterium | reverse complement strand
TCCTGGCCATCCAGTCCGTCGACAATCCGGACCTCGGGATCCTTTCCTGTGAGATTCGGTGTGGCGGCCACCCAGCGCCATGTGCCCCCATCATCTCCATACAGGTCCAGTCCGCTGAAACCAGCCACCGAAAAATTGGCCTCCCCAAGTTGATCTTCTCTGAGCCGCCAACGTGCATGGATCTCCGGCGCATCGGTGCGGAAGTGGACACACATCCCAGTGGCGCTGCGGCTGAGGTTCCAGACCGGTTCCGGCACCATGGCCTCCGCCTTCGCCGGCAGGCGGTCATAGGGCCAGACCGTATCGGTCCACCCCTGACCTTCCACCCCGATATCCCGGGCATCTGTCCAGTTCAGTTTCACCTCGCCGTCATTCATAGAATCTTCCTTTCGAGCATGGTCATGGGCCGATGTCACAAGAGTGCTAAGGGGCCCAGAACAAAGAATATCTTCAAACCACTCCCTTTAGGGCCCGACCATCTGCCCGGCTAGGCGCTGAACCTTGGCCACGGCCTCGACCGTGCGCTCAAGAACCGCTCGCGGCTGCAGGAGCCAGTGATGCTGAAGGGGCAGGCTGATTTGAACTGCCTGTTCGGCGGCCAGGCAGCAGGGGCCGAGGGCGTCGCGGCCGGTGGCATGGATTCGGTACTGGTCGGGCCGCAGATTCCACAGGGGGTGGCGGTAGACCGTGCCGTAATTGGGTTTCATGGGCAGCCCCTCGGCGGCCAGGGCGCTCAGCACGGCCGAGCCGCTGGCCCCGGCAAACGCCTCGGGGTGAATCATGAGCACGAACATGTAGTAGCTCTGCGGATTGGCTCGCCGACCCACCTTCTGAATGCGGACGCCTGGAATGGCGCTCAGCTCGCGGCGCAGAAAATCGGCGGCCTGGGCGCGGGCCTGGGTCATCTGCCCGAGCATTTCCAACTGCTTCTGCAGAATCACGGCCTGGAACTCGGTACTGCGGTAGTTGTGGCAAAGGAAGCCCTCGGGGGCGTAGGATTGGCCGGGGGTCAGGACGGGTCTCTCACCTGCCGGATAACCGATGTGCTTGTACTTGTAGAAGAGGTCGGCCAATTCGTCGCGGGCCGTCAACAAAGCCCCGCCCTCCCCCGCCGACATCGTCTTGCTCTCCTGGAAACTGAAGGAGCCGGCGTCGCCCAGAGTGCCGATGCCCGCGTCTCCCCAGAAGCCGCCGGCGGCGTGGGCGCAGTCCTCCACTACGGCCAAGCTGTGCCGGCGGGCGATATCCATGATCCGGTCCATGTCGGCCATGGATCCGTACAGATGAACCGGAACGATCGCCCTGGTCCGGGGCGTGATCGCGGCCTCCACCTGGTCGGGGTCCATGCAGAGAGTTTCGGGATCGACATCCACGAACACCGGCAGGGCACCCAGGTAGGCCGCACTGGCCGCCGTGGCCACCCAGGTGACCGCCGGCACGATCACCTCGTGGCCGGGGCCAACTCCGAGCGCGGCCAGGGCCGCCTCGAGAGTGACGGTTCCGTTCATCATGACCGTACAGTGCCGAGCCCGGTGATAGGCCCCGAAACCTTTGGCGAAGGCTTGCTCGCGCGGTCCATTGAACGACCAGAACCCGTGCCGGTAAAGCTCGATCAGATCCGTTTCGGTACTGGCATAACGGGGGGGCCACTGAAGAGGTTTGCACTCTTTCAACAAGGCGTCACCGCCGGAAATGGCAAGCGTGTTGATCATGGTGGGCGCTTCTTTAGGTTTCAGGAGTCAAATCGTAATCGCGCTCGTAATCGCAATCGTAATCGAAGATTTCAGTAGTTGAGGTTTCAGATTTCGGGCATCGGACAAGTCGGACGGGCCCGACGGGTGATCCGCTCAGCTATTGCCCAGCTCAACCGAGCGGTCGCGGGCGGCGGTTAGAACGTTTTTAAACAGTCCTCTGTAGTCGGCCCCGGCCATCACGGCCAGTCCGGCCGCCGTGGTGCCGCCGGGCGAGGTCACGGCCACGCGCAGGTCGTCGGGGGTTCCGAGTTTGCGCTGGACCATCTCGGCGGCCCCGGCCACGGTCTGCGCCGCCAGTTCCAGAGAGACCTCGGCAGGCAGGCCAATGGCCACGGCGGCCTCGACCAAGGCCTGGATCGTCTCGAAAACGTAGGCCGGACCACTGCCACTCAGAGCCGTGACCGCATCGATCTTGTCTTCGCCCATCTCGTAGACGATCCCCACCGCGCCGAAAATCTTGCTGACCTGATCGCGGTCGGTCTCGGACACGCCGTCTCCGCAGGCGAAGACGGCCGCGCCCTTGCCCACCATGGCCGGGGTGTTGGGCATGACCCGCACCACGCGCCTGGTCCCGAACCAGCCGGCCAGCGTCTCCAGCTTCAGCCCGGCCGCAATGGACACGACTAGTTTGCCGGCGCAGGCCGGAGCGATGGCCGCCACCACCTCGGCCGCCACCTGGGGTTTGACCGCCAACAGCACGATGTCCGCCTCCGGCATGATCCGCTCTGTGCTGGCCGCGCAAACCACGCCAGTGGCCTTTTCAAAAGCCTCCCGGGCCGTTTCGTTAATGTCGGAGGCCAGAATGTCCTGCCCAGACCAGACGTGATTGTCGATAAGTCCTGCGGCGATGGCGGTGGCCATCTTGCCCGCGCCGACGAATGCCAGTTTCATGAGATGCGGCTTCCTAATCTTGCGGTCAGTATTAAAAGTTGGAAAGGTAATCCGTGATGAGCGGTTTGCACAGGGCTGGAGAATGCACATCACCCGGGGCACCCGTCTGGTTTTTTGCCGCTGCACGATTAGCTTATGGCTAGGTTGCTGTCGGGGCAGTCGCCCCCGGGACAGCGTCACGTTTCCCCAATGTCGGCTTCCGACCCTGTCGTCTTCCATACGGCCCCTGCGGCCATGGAATGGCAACCGATTCCAGACACCTTGTTCCAGTCGGACCGCCGCATGTCTATCAAACAGAGCCAGACGAAATGAGAATCGTGAACCGGTCCGCTGTGGCAAATTTTTGGTCTGCCAACTATTTGGCCTGCCTGGCTGGAGTGCTGATACTGGCCGGACTGGTGGCAAGCAGTTTCATGAACTACTTGCTGTTCCACACCATGGCCGAACTGTTCGCGGTCGTGATCGCCGGGGCGATCTTTGTCGTGGCCTGGAACACCCGGGAAATTTCCGACAACAAGTACCTGCTGTTCCTGGGAATTGCCTACCTCTTTGTGGCCATGCTCGACTTCACCCATGCCCTGGCGTACAAAGGCATGAATCTGTTTGGCCAGTCCGGAGCCAATCTGCCAACCCAGCTTTGGATTGGCGCCAGGCTTGTTGAAAGCGTTTCACTGGCCATTTCCCCGGTCTTCTTTACCCGACGCTTGAACATCAGGGCCACCTTTCTGGCCTATTCGGGGCTGTGCACCTTGTTTTTGGCCTCGCTTTTTGTCTGGCCGCTTTTCCCGGACTGCTTTGTGGAGGGCATCGGCCTTACGCCATTCAAGAAAGCCAGCGAACTGTTCATCATCCTGATGCTTGGGGTTGCCGCCGCGAGCCTTCACCGAAAGCGCACCTGCCTGGAGGGTTTCACCTTCCAAATGATGCTAACCTCGTTGGTGGCGACCATGATCAGCGAAACGGCCTTCATGTACTATGTGAGCGTCTACGGCCTCTCGAACCTGGTGGGCCACTTGTTTAAAATCGCCTCGTTTTATCTGATTTATCGGGCCGTGATCGTGGCTACCCTGGCGATGCCCTACCGGACTCTGTTCCGTAAGCTGGTCGAGAGCCAGGCCGCTAAAGCCAAAGTCTCCGACCAGCTGGAAGCATCCGTCAGACAGGTCAGGCTGCTGCAGAATTTTCTGCCCATCTGCTCCTCCTGCAAACAGATCCGCGACGACCAAGGTTATTGGCGGCAGGTGGAGGAGTACATCAGTGATCACTCGGAAATGCAATTCACCCATAGCATCTGCCCCAGCTGCACCCGGAAGCTCTACCCCGACCTCCAGGACGAGCCGGTCTGATTCACAGGCCCAGGTTCATGGGGCGCGACACCGATCCCCCGCCTTTGGAAAGCTCAAGCAGGCTTGAGCACTCCAAGGCGGCTTCACCGCAGGCACGAAATGCGCGGAGCAACCCTGGGGCGTGCTTTATCCGCGCTCAGAACTGCTGAAACGCCTTAAAGTGACGCAAATGCGCAAAGCGGAGAAGCATCAAACCCATGACGTTTGACTTTACCGCAACTCCCGTTCCGTCCACGCAGTTCCAACCCTCAAACCAGCCGCACCAGAAGGTTGTCCAGCACTTTTTCGGCTTCTGTGAACTTGTACCGGGCCACAAGCTGATCGATGTCGGCGATGCCTGCGCCCAGCTCACCCGGCATGGCCAGGGCGGAAAGCTCCTCGATCGCCGCTTTGCTCAGCACGGGTTTGCGAGCCTTCAGATGGGACTGGAGGGCGCTGAGCGATTCAAGCAGATCCTCGCTGACCGGAGCGGCCTGGGGCCTTTCCCCCGAGGGCCGCTGACCGCTTTCAAGTCCGGCCAATCCTTGGACGACGGTATCGAGCCTGGTGGCGAAGGATAGAAGGGGTGCCTGCCAACTTTGCGGTCCGTGATGCTTGATAGCCGCTTCCAAGGCGGCGGCGGAGGCCTGGAGATCGCCCGCGCCCAGGCTGCCGGCTATTCCTTTGAGCGTGTGGGCCAGTCGCCCGGCCTCTTCGTTTCTGTTTTCGGCAAGGAGCCCCCGGATCTGGCTGCAGACATCCGCATAATCCGTTCGGAATTTGCATAGCATCTTGACGTACAGCTTGCGGTTGCCCCCGAGGTACCGCAGACCATCGGCCAGATTCAGGCCAGGCAGGTGGGCCGGCAGAAGCCCGTCGGCCGGAATGGCGGCAGATGCCCCCGCCGGCCGGCCCGACGCCCCTCCGACCGGAACCGGGTGGTCAACTGCACCGCCACGGCGAGGCTTAATCCATTTGGCTAGCGCGGCAAAAAGCTGATCCGGATCAATCGGTTTGGTCACATGGTCGTCCATGCCGGCCGCACGCGACTTTTCCGCATCCCCGGCCATGGCATGGGCGGTCATGGCGATGATGGGCACGCGGTGTTGGCCCGTTTTCTCCCGTTGGCGGATACGGTCCGTCGCCTGGTAGCCGTCCATCACGGGCATCTGCACGTCCATGAGCACGGCATCGTAGCTGGCTCTGGCAACCGCCTCCACAGCCTCCTGCCCGTTGGTAGCCAGAGTGACCCGAAGCCCGCCCTGCTCCAGGATTTCCCTGGCCACCTGCTGGTTGATTTCCGTGTCCTCCACCAATAGAATGCTGGCCCCCCGGATCGCCTCCAGCCCAGCAGCCGCCGACCGATCTGGCCCGGTGGCCATCGGTTCGCCTTCCTTGCGGAATGCCTGCATCATGGCGTCCAGCAAAGCTGACTGCGTCACCGGTTTGCCCACAACCACGTCCGGGGCAAACACGCCGCTGGACGTGGGGATGGTCTCGGCCCCTTCGGTCGTCAGCATGACCAGTTTGGGTGCGCGGCCGCTGAGCCTGTCCGCGGCCAGACGTTCAACCAGCCGCACAGCGTCAAGATCCGAGGTCTGCCGGTCGAGCATAACCAGCCCGAAGGGCTCGAATCCAGTGGCCTGCCGTTCAAAGGCCGCCAGCGCCTCCTTCCCGCCGGCGGCGGAGGTCGTGTGGAACCCCATGCTCCCCAGCATCCCCTCAAGGATTTCCCGCGAGGTGGCATGGCCATCCACCAGCAGCACCCGCAGGTCATGCAGATCGGCCGGCGGCCTCAATGCTTCGCCCGCCGCTTCTGGAGCCAGGCCAAATTGCGCTGTAAAAAAGAACGTGCTGCCCCGGCCAGGCTCGCTCTCCACCCAGATCTCCCCGTTCATCAATTCGGCCAAACGCTTGCTGATGGACAGGCCAAGGCCTGTACCGCCATACTTGCGGGTGGTGGAGCTATCGGCCTGGCTGAAGGTCTGGAAAAGTTTCCGGGTCTGCTCCGGCGTCATGCCGATTCCACTGTCGCGCACCGCGAATTTGAGGAGCAGGCCCTCGGCCAGGCGCTCCTGAATGTCGACCGAAACGACAATCTGGCCCTGGTCGGTGAATTTGATCGCGTTGTTGGCCAAGTTTGTCAGGATCTGTCCAAGCCGTAGCGGATCGCCGTTCAGGTTGCACGGTACGCTGGGCAGGCGGTTGAGAAGAAGCCCGACGCCCTTCTCCTGGGCTTTGACCGCAACCAGATTGGCCGCGTTGGCCAGCACCTCGTCGAGATTGAAGTCGACCAATTCCATGTCGAGCTTGCCGGCCTCGATCTTGGAGAAGTCCAGGATGTCGTTGAGCAGTCCCAGCAGGGCGTTGGCCGAGGAGCTGACCTTCTGCAAGTAGTCTGTTTGCCTGGGCGTCAATTGGGTCTGCAAGGCCAGATGGGTCATGCCGATGATCCCGTTCATGGGGGTGCGGATCTCGTGGCTCATATTGGCCAGAAAGTCGCTCTTGGCCCGGGTGGCCGCCTCGGCCTGCTCCTTGGCCTCGCGCAGTTCCTGCTCCAGTTGCTTGCGCAGGGTGATGTCCTCCTTGATGGCCACATAATGCGTCACCTTGCCCTCATCGTTGCGTACAGGGGAAATGGAGGCGGCCTCCCAGAACAGGCTGCCATCCTTGCGTCGGTTGCGGAACTCGCCGCGCCATTGCCCCCCGGCCTTGATGGTTTTCCAGAGGTTGCCATAGAATTCGGCGGGATGCTCCCCATCGGCCTTCAATATCCGGGTATTCTGGCCAATGGCCTCTTGGGCCGTGTACCCGGTCATTTCCGTAAAATACGGATTGATATACTCGATATCGCCCTTGGTATCCGTAATGACCACCGTCACCGGACTCTGCTCGACGGCACTGGAGAGCTTGCGCAGCTCGGCCGTGCGCAGTTCGGCCAGGCGCTCCCAGTCGTCGCGCGCCTGGCGCAGGGCCCGGGTCGAGCGCCCGTCGCTCCAGATGGCAAAGCTGGTGAGCAAAAAGGCCAGCACCACGGTGGCCCCGAGAAGCGCCAAGAGCATCAGCCGGTCCCGGCGGTATCCAGCCAGGGCGTCGGCCTCGTCGATTTCGGCGGCCAGGCCCATGCCCAGGTCCGGATCCCAAACCCAGGCCCCCATGACTTGCTCCCCCCGATAGTCGCGGTAGCCTTGCACGTTCACGCCCGGCCGCCCGAGCGTGGCCTCGGCGGCCATATACGTCAACGGCTGCCGGGAGCGCGATTGAAAGGGCTGATAGCCTGCCAGCAAATTGCCGCCCGGGTCGCAAATGCGGATATCCTGAGACCCCTGCGGCTTCTTGCCCTTGAGGCTGGTCTGAGCAAGCCCGGACTCGTCACTGAGGGTGGACAGCATGACAGCGGAGGAGTCGAACGCATAGGTTTTGCCCGACCTTCCGAATCGTCCGGTCTGGCACAGTGGCGAGAATTCGCGACCGGGATCGCTGCGCAGGGTGATGACCGCGATCACGATGCCGTTTTCGTCCAGGACAGGAGCGGCCACGAACATGGTCGCCGGGCTTTCCTGGATGCGACCGGAGGCATCGGGAAGAGGCACGTCCGAGCGGATGGGCAATACCAGCACGGTCTCTCCCGCGAAGGCCCGTTTCAACAGCTTGGGGCGCTGCTCGGCAATGAGATTTTTCAGGCCGACATTGGCATCGCGCCGCGAACCCACGCTCATGTAGTCGGGTGCGATCACGAAGAACCCCATGCTATCCGGATTGGAAACTCTGGTCCGGAAGTAATCACGCATGTCGGCCAAAGCGCCGCTGCCCAGCAGAGCCTCCGGCTGCCGGGGCACGGCCAGCAAGCGCGTGACCAGAGAAAGCAATTCCGGATCCTTGGCCAGGTGAGCGATCTGCTTTTTCTCGCTTTCCACCCACATTTTCAGAATCTCGCGGGTGGTTTCCACCTCCACCTGCAGCATGTCCCCTATATCCCGCCGCGCCCGCTCCTCCATATCCTGCAAACCCAAAAGGGCCCCGGCCGTGGCGACGGTGAGGAAGGCCGACATGGCGATGACCACCGGTGCCCGGGTTCTGGCCGTTTCAAACCTGGCCGGAAGACGCTCCCCCGCCACCCGCAGCAGCAACCAGACCCCGGTCGAGAGCAACGTCATGATGCTGGCCAGCAGGCCCAGAATGCGCAGAAATTCATGGCGATTCGACGGCAG
>JBFJXC010000150.1:0-8194 GCA_041623325.1 Lentisphaeria bacterium | reverse complement strand
GCCCCCGAAACCGCCCCTGCCCCCTCTCCGGAGAAACCCTGCCCCCACATGCGAATCCTCCTGGTCGAGGACAACCGCATCAACCAGAAAGTCGCCTAGGGCATTCTCCACCGATTGGGTCATCAAGCCGACCTGGCCAGCAACGGCAGGGAGGCCATCGCCAACCTGGCCTCCAACGCCTACGATCTGGTCCTCATGGATATCCAAATGCCCGAAATGGACGGCCTCGAGGCCACCGCCGTCATCCGAGACCCCTCCTCCAACGTGCTCGACCACCAGGTCCCCATCGTGGCCATGACCGCCCACGCCATGCAGGGCGACCAGGAACGCTGCCTGGAAGGGGGCATGGACGACTACGTCACCAAACCAATCAGGCCCGAGATGATCCAGGCCGCCATCGAGCGCCAGCTTGCCCGCCGGCCCGCCACCAGTGCGGGTTCGTGATTAGTGGGAGAAGGCTGTAGGTCCCCGGGTCGGACCCGTCCGACCTCCAAAACCAACCCACCCCCACCATTCACAACTCACAACTCACCACCCATCGCCCCGGCGTGAAATCCCGGGCCGACGCGGTACATTAAGCCTGCTTTTTTGCCCGGCGGCAAACGCCTGCGGACAACCCCAACCCAGACCGAACAGTGTAATTTTATGAGCAATCAACTCCACCAGCAACTGGCCGACGGTTTCCACACGATCTACGGCACAACCGCCGCCGTGGCCACCCGCGCCCCCGGACGCCTGGAAATCCTGGGCAACCACACCGACTACAACGAGGGTGTCGTCCTCAGCGTGGCCGTCGACCGCTCCATGTATTTCGCCGCCGCTCCCCGGGCCGGCAAGCAATGCCGCGTCCACGACCTGGTCTGGAACGAGGACCGCACCTTCGATCTGGACAATCTCCAGGAGAAAACCGCCGGCGACTGGGCCAACTACATCAAGGGCTGCGTAGTGGCCCTGGCCAAGCGCGGCATCGCCGTGCCCGCCTTCGATGCGGTCCTGACCAGCACCATCCCCCAGTCCGCCGGCATGAGCAGCTCGGCCGCCCTGGAAATGGCCGTGATCACCGCCCTGCTGAAAATGGCCGGAACCACCCTGCCCTGGGCCGAATGCGCCAAGGCCGGGCAGGATTGCGAAAACAACTACGTGGGCGCCAACACCGGCCTGATGGACCAGTTCAGCTCTCTGCGGGGCAAGGCGGGCCAGCTGGTCTTCTCCGATTTCCGTTCTCTGGAGGTGGACACCGTTCCCGTTCCCAACGGCACCGCCCTGGTGGTGGCCAACAGCATGGTCAAGCACAACCTGACCGGAGCCTACAACGAGCGCCGCCAGCGCTGCGAACAGGCCGTCGACTTCCTGCAAACCCGCTACGAAGGCATCACCGCCCTGCGCGATGTCAGCACCGAGCAACTCCAGGCCTGCAAGGACCAGATGGACATCGTCACCTACCGCCGCGCCATGCACGTGGTCGGCGAGAACGAACGCGTACTGGCCGGCGTGCGCGACCTGGAGAACAACGACCTGACCGCCTTCGGTAACCGCCTGCTACTCTCCCACGACAGTTCCCGCCTCAACTTCGAGAACAGCTGCGACGAGCTGGACATCCTGGTCGCGCTGGGCCAGAGCCTGCCGGGCTGCCTGGGAGCCCGCCTCAGCGGCGGCGGTTTCGGCGGCATTTCCGTGCACCTTGTCCAGGGCGACTTGGCCGAGGAATACGCCAACCGCCTGGGCACGGCCTTCAAAACCCGCACGGGCCAGGATCCCCAGGTCATGATCTGCCACTCCGGCGACGGCGCCGAAATCCTCCCCTAGCACCCAGCGCCCCCAACCACCACCTTGAAACAGCAGTACGGAAACCATGTTTGAACGGCTTACAGAACGACTCCAGGACACTTTCAAGACTCTCTCCGGACGCGGCAAGCTGACCGAGGCCAACATCGGCGACGCCATGCGCGAGGTACGCCGGGCCCTGCTGGAGGCGGACGTCAGCTACCCGGTGGTCAAAGACTTCATCAAGCGCGTCCAGACCGAGTGTCTGGGCGAAAAGGTCCTGCGCAGCGTCAGCCCCGGCCAGCAGGCCATCAAAGTGGTCCACGACCACTTGGTCTCGCTCCTGGGCCAAGCCAACGTGCCCCTGGAACTGGCCGGCAAACCGGCGGTGATCATGCTCGTCGGCCTCCACGGCGGCGGTAAGACCACCACCGCGGCCAAGCTGGCCCAGCACCTGCGCGACAAACTGGGGCGCAAACCCCTCTTGGCCGCGGGCGACCTCTACCGGCCAGCCGCCATCGAGCAGCTGCGCCTGCTCGGTCAGCAGCTCAACATCCCCGTGCATCTGGACGAAACCTGCAAGGACGTGGCCCGCATCGCCGCCGACGCCAAGGCCCACGCCGCCCGCCACGACTGCGACGTCGTCGTGATCGACACCGCCGGACGCCTCCAGATCGACACCGGCCTGGTCCAAGAACTCATCGACATCAAACGCCGGGTCGACCCCCGGGAGATCCTCCTGGTCGCCGACGCCGCCCTCGGCCAGGAGGCCGTCTCCGTGGCCGAGCACTTCGACCAGGCCCTGGGCATCAGCGGCATCATCCTGACCAAACTCGACGGCGACGCCCGCGGCGGTGCCGCCCTCTCCATGCGCCAGGTCACCGGACAACCCATCAAATTCGTCGGTACCGGCGAAAAACTTCAGGATCTGGAGCCCTTCCACCCCGAGCGCATGGCCGGGCGCATCCTGGGCATGGGCGACATCGTCGGTCTGGTCGAGCGCGCCGCCTCCCACATCCAGGAGGAAGAGGCCGCCCGCCTCGAGGAAAAACTGCGCAAGAACAAGTTCGACCTCGAGGATTTTCTCTCCCAGCTGCGCAGCATCCGCAAAATGGGCGGCTTCATGTCTATGCTCGACATGCTGCCCGGCATGGGCAAGCTCAAGGACCAGGCCAACATCGACGAGCGCCAGTTCAACCGCATCGAGGGCATGATCTGCGCCATGACCGCCGAAGAGCGCCGGAACCCGGCCCTAATCGACCTGTCCCGCCGCCGGCGCATCGCCCGGGGCAGCGGCGTGGAGGTCACCGAACTCAGCCAACTGCTCAAGCAGTTCGAGATGATGCGCAAAATGATGAGCAAGCTCAACCGCCAGGTGGGCAAAATGCCCAAGCTTCCCGGCCTGGGCGGGGGCATGCCCGACATGGGGGATTTGGAGGGCATGCTGGGCGGCGGCATGGGTGCCGGCATGGCGCCCGGCCTCGGCGGCGGTTTCGGCGCCGGCCCCGGACGCGGCCCCCGCAACCAGAAAGCCAAGCGCAAGAAAAACAAGAAGAAGCGGTAGGGACTCAGGGGCTGCGGGTCGGTGGGCCTGTGAGTCCATAGGTCCGTGGGACCGTGGGGACTGGTCCGTTCTGTCCGTTTCGTATATCCTGCCGCTTCCTAGGCCCTGGAGCTGCGCTTTTCCCAAAAGCACCCGTGTGATTACGGACAAGGCCTTGTCTTCCGACCTTCCAAACCCAAAATTTCCAATTTCCAATTTCCAATTTCCAACCTATACTTCTGAAGCAACGGACCACTGACAACAACCGGGAGGCTTACATGAACCTGTCCACCACCTACCTCGGACTTAACCTGGCCAACCCCATCGTGGTCTCCGCCGGCCCCATGACCCGCAACACCCAGCAAGTGGGCAAGTGCGCCGAGGCCGGCGCCGGAGCTGTCGTCCTCAAATCGCTTTTCGAAGAGCAGATTCGCTCCTCCACCAGCGACCTGGCCCAGGCTCTGGCCAAGGAGGAAACCTGGCATGCGGAAGTCTCCGCCTACATGGACGCCCAGATCGGCATGCGCTACGGCACCCGAGACTACCTGAAGATGATCCAGGAATGCAAGGCGGCCACCGGCATCCCGGTCATTGTCAGCATCAACTGCATCTCCTCCGAGTGGTGGCAGGACTTCGCCGCCGAAGTCGCCGCCGCCGGGGCCGACGCCCTCGAGCTGAACATCGCCATCATGCCCCACGAGCTCGACGCCGACAGCAGCGAGATCGAGAACCGCTACGTCAAGATTGTGCGCCAGACCCGCCAGACGGTCTCCATCCCCATCGCCATCAAACTGGCTCCCTACTTCAGCTGCCTGCCCCAGATGGTCGCCAAGCTTCACCGGGCCGGCGCCGACGGCTTCGTGCTCTTCAACCGCCTCTATCATCCCTCAGTGGACATCGAGACCATGCAGGTCAAACTCCATCCCGAGGACCGCTACAGCTCACCCAAGGAGCTGAGCACCTCCCTGCGCTGGATCTCCGTCCTGGCCGACCGCGCCGCCGCCGACTTCGCCGCCGCCACCGGGGTCCACAGCGGCACGGACGTGGTGCGCGCCCTCCTGGTCGGCGCCAAAGCCGTGCAACTGCAGACCGCCCTTGTCAAGAACGGCCTCGCCCACATCGCCGTCCTCACCGACTTCCTCCAGACCTGGATGCAGAAACACGGTTTCGAGGCCATCGCCGACTTCCGCGGCCGGCTCGCCCAGGCCAACAACCCCAACGCCCAGCTCTTCGGCCGCACCCAGTACATCGAGGCCGTCGCCGTCAAATAGGTCCGTTGCCAGTCGTCCGTTGCATGCCGTCAGTTTCGCGTTCGGCGTTCGGCGTTCCACATCCCACATTCCACCCCCTACATTCCACATTCCTCCTTGAAAACCGCCGCCCCTCCTGTAAATTAGGCCCGTTCCCACCGATGGGGCTGTAGCTCAGTTGGCTAGAGCGGTACGTTCGCAACGTACAGGCCAGGGGTTCGAATCCCCTCAGCTCCACCATCTCCCCTGTTTAGACTCCCCGATTTTGCTTGTTCCTGCTCCCTTTCGTACTCCCCCGACCGACTGCGGTTGCGGGAGTAGGAAGCATGAGTACGAGTAAGAGTGGGACGGCAAACTTGACAGTCGTGTCCCGTGATCGTGTCCCGCAGTCGTGCTCCGTGATCGTGCCCCGCCCAGGAAAAGAGCACGACGATTAAGGGGCGCGAGGACGAGCTGGAGCCGGACCTAAGCAATCGGAATCGAAGGGGATATCCGCGTAGTCCCGGTTGCGGGGGTTCATTCAGCTGGAAGCATATTCCCTACGCGATGCGCGAGAACCGTTCACGAGACCTTCTCTGGTGGGGACTGCACCTGAAGTGGACTGAAGGTATTTAGGACGAATTCCGTCAGTTGTTCGGCAAAAAAGCTGACGAGTAGGCTAGGATATTGCCCGTAAAACCGGACTACACGGGCCGGGCAACAGGCGCTGAATGGCGAAACTCCGTCGAGCCGCTTCATTGACCGTCCGGATGCGGTTGCGATGCGTCCAGCCTCAAAACCGGGTAAAAAAAAATGTGCCATGGTCGGCGGTTTAGACGCGCCAAAGACGCGGCTCAAGGGACTTTCGCCCTCCAGCGCCCCCTGTAGCCCACCATTCACCACTCACCGGCCTTTCACCGCCTTCACGATCCGCTCGGCCCGTTGGTCGGCCAGGTGGTTGTGGACCACGATCAGCGCATGGATCATGCCGGGAATCCAGAACAAGAGGGTCAGCACCAAATTCAGCACCGCCTGGAGCGGCTTCCCGCACAGCAGGACCGCCACGGGCGGCAGCAGAATGGCCAGCAGATATCTCATGGTTGTTTCCTTTCTTCTTTGCTATGGACCCAATGTCCCAATCCAACCATAATGTCGGATGCGGAACGCTGAATGTCGAACCGCGCCATTCCGGCGTCCCCGGGCTGCCCCCCACAAGTGGCAAACGTCAACAGTCGCTCCGGGTTGGGATCGAATCGATGATTGTGCGCTGACGGGGCACCACACGCTCGAGATGGCTGAACAATCGTTGAATGCGTTGCCTGGAAAACGAAGCTGGCGACCCCAGATTAACAAAACCGCTTTCCCCACAACCCCAACAAAAATGGTGTCCACAAGGAAAACATTAATCCTCGCCAGCGTTGTCCTTGTGCAGACGTGCCTAGCCCAACCCCATATTTCGGACACGGCAAGAACTAGTGTTTCGCCGAAACTACCTGCGTGGCGAAACGCGCACAGATCCCCATCGCAACCATCAAATAGCACCTTCCCCGATTCCTCATTCCCAAAATGTCTGAAGGGCCTGGTCAATCAGATCAAAGATGCGCCCCTGCAACGCTCCGCAATGGCGGCAATGCGGTCAATTGCCCCAGTGTCATTGCCAGCCCGGACAATGGCCTCCTCCGGAGACTCGATATGCAGCGGATAAGCCACGAGCCATGGCTAGACTCAAGCCCTGCACCATCAATCGAAAAAGTCTAATTCGTAGGCTTGCCCCCAGCGTCCCCCGCGTTGATCGATCGCTGATCGTACCGCCCGAGCAAGCGGCGCTGGAGGGCGAGACTCCGTCGAGCCGTAGCCGGGCCCTTTTGCATCCTATGTCCGCCTTTGCAAGTCGATCCGCGTCATTCGTCCTTCAAGATTTTTTCCCGGACAATCTCCAACAACGCCGAGGACGGGTCGCTTTGGTTTTCCAAATGATTGATAGCGGCTCGACGGAGTCTCGCCCTCCAGGAGGCAGGATGCAACAGGGTCAGGTTATGTTCGCGAGGTGGAACCAGACCTTGGGTTGATGGGTTGATGGGTTGATGGGAGTATGACTCCCCTGTCAACTGATCAACTTACCAACCGATCAAGTGCCTTCGTCGGCCAATCGGCGCTTGAGTCGCCTGCCGTGCGGGGTGAGACGGTATTTCTGGTTCTGGGCGCGGGGCGCGTCGGGGCGGGTCATGTCGATCAGGTCGGCTGCCAGGGCGGGATGTAGGTAGTTCTTGCGGAAGGTGGGACGATGCGACAGCCCGAGCTTGTTCATGATGTCCGCAGCTCCGCAGGGGGCGCTTTCCAGCACTCGCAGGAGCCGCCTGACTTGGTCGGTCACTTGATCGCCCACTTGGTCGGTAAACAGGGCCGCTTCGCCGAGGGCCTGCAGGATGGCGGCGAGCATGAACTCGACGAAGGCGGTGGCGTCCGCGCGGCTGTCGGCCAGGCCGAGGGCGGCGTAGTAGTCCTGCTGGCGGTCGCGGATGACGCTTTCGACCGACAGCATGGCAAACAGGCTTTTCCATTGGCTCAAGATCAAGGTCTGCCAGAGGCGGCCCATTCGACCGTTTCCGTCCAGGAAGGGATGAATGAACTCGAATTCATAATGAAACACGCAACTGGCCACGAGGGGATGCTCGTCGGTGGTCTTCAGCCAGTCGAGCAGGTCTGTAACCAGCGCGGGAACCCGTGCCGCAGGGGGCGCAATGTGGACCATATCCCCGCCTCGCTGGATGCCCACGTTTCCGGAACGGAACCGGCCCAGTTCGTCCACGAGCCCGTGCATCAGCAACCGATGCGCGGTCAGCATGTCCGTAGAGGAGCAAGGCGACCATTCAGCCATGGACTCGTACGCCTTGAAGGCATTCTGCACTTCCTGAATTTCGCGCGGCTGTCCGAGAATCCGTTTGCCGGAGAGTACGGCGGTCACCTGTTCCAGATTGAGCGTGTTGCCCTCAATGGCCAGCGACGCCTGAATGGTCTGGAGGCGATTCTTTCGCCGCAGCTGCGGCACGACCGCATCCTGGCCTGCGGCGCGAATCCCGCCCAGCGCCTCGCCAATCTGCTCAATATAGCGCAGAATCGCCGGGGTGATCTGGTAGGGCGGTTTGTAGTCCGAATTAGACATTTATGCTAGCCCTTGACATGTCCAACTGCGCAACAACAGAAAGCGATCAAACCTCCAGCCCCTGACCCTGCACAATAGGCGACCATCCGCCGGATGCAAGGGGGAGGGTGAAAGCTGAAGGGGGCACCAGTTGCACAGGAAAATCGCGAAGGCCGGGAAGGTGGGCATGGCGAACCGCTGATCGACCCTAATCATTCGCTAATGAAACAAAACACCCAGCGAAAAATGTTGATGGCCGATGATTGAAGGTGATTGTGCAGGGCGCATGGCCCGGGCAAGGGGCGGTGGAGGGCGAGACTCCGTCGAGCCGTAGCCGGGCCCTTTTGCATCCTATGTCCGCCTTTGCAAGTCGATCCGCGTCATTCGTCCTTCAAGATTTTTCCCGGACAATCTCCAACAACGCCGAGGACGGGTCGCTTTGGTTTTCCAAATGATTGATAGCGGCTCGACGGAGTCTCGCCCTCCAGGAGGCAGGATGCAACAGGGTCAGGTTAT
>JBFJXC010000149.1:0-8316 GCA_041623325.1 Lentisphaeria bacterium | reverse complement strand
GCCCGAAAGGGCCCCGACTGCTGTGAAGAAGGTCTGCATGGTTTACACTCCGGTTCCATCAAAACTTGATCATACCGCTGAAGCCGATGAAGGCCAGGGCAATGATGCCGGTGATGATCAGGGTAATGCCGGCCCCCTGAAGGCCCGGCGGAATCTTGTCCATTTTCAGTTTTTGGCGGATTCCGGCCATCAGCACGATGGCCAGCATCCAGCCCACGCCGCTGCCGGCCCCGAAGGTCAGGCATTGCCAGAATCCGTAGCCCTCCTTGTTCAGCATAAACAGGGATACACCCAGAATGGCGCAGTTAACCGTGATCAGTGGCAGGAAGATGCCCAGGGCGAAGTAGAGAGGGGGTGAAAAACGCTCGATGAGCATCTCGGCCAGCTGCACGAAGGCGGCGATGACCACGATGAAGATGATGTATTCGAGGTATTCGATCCGTAGGGGCACGGTGATGTAGGTGTGGACGAGATAGTTGATTGCCGCTGTGCAGGTGGTCACGCAGACTACGGCCGCGCCCAACCCGAGGCTAGTCTTCATCTGGCGCGAAACCGCCAGGAACGAGCACATGCCGAGGAAGCGGGTCAGCAGAATGTTGTCGGTAAAGGCCGCGGCCAGCAGGATGATCATCAGCTGGCTGGCGAAAGCCGGATCGGGGGTTGCGGGCATGGGTTTTATTCCTTTGTCAGGATGGTCCGTGGGACTGTGGGTCCGTGGGTCTGTTGGTCTGTGGGTCTGTTGGTCTGTGGGTCCGTGGGACTGTGGGTCTGTAGGTCATGGGGTGCCTCCATGGAGAAGGCTGTGCCTGACCAATGTGATGAAAACAGCGCTAAGCAACGTGGCTGAGAAGCGTCCTAGCACGCCGACCTCTCGATCGATTGCGTTGATTAATCCTTGCAAGGTTCCGAACGTGCCATTGAGCATGTCGGTGAGGTTGGCGTAGTTCGCGTCATTTAGATATTCCAGCTGGTGTGACAGGAGACAGAAGTACTCGGTTTCTTTGAGGGAGGCTAAGGCGATGTAGAGGAAACGGAGATAATCCCTGTTGGTGTTGCGCCCGGAGCCTTCGGCAATGTTTGAGGGAGTTCCGTAGGCAGCCCGTCTAAGTTGGCTTGTTAAGCCAAACCTTTCTTCCATAGGGAAGCTTTTCGTAACCTTGTAGACGGCAAGTGTCAGCTCATGAGACCGCTGCCAAGCCACGATTTTTTTGTAGTTGCGCACCTCATTTTCCCCCTTTGAATTTGTTGCTCCCGATATTAAGCATTTTCACAGTCCCACAGTCCCACAGTCCCACAGTCCCACAGTCCCACAGTCCCACAGTCCCACAGTCCTACAGTTTTTCACCTCTCCTTCTCCTCCGCTCTCGCCGAGGTGGCGGTCCCCAGCCAGGCAACCAGGGCCAGCATGAAGAAGGCGCCGGGGGGCATGACCATGATCGTCCATTGGTGCCACCAAAGCGCGCGGCCGGCGACGGGGATGCCGAATAGGGTTCCGAATCCCAAAAGCTCGCGGACAAAGGCGATGGTCAGCAGCACGATGCTGTAGCCCAAACCCGCGCCGACACCGTCGAGCAGGGAGTTCAGGGGGGTGTTTTTGCTGGCGAAGGCTTCGCAGCGGCCCATGATGATGCAGTTGGTGATGATCAGACCCACATAGGGGCCGATGACCAAGTGGATGGCGGGGAAGTAGGCCCGGATGGCGATGTCCACCACGATCACGTAGGAGGCGATGATCAGGACTTGGACCATCATGCGTACCTGTTTGGGAGTATGATCGCGCAGGAGCGAAACGGTGAACTCGCTGAGGGCGGTGGTGAAAATGAGTCCGGCGCACATCAGGAGGGTGTTCTTCAGTAGGTTGGTGACCGCCAGGGTCGAGCAGATGCCCAGAACCTGACGAAAGACCGGGTTGTCGCGCCAGAGGTTCAGGCGGAACGAGGTGATGCCGGGGGCCAGGGTTTTCATGGTTTCGGGTTTCAGTGGTTCGGGTTTCGGGTTATTTAATCATGAGCGCGCTCGTAATCGGTTTGCGAGTCTGCGGGTTTCAGGGGTTCAGTGTTCGTGTTCATTGTCCCTCTGGTTTGGGCAAGCCTGGTCTTCGATCGTCCCGTCAGCGGGACTGGCGGAGCTAGCTTCCATCCGCATTCATCTATTTTCCTCCGGTTCAGCCCGCTCTTCCATTGCACGTTGGAAACGGGCCAGATGGTCGTTGAGTATACGCTCCATGGCCATGCAGGTCTGGGTGGCGCCGGTAACGGCTTCCACATGTCGGGCCGCCTGAGGTGAGTCTGCCGGCGGCGGGGCGGCGCTAATGGAAATGCGCTGGCGGTTTTCAGACGGTTGGGTGATGTCGATGCCCCGGCGGAACTGGTCGGTGAAAACAGGTTCGGCGATGCGGCCGCCCAGCCCGGGGGTCTCGGTCTGTTTGAGAATGACGATCCCCAAGGTTTGCTTCAGGTCTGGGGAGACTGCCAGGATGCCATGAATGGGTGCCCAGAAACCCAGTCCCCGAAAGCGAAATCCGTATCCTTTCAAGGTCTGGCGTTGGTCGGTTTCGTAAGCTTTCAGGAGGGAGAAAGCCCAGCCGGTCTGGGGGTCGCGGCGCTGCTCGGTTTCGTCAATGCAGGTTTGGACTTTGGCGGCGACGTCGGTGGGACTGAGGGTTTCAGTGTCGCCGAGGGCGAAGACGGAGACGAGGGCGCGTTGCTGGGCCAGGGCCTCGTTGCGGGCGACGGTACCCGCGGAGGTGTTTTGCAGGACGGTTACGGCGGCCCCGAAAACCGCGGCCAGCGCCATCATGAAGAATATGGTGTAGAAATGGCTGTTTCTCATGTCGGGCTTGTCGTGGTTTGGGATGTGTTTGCTTGCTTTGCCGCCTTTTGGCGGCGCTCATAGGCCTTGCATAGCAGTTCAATGGTAGGTCCGGTCGTGTTGCCCAGCAGAATGGCGAAGGCCACCCCCCCGGCAAAGACCGCTTTCCATCGGAAGAAGATGATCAAGGCACCGATCATGGCCCCGTACCAGTACTGCGCCAGCTTGTGGTTGGGGGCGCTGACCGGGTCGGTGACCATGAAGAAGCAGGCGTAGAGCAGGGCGCCGGACGATAGGGACCAAAGCAAGGGCGGTACGGCGGTCGCCCCCAGCGCGTGCCGGAAAAACAGAGTGGCCAGACTGGCTCCTGCAAGGCTGCTGGCGACCAGGCGCCAGTTGGCGGTCTTGGTCCAGAGTAAAAGCGCCCCGCTGAGCAGAATCAGAGCGGCGGAGACTTCGCCGACAGACCCGGCTCCGAGGACGCGGACGATGCCGTCTCCGCCGGTGAAGGTTTTGCCAATATGCCCCAGGACAAGGTCTCCCAGGGCGGTGGTGTGGCCATAGTCCCGTCGCGCCCACATGGGGGTGGCGGCGCTGATGGCGGCCACACCATCGTAAAGATGGCTTGGCCCCCAATGGGCGAAGCCAGCCCAGCCGCCTTTCCAGACCGGCGTGAAGCGGGCCGTGGCGGCAATGGGGAAGCACACATAGACGAACGCGCGGCCGACAATGGCCGGGTTGAAGATGTTGCGTCCGAAACCTCCGAACAGTTCTTTGCCGAAAGAGATGCCCACCACGATGCCGACGGAGGCCATCCAGAATGGAAAGGTTGGGGGAAGGGACAGCGAAAAGAGGATGCAGCTGACCAGGACCGCCTCGGTGACCGGGTCCTTGCGTTTGCGAGCCAGGACGTATTCGGTGAAACAACCCCAGAGGCTTACCCAGATCAGCATGGCCAGGACACGCCAGCCAAAGAAATAGATGCTGCCTAGCAGACAAGGCGTCATGCACGCCAGGAATTTTTCCATGTTTTTTTGGCGTTTTACCGCTGACATTGGCAGCTCTCCCTATGGGGCCAGGTCAGGTTAAGTCCACGTCCGAACATAGAGGGGTCATAGTCGAGGGTGCCGTCCTGCAGGCAGTCGGCTTGTTCAGGGAAGCAATAGAAGACAAGTCCCTCGCATTCGACCAGAACGCTGCCGGGTTCAGGGGTGCGGATGGGTTTGAGGATCGGGGTGCTTCCGCGGCAGCTGCCGACCACCCCTTCGAAGCGGAAGCCGCAGCAATCCCCAGGCAGCAGCGCGGCCAGTTTCGTCTTGGCTTTGGCGGTGATCCTCATCCCGCATTCCCTCCTAGAGCGACAGTTAACCGCGAATTCACGCGACTGAACACGAATGGACTGAGGCTAAGGCAATCTTTAGTTGCCTTCATTCGCGTCTATTGGCGTTTAATCGCGGTTGCGGAATCTAAAACTAGGATTCCGGCAAGTCCTCCGCAAACGTGATTTTGGCGTTGTTGTCCTCGTGTTCTACTACATACACCGTTTCGTGGAGGAGTTCCACCGCCTGCCCGTCGTCGGTTACCTCCAAACCTTGTTTGATGACCTGCGCGTAACCTTGCTCGAGCAGGTCGCGTCGGAAGGTCTGGGGGGTTTCGGCCGCCCGCAGGCTGTGGCGGGGGGGCGTGGCCCGGATGCGGCCGTCGGGATCGACGACTTTGATGGTGTCGGTGACGGCGCGGGCGGCAATGCCGGACCCCCGCTGCCGGGCGGAGTCCACGCAGGCCTTTAGCAGCTCGGGGGACGTGTAGGGGCGAGCCGCATCCTGAACCGCGACGATCGTGACGGATTCAGGCAGAACACGCAGGCCGCTGATGACGGACTGCTGCCGCGTACCACCACCGGCTACGACGCGGATGTCGGCAGAAAGGCCGGCTTTGGCCAGTTCGTCGCGGAACCGTTGCTGGTCGTTTTGGGGGACGACCAGGACGATGTGGGCGGGGTTCAGAAGGGGCAGGAGGCTCTTGAGGCAGTGGCAGAACACCGGCAGGCCGTCGAGCGGGCAGAGCAGCGTGTTGCGTACCCCAAAACGCCGGCTTAGGCCGCCCGCGGCCACGCTCAGGCAGACATCGGGGAGGGGGGTGGGTAGTGTTTGTTTGTCCACAATCATTCCTTTGGGCCCATACCTTCGGCATGCGGGTCATATGATTTACGCGTAGCCTTGGGCACGGCCCCAGGCTATGGTTGGCACCGTGCCTCCGGCACGGCTCTTGTGCCAAGATCGACCAATCCCGTGCCTTGGGCACGTGTCCGTTGTTGTGCCAACGGCACAAACCCAACTTTAGCCTGGGACGCAGTCCGGGTAAATGTGAAACAAAGGTTCGCGTGCTGAAGGCACGCGGCCAAATCTACCCATTCCAGATGACGGCGCGGCTGGGGCGCCGCAGAATGGTATCCTTGCCCGGGGGCTCGTTGTTCACGGGATAGTCCAGGCTGTAGTGCAGGCCGCGGCTTTCATGCCGGGCGGTGGCGCTGTCGATGATCATTTCGGCCACGCTGGCCAAATTGCGCAGCTCGATCAGGTCCGGTGTCAGGAGAAAGTCCCAGTAGTACTTTTCGATCTCCTTGCGGATCATGCGGATGCGGCTTTTGGCGCGCTCCAGGCGCTTGTTGCTGCGGACAATGCCGACGTAGTCCCACATGAAGCGACGGATTTCATCCCAGTTGTGGGCGATGACAATCTGTTCGTCCGAGTCGACGGCGTCGCCGCTGGACCAGTCGGGGATGTCGCTTTCGGCAAAGGGACGTCTGGTGTCGGCGCTGCGGCTGTGCTCCACAGCATTGTGGGCCACGACCACGGCCTCCAGCAGGCTGTTGCTGGCCAGGCGGTTGGCGCCGTGCAATCCGGTGCAGCCGACCTCGCCGATGGCGTAGAGATTCTTGACTGTGCTGCAGCCGTTGACATCGGTGCGCACGCCGCCGCAGCAGTAGTGGGCGGCGGGGACGACGGGGATCAGATCCCGGGCCATGTTGATGCCGAACTCCAGGCATTTGGCGAAGATGTTGGGGAAACGCTTGCGCAGGAAGTCTTCGCCGTGGTGGCGAATGTCGAGAAAGACGCAGTCCTGACCGCTGCGCTTGAGTTCGTTGTCGATGGCGCGGGCGACCACGTCGCGGGGGGCCAGGCTGCCCATCTCGTGGTAGTCGTCCATGAAGGGCGCATACTGGCCTCTGCGTTTGATTTTGAGGATGGCGCCTTCGCCGCGCACGGCCTCGCTGATAAGGAAGGACTTGGCGTGGGGATGGAAAAGGCAGGTGGGGTGGAACTGGAAAAACTCCATGTTGGCGATTTCGGCAAAGGCGCGGTAGGCCATGGCCACGCCGTCGCCGCTGGCCACGTCGGGATTGCTGGTATACAGATAGACCTTGCCCGCCCCGCCGGTGGCCAGCATGGTGTGTCCGCTGACAACGGTCTTGATCTGGCTGGTGGCCACGTCCATTACGTAGGCGCCCAGGCAGCAGTTCTCGCCCTGCCAGCGCAGATGCCGGCTGGAGATCAGATCCACAGCCAGGTGGTTTTCGAGAATCTCCACATTGGGATGGTTTCGGCAGTGTTCGGTGAGGGCCCGCACCAGCTCCTGGCCGGTGATGTCGCCTGAGTGCAGCACCCGGCGTTTGTGGTGGCCGCCTTCACGACCCAGATGGTAGCTGCCGGCAGGTCCCTCCTCCTGACCGCCCGGAATTTCCCCGCAGGTGGTGAAATGCACGCCCAAGTCGATCAGATCCTGCACGCGGGGCGGCCCACCCTGCACGATCTGCTCAACCACGTCTTGGCGGCACAGCCCGGCACCGGCCTCCATGGTATCGGTCACGTGTTCGCCGAAACTGTCTTCGGTCGTGATCACACAGGCGATGCCCCCCTGGGCGTAGCTGGTGGCGCAGTCCTGCATCAGCCGCTTGGTTACGACCACGACTTTGCCGAATCTGGAAGCCTTTAGGGCGGCAAACAGTCCAGCCAGTCCGCTGCCGAGAATTAGATAGTCGCATGAAATCCGGGGGGAACTATTCATAGGTCCGACATCCAAGATGCAACGGCCTTGGGCCGCTAACCGTTATTCGTTGCCTAGAGACTGGAACGGGCCCGAACATATCCCGGTCCGGGGCTCTTTTCCAGTTGGAGGCCGTTTCTTAGTCGGCTACAAACACCGCCCGGCAATCCAGAGAGGCGGCCTCGGCGCTGACTTCCAGAGTCGTGTGCTCGTGATAGCGCTGCCGGAACTTGAAGGTGTGGTCCACATACTTGGCGGATGTCACCGTGATTGGGGCGTCGGCCGTGATGGTGATCTCGATGGCCGGGGTCGGGACGACATCCTGGTCCGGTATCTCCCAGTAGTCCATTTTCTCCCCATACCAGCCGGGGAAGGATAGCTGCCCAGCGGGAACGGTCACGATGTAGTGGCGGTCGCTCTTTTTGACGATTTCGGCCGAATTTTCCGTGCCTAGATGCCAACGGAACAAGAGCGATTCTTGGCTGTTCTCCTTGATCCTGACCATATCGCGGATCTCAAGCCTCTGGGTGTCCCAGCTGACCCGCCGGCGCCAGTCGGCTTTGTCGTAGACGGCTGAGGCGTCCAACTCCACATCTCCTCCTTCGGCGGCAAGTTTCGATATGATGAATTCGGCGTCCACCCCGTCGTTCCCCTTGAGGACGTCGCCGACCTGGAGGACGTTGTGTCCGCGGAACGATTGGTAGTCGTGGAACAGGCGAGTGTCGCTGTAGCCGGAGGTGCCGGCCTCGAGCAGGACCAGTTTGCCGTTTTTGATGTAGTTGACGTGGCCGGTGTCCTGGTGGGCATGAAAGTCTTGCCGGTCCCGGCCCCGAATCCAGACCCCGTCGGCGTTTTCGCTCCATGAACTTCTCCAGTTCACGCGGGAGGCACGTTTGAAGCGGGCGTGCAGGGGCGGTTCTTTCATGCGCTCCGAGGGCATGCCGCAGGCTACCAAGCCAAAGGCGTCGGGCTCGGGTTGGCCGTGCTGGTTGAACAGTATCCACTGCAGGTACGGGTCGGCCGTGAAAACCGTGAGCATGGTGATTTTCGGAAGCATGTAGCGGTTGTACATGTCGCGGCAGCCGCCCCACCAGTCGAAAGCGTTGACGATGTTCCGGCCCGGCTGGTAGCTTTGGGCCACCCAGAGGGGGAAGCCTGCAAAGAACGGTTTGTCGATGAACTCTGTGTCACCGCCCTTCAGAGCCATGTAGTAGGCCGGAATCATCAGGCCCGGCACGGACCAGTCGATGGCGTAGGCGAATCCTTCGGAGACCGCGCCCTCGTCTCCAAGACTGGCCAGGCTTCTGGCCAAGCAGGCTTTTCCGAGTTCGTAGGCCTCCGGATAGGCGTCCTTGCCAAGCTGGAGGGCGGCCAGGGTCAGGCCGGAGAAGGGCACAATCCACTGGTTGGACTGCACCTTTTCGGCTCGGACATACCAGGGGCGCTTTTCTTTGTAGT
>JBFJXC010000148.1:0-8372 GCA_041623325.1 Lentisphaeria bacterium | reverse complement strand
CCCGACCAATCAAAGCCATCTCGACTTGGTCATAAGCGCGAGTCAGAAATTTCCCGAAACTAGAGACGAAGGGAATCTTGCCGGCGGCCGCCAGGCCAGCCGCGCATGAAACCATGTTCTGCTCGGCAATGCGGCACTCGAAAAACCTCCGGGTCAGCTCCGGATCCTGAAAAAAACCTTCGGAGAAGGTGGAGTTTCTCACGTCTCCGTCCAGGGCCACGACCTGGCCGTTGGCATGCCCCAGGGCCTGCAAAGCCACCCCATATGCCTTGCGGGTGGCCATCTTGCCTTCAGACAGGGCCTTCTCCAAACCAGCGGCCCGGACAGCTTCCTCGAATCCCGGCAATGGTTCAAGCGGCTGTGAGACCGGCATTCTGGTGTTGATCTTGGGCGGATGCAAATCGGCAGGGGCCGGAAGTGGACCGATCTGATGGCTGGCCTCGTCCAGCTCAGACAGCACCTGGGCCAGCTTTTCGCCGCTCATCGGTTTCCCGTGCAGCCCCCCCCCCTGCATAGTCGGCGCCCCCCAGCCCTTGACCGTTTTGGCCACAATAGCCAGAGGCGCCTTGCCGGCGGTGGAGGCGTGCCGGGCATGATCCTGGAGCGCGTCCAGAATATCCCCCGGGCAGTGGCCATCGATGATCCGCACATCGAAACCAGCAGCATGAAGCTTGGCAGCGGTAACCTGCGGACTTTGCTGAACACTGACACAATCGGACTGGCCAAGGGTGTTGCAATTGAAGATGGGACAAACGGCGGTCAGGCGATAGTCGGCGATAAAATCAATGGCCTCCCAAATCTGTCCCTCCCGGCTTTCCCCATCGCCGATCAGACAATAGATGCGCTTGGCAATGCCGTCCAGGCGCGCCGCCGCCGCCAGACCAGCGGCGATGGAGAGCCCCTGCCCCAGGGAGCCGGTGGCCGCGTCGAAGAACGGAAAGCCCTCGGCGGGGTTGGGATGTCCGTCGACGGGACTGCCGATGGCTCGCAGACTCATGGCGTCGTCCCAGCACATGGGGTGCCGGCGCCGCGAGTCTTTGCCGATGAGGATGCCCAGATCGCTGGCGGCGGCATAGACGATCGGGCAGGCATGCCCTTCGGAGAGCACAAGGCGGTCGCTGCGTGGATCCTCGGGGCGGGCCGGATCATGACGCATTTGATGATACATCAGCACGGTCACAAGATGAGCCAGGCTGGCCGCCGAGGTCGGATGTCCAGAACCTGCCGCCGCCGTCATCTCCACGGACAGTTTGATCAGTTCAATGGCCTTATGCTGCACCAAGGCATCGAATTTCATGGACGCTCCTTCTGTTCTAGACAATCGCTGCCAGCCTGGGCAATCCACTGGCCAAGTCGGACAGACGCAGAACCCTGCGCCTGCCACCGGATCGCCTCGCCCCCGGATGCTGCCGCACCGGACTTCCGCCGTTGACAACCAGCAGGCATTCCCCAAGGAAGGCGTGTACTCCCCTCTAGGGAACGACCTGAATCGTCTTCTCGGCTTCCCAGACACCGTGCATGTTACAGCGTGCAAAGGCCCGCAGAGGACCAAGATCCTTGGGCAGATTGACGCAGACTTTCAGGGTCGGGCAGATGGTTCTGGCCGTCAGGTCCAGGCGGGCCAGATAGACGTGGCCCGCATACAGCTCGATAAACTCGATCGAATGGGCGTTTTCGTTGGGATGCGGCAATAGTTTGCCGACCTCGACGGTGACCTCGAAGCATTCTCCGGCTTTCACCTTTTCAGGGGCGCTGATGACCGGGTGGTGCTTTTTCTCCAGGTCGGTCGGGTTGCTGATGTCCTTGGGGCGGTTGATCTGGGCAAACAGATCGATGGCTTGCTCTGTCATGGTCCGACTCCTTATCCTCTCGCCTACTTTTCCATCCCTCTTCCCGGAGGATGGACGATTACTCATCGATGCTAATCGCGTCGACAGGACAGCTCTCCATGGCTTCGCGGCAACTGGCTTCCGCCTCCGGAGGCACCGGGTCGACGATGACGATGGCGATGTCTCCCGACAGTTCGAAAACCTCCGGGCACAGATCGGGGCAAATACCGCAGGCAATGCACAGATCCGGATCTACCTTGGCGTTCATGATTGGATTCTCCCTCGTTGTTGCGCACGTTTCAGTCGCGGTTAGGTCGCATGCTCAGGCAAGCGGCTACATCCAAACTGTAGATGTGCCGGGGCCATAAGGGAATAGGGGAAAGCCGCATTTAGGGAGGAAGGGTTAACCCAGAAACGGGGGGCCAAACCGGCCACCCAACCGGCCAGTTTGATCAAGCGGTCTGGTCTTGGGCAACGCGACTGGGGAATTCGCCGTAGGCGATATTGTAGACAACCGGAACGACGACCAGGCTGAAAAGGGTTGAGGCCACCAGTCCGAAAATCAAGGCCCAGGCCAATCCGGAGAAGACGGGATCAAAGGTGATAGGCACTGCGCCGATGGCCGTCGTGCCAGCGGTCAGCATAATGGGACGGAAACGCACGGCACCGGATTCCAGAATAGCCTCCCGCATGGGGGTTCCCTCGGCCACCGTGTCCTTGATGAATTCAATCAGTACAATGGAATTTCGCACCACGATGCCACCAAGGGCCACCATGCCGATCATGCCTGTAGCGGTGAAGAAGATGGAATCCGGATAGCCGCCCACACGATTGGCGAAGAGCAGATTCATGATCCAGAAACCCGGCATAATGCCGATGGCCGTCAGCGGAATGGCCGTCATGATGATCAGCGGCATCAAAAACGAATTGGTCTCCAGCACCACCAGGATGTAGATGCCCACCAAAGCCACCGCGAAGGCAAGGCCCAAATCGCGGAATACGCGCAACGTGATGCGCCACTCCCCCTCCCCGGCCCACTGCACCCTGACCGGCCCGCGGAGGGGCCGGCGGCGCAGCTCGGCCTGCATGTCCAGAATGGCCGTGGCCGGAGGTCGTCCGGCCATCTCGGCCTGAACCATCACCACCCTCTGCAGATTCTTGTGCATAATCGGCTGGTCCTCCATTCGCTCCTCGAAGCAGCCCAGCTCGGCCAACGGAACCAGGCCGCTGCCACCCCGGACCTCCAAACCCAGCAGCTTTTCGACACCGGAACGCTCCTCTTCGGACAGACGCACCTCGATGACCAGAGGTTTCCGCTCGTACGGCTGATGCAAAAGCCCGACGGATTGCCCCCCCAACGCGCCCTGAAGCAACCGAGTAATGGCCTCGGCATCCACGCCGTGCAGCGCAGCCTTCTGCTTGTCGATGCTAAACTGCAGCCGGGTCCGAGGCGTTTCGCTGGTGTCGTCGATGTCCACCACCCCAGGTTGGTTGGCCAAACGGGCACGCAGTTCGCCGGCAGCGGCCACCAGGTCAGCCTGCTTCGCTCCTGGCTCGCCGGTGATTTCGGCCACTACGGTCGCCAGCACGGGAGGCCCAGGCGGCACCTCCACCAGCTTTAGATTGGCGCCCAGGCGGACGGCCAGCGCCGTCAAATCGTTTCGCAGACGCAGTCCGATCGCATGGCTCTGCTGGTCGCGTTCGGACTTATCGAGCAGATTGATGCGGATATCGGCCAGGTTCGGGGCCTGGCGCAGATAATAATGACGCACCATCCCGTTGAAATCGATGGGCGAGGACAGACCCACGAACGATTCGAAATCCCGGACTTCGGGCACCTGGCGCAGATAGTCTTCGAAGGCCCGCACGGCCGCGTCCGTGCGCTCCAGGGTCGTCCCCTCGGGCATGTCGATCACCAGCTGCAGCTCGTTCTTGTTGTCGAACGGCAGCATTTTCAGGGGCACCTGGCGCAGCAGCACCAGCAGGCCGGCGCCGGCCAGCAGCAGGATCACCATGCTCAGCAGCAACCAAGACCGCCGCCTGGATTCCAGCAATGGCCCAACGGCACGATGGTACCACCTCCTCACCCAGCGCGGAGTGGGGTCAGCTGGTGATGTGGCCTGCGCCTCCCCGCCGCCGTAGCGCCCCTTCAGCAGGGTGTGGGCCAGCCAAGGCACGAAAGTCAAAGCGCAAAGGGTGGAGAAGGTAACGGTCAAGGGCACGTTGATGGCCATCGGGCTCATGTAGGGTCCCATCATGCCGGTGATGAAGGACATGGGCACAAACGAGACAATGATGGCCAGGGTGGACATGATCACGGGCGGCAGCACCTCGTTGACGGCGGCCAGGGTGGCCTCCAGGGCGGGCAGGCGGCGCAGGCGCAGATGGCGCTGAATGTTGTCCACGTTGGTGATGGGGTCGTCCACCACCAACCCGAGGGAGAGGATCAGGGCGAAAAGAGTGACGCGATTGATGCTGTAGCCAGCCAGCCAGTTGACCAACAACGCCAGGGAGAAACTTACCGGAACCGCCGCGGCCACCACCAGCCCTTCGCGCCAGCCCATGGCCGCGGTAATGAGAATGACCACCGACACGACGGCGAACACCAGTGACATGAGCAGGTCGTTGACCTTGCGGTCGGCGGTCTGCCCGTAGTTGCGCGTGATCAGCAGACCCACATCCTCCGGAATCACCGTGCCCCGCAGCGACTCCAGCCGAGCCACGACCTGCCTTGCAACCCTCACCGCACTGGTCCCGCGTTTTTTGGCGATGGCCAAGGTGACGGCCTGATGGGATGTCCCGGTCGCTTCAGCGGTTAGGTCCGAATGGCCTCCGGGGCCGAAGCCAATTCGAGTGTAGTGGACCGGTTCTTCGCCGCCGTCGTTGATCTCGGCCACATCGGCCAGCTGCACAGGGCGGCCACCGTGCACCCCCACGACCACCCCCGCCAGATCCGTCGCGGACTCCAAGAACGGCCCGGCCGACACCGACATGCCATGGTCCCCCTGCACAAAGCGGCCCGCATCCAAGCTGGCGTCGGCCGCCCGCAAAGCACGGGACAGGTCGAACAAACTGATTCCGTGGCCGGTCAGTCGACCCGGGTCCGGAACCACGCGAATCAGCCGTCTGTAACCGCCAACCACCTCGGTGCGCGAAAGATCCTGCAGGTCCTCCAGCCGGGCCAGGGCCTCCTCTGCCAGGCGACGCAGCTCATGGCCCGACAGGTTGTC
Organism: Lentisphaeria bacterium; assembly: GCA_041623325.1. Classification (GTDB taxonomy): domain Bacteria; phylum Verrucomicrobiota; class Lentisphaeria; order Oligosphaerales; family JBFJXC01; genus JBFJXC01. Next base: position 3,313 of record JBFJXC010000148.1, on the reverse strand, counting down.
TGAATACAGAGCGGCCGTGACGATGGGCACATCGTCGATTTCCACCGGTCTGATCAGCCAGCCGGCCACCCCGGGCGGCACCTTGTCCTGATTCATCATGACCCGACTGTGCAATTTGATCAGGGAGCGTTCCCGATCCTCGCCCACCCGAAAGCGCACCGTAACCACGGCCATGCCGCGCCGGGAAAGGCTGTAGACATATTCCACCCCGTCGATCTGCCAGAGATAATTTTCCAAGGGTCGGGCGACCAGGCGTTCGACTTCTTCGGCTGAGGCGCCCGGGAAGCTGACCATCACATCGGCAAGCGGGACGATGATCTGGGGTTCCTCTTCGCGCGGCGTTTTCAGTACAGCGGCCAAGCCCCCCAGGAGGGCGCCGCCCAGCAGAATAATGGACAGGTGGGAGGTTAGGAAAAGCCGGACGATCCTGCCGATCGCCCCCCGGCCAGAACTCAGGGAGGCAACGCTCATGGCGCGCCTCCGGGTTCGGCCGCCGACGCGACCTGCTCGCCCGCCGCAAGCCCAGACAGCACCTCGACCCGGTCCCCGTGCCGTGCCCCGGTGCGGACCAACCTGACCCGCCAGCCCTCCGGCGTCAGAACACGCACCTGAATCAGCTGGCCCAACCGCCGGATAGCCGAAACAGGCACCAGCAACGCCGGGCGCTGGCCCACCGGAACCGCCAAACGTCCGAACATGCCCGATAGCAGCCGCGAATCCGCAGGCAGATCCACCTTAACCAGGAACGTCCGGCTATCCGGATCCGCGGCCGGCACGACCTCGGCCACGGTGCCGGACAGCGACTGCCCGATGGCATCCACGGAGACCGTCAAGACTTGCCCCACACCGACCTTGGAGGCCAAGCTCTCTCGCACGTTGGCTTCCAAGCGCATGCGGGACGGATCGCTAATCCGAAACAACGGCCGGCCTGGCCAGGCCAGATCCCCCGGCTCGACCAGACGCTTGACCACGATCCCGGCGAACGGCGAGACCACCCGCGTGTAGCCCCGGGCCACTTCCGCCTCCGCCAACAGATCCCGGGCCCGCTCCACCGCCGCGGTCGCCGCCTTGACCGTCTCCTCCGCCGCATCGACCATAGCCTGGGCCTGCCGATAGGCGGCTTCGGCCTGCTCCAATTCCTGAGCCGTCGCGGCATTCTTGGTGACGTAACGCTGGACGCGTTCGTACTGAGTTTGAGTCTGCACCCTCAGCGCTTGCGCACCGGTATGCCCGTGACGGGCCTGCATCTGACGGGCCACCGCCTCCTCGATGCCGCGACGGGCCTGGGAAATCCGCAGGGTCAACTCCCGGTCCTCGAGTGTGGCCAACTCCTGACCCGCCTTTACGGTTTGGCCATCTGTCACGGCCACGCTGAGCAATAGACCGGAGACCTGCGCCATTACCTGCGCCTCCAAGCGGGGGCGCACGGTACCCACCGCCTGGTAGACCACCGGGATTTGCTCCTGCACAACCCCAACACTGGCACCCTTCGTCGGCAACAACGATGCGGCCAACGCCGCCAACGCACCAATGGCCAGCCCCATGGGGCCAGCAGCCCGATTGCCCAGCCCAATGCGCTGCATCATGGGCCTCCTTCTTGCTGCGTATTCTCCAGACAATTCAAGCACATGCCCAACGCATGCCCAAGAGCGGCCCCGGCCTGTTTGATGTCATAACGGCTGCGGATATCACTGAACAGAGCTTCCGTGCGGTCCTGCTCAGCCTGAAGATAACGGGTGGCTGTGGCAGAACCGCCTTCGAAAAGCTCACGCACCAACTCCAGCGCCTCCTCCGCTCTCTGCACATTGGCTAGAGCCACTTGGCGCCGGGACCGGGCTTCCTGAAGATTCAGAAACGCCTCCTGAACCTGCAGCTCAATGGCACGCTGCAACGACCGGCGGTCGGCGTCGAGCTCGGCCAAGGCGGCCCGGGCGTTCCGGGATTGCGCCCGGCGGCGCCCCCCATCGGCGAGATCCCAGCTGAGCGTGGCGGCCACGGCCCAATTGTCGCGGTTGGCGCTGTAGCTTAGCGCGGTATCGTCATGCCAGTAGCGGGCGTTCAAATCCAGCTTCGGCAGGTAGTCGCGACCCGCCAGGCGCAGGGAGGATGCCGCAGCCCGGCGCCGATGATCCAGCGCGGCAAACTCCGGACGATGGTCAAAAGCCAGCTGCAGACATTCAGACAGGACGGTCGGCAGAGGGATCGGATTCCAGTCCTGTCCTGAAAGGGACAATGGCGCATCCGGAGGACAGTCCAGAAGCCGACGCAAGGCGGCTCGAGCCAGTTCCTGACGATTCCGGGCGGCAATCAGCCGCTGATGAGCCTGGGCGCGGCGCACGTCGATGGCCAGCACATCCGCACGCAAGGCGCCGCCATGCTCATGCCGCACCCTCACCTCCCCCAACTGGGAGTCCACCGTGGCCAGGGAACGCTCCGCCACGGTCACGAATTCGCCGGCGGCCAGCACCTCGTAGTAAGACTGAATGACGCTACCGATCAAGTCGTTGGCCACGCTGTCTTGCGCCTGTCGGCTGGCAGCCAGACCGCTGCCAGCCCGCTCGCTGGACAGGCGCCGGCGCCCCCCATCCCAAAGCGTCTGGCGCAGCATCAAGCCAGCCTCGGCATTGCCGATCTCACCCGGATCGTTAAAGTCTGTTCCCGGAGCCAGCTGGCGACTATCGATGGTTTTGAACAGGTAGACCGAAGGCGCCTCGGCCCGGGTATAGGTCAGATCCATCGACAGATTAGGGAAGAATGCCGAACGGGCGGCTTCCCGATCGGCGCGAGCCCGGCTGACACGCTGGCGGGCCGCCTCCAGATCGCCATTGCGCTCAAGTGCCTCCCGGATGGCCTGCTCCACCGAAAGTCCAGCCTCCGCGCTGACCGCTCCGCCGGCCCCTGACCAGGCAGACAGCAACACTCCCAGAAACAAGCCGCTTCCAACGAAACCTAACCGCATGACGCTCAAACTCCCGCCTGCCTGTCGCCACTCCATCCTCCTCCGGCAACCGCCATAACCTATGTACGTGGCCATGCCTGATTGCGCAAGCCCCTCCCAGATGCAAAAAAGCCCGGCCTCCGGCCGGGCTAAAGAATGGGGTGGATGAGGGGACCCCGCCAAGGCGGGGCAAGCTCGAACTTTATCCCGCTTCGAGCGGGATTTATCCCGCTGAGCGGGACCCCGACCTCGAGTCATTGAGTCAAACTTTTTTCATGGCTGCCGTGTACCGTTGCCGTGCTCCATCGTCGGGTCCCGACCGCGGAAAGCGCAAGAGGAGTGCGGGGCACGACTGCGCAAGACGAATCCACATGG
>JBFJXC010000147.1:0-8410 GCA_041623325.1 Lentisphaeria bacterium | reverse complement strand
TCGCGGCCGGCCTCGATGGCCAGGGAGGTGGCTTTGTCCGCGATCTCCGGACTGAATTCTCCGCTCTTCAGGTTGACGTTGATGCCGATGCCAAGCACCAAGTGGTGGACGCGATCCATTTCCGACTGCATGTCGCAGAGGATTCCGCAGACTTTCCGGCGCCCGACGAAGACATCGTTGGGCCATTTCAGCCCCAGGTCTAGTCCGGGGACCAGCCGGTCAATGGCCCGGACCAGGGCAACGCCGGCCACCAGAGACAGCTGGGGAACCTGATGGGGCACAACGGCCGGGCGCAGGATGACCGACAGGTAGATATTGCGGCCGGCAGGTGAAAACCAGGAGCGGGCCAAGCGGCCCCGACCGCTCTCCTGGGTGTCGGCGAACACCACCGTGCCATCGGCGGCTCCTTGCTTGGCCAGAGTGCCCGCCACGGTGTTGGTGGAGCCGGTGGTCGGCAGGTACACCAGTTCCTGACCCAGGTAGCGGGTGTGTAAATGCGCCCGAATTTCCAGATCCAGCGGAGTGTCCGGAGTGGCCCCCAGACGGTAGCCGCGGTTCCGCACCGACTCGATGCCGTACCCCGCCTGGCGCAACTGGGTGATATGTTTCCAGACGGCGGCACGGGACATGCCCAGCCGGCGGGAGATCTGCTCCCCGGAAAGAAAGTCGCGGCTTTCCCGCAGCATGCTCAGAACCTGTTCGGTAACGGCGTTCACGGTGGTCGTTCTCGGTTAAGGCTATCGACTCTAACGAGGGGGCGAATGTAACGTCGGCGGCGCGTTTGGCAACCGTACGGGGCGCGGAGCGCCAGCCAGACGGCGCAGACCCGCCGGGCACGGGTCGGGGACACTTTCGGACCACGGGCACTAAACCTTGAGTTGACGGCTTGCTTTCGGGGCGATTAAAACGAACGTATGAATCCTCCTGGACAAAAGAGATGGATGACGATGGACAAGGGCGACACCAAACAGCATATCCTGGACGTGGCCGAGCGGCTGTTTGCCGAGAAGGGCTACGCGGCCACGTCATTGCGGGCGATTACGCAGGCGGCAGAGGTGAACCTGGGGGCGGTGAACTATCATTTTGTCTCCAAGGAGAATCTGATCGGGGCGGTATTCGGGCGCCGGCTGGGTCCTATCAACGAAAGGCGTCTGCGTCTGCTGGAGGCCTGCGAGAGCGCTGCCCAGCCCCCCGAGCTGGAAGCCATCGTGCATGCCTTCATCGCACCGGTTTTTCTGCACGGAGACAGTGCCAGTCCGGTGCACGCGGCCTTTCCCAAGTTGCTGGCGAGGGTTTATTCCGAAAAGCTGGACAGCCTGATCGAGCGGCAGATGGAGGTTTACGGCCCTCTGCTCAGGCGCTTTCACCAGAGTTTGAGCAGGGCCTTGCCGGACTTGCCTGCGGAGGAGGTCTACTGGTGCATGGAGTTCATGGTGGGCATCTTGAACCACTGCCTCATGTCCGGAGACCTGATGCAGACCTTCACCCAGGGACGGTGCCTGATGGCGCCAAGCCGGCCGATCGTGGACCGCATGGTGCGGTTCACGGCCGCCGGGATGAGGGCGGCCGAACAAAGGCAGCCAGAAATTCCGACTAGGCTCCCATTGTAAAGACAGCGAAAGAGAACCCTTTGACATGCGGAACGACATGAACGATCCCCAAGTAGAGGCCTGCCAGGATACGGCGGACCGTGGCGGTGCCCGAATCGGGCTCAAGACGTGGGGCCTGACCGGGGTGTTGGCATTGCTGACGGTGGCCCTGATCGCGGTCGGGGCAACCCGCAAAAAGGCGACCCCGACGATTCAACCCAAAACCCTTTCGACGGTGGAGGTGTTCGAGGTGGTGGCCCGGGAGCACCGGGAGAAGCTGGTGCTGCCGGCCCGAATCCAGGCGGACCGCCAGGCGGTGATCAGTTCGGAACTGAATGGCCGCCTGGAGAAATGGCTGGTTGAAGAGGGAGATCCGGTGGAGGCCGGGCAGGTGGTGGCCCTGATCAACACGGACGACCTGCAGGCCAGACTCTCCCAACTTAAAGCCCAGATGGGATCGGCCGCCAGCGGGGTGGCCGTGGCCGAGCGCCAGCTTGAGATGGCCAAAATCGGCCTGCAGCAGGCCCAAAAAGACGCCGCCGCTCTGCAGCTGGAATTGGCTTCGGCCAAAGCCGACGAGGAGTTGGCCGCCAAGGATTATGAGCGGATCAAGGCCTTAGCCGCCCAGAGCATTGCCAGCGAGGCCAATCTGGATGCCGCCCTCAACAAGCAGGTCCAAGCCCGTTTGAAGATCGAGAAGGCCTTGGACACCATCGCCAGGGCGGACATCGGAATCCAAACGGCCGGGGCCAAGGTGGCCGAAGCCGAGGCGCTGGCGGCCCTGGCGCGAGACCGTGTGGCGGAGGCCGACAGCCAGATCGCGGCCCTGGAGGTGAACCTGAGAAAGGCCGTCCTGCGAGCACCGCTGGCCGGACGTCTGGAAGAGCATCTGAAAGAGGCCGGCGAAGTCGTCAGTGCCGGCATGGCCCTGGCGCATCTCTACGATCTGACCCACGTCCGGGCGATCGTGGACGTGGCGGACCGCTATGCGCCTTTCCTGGACACCTCCGCCGGCGTCGGGGACTTCATTGCCATGTCCATGCCCGGAGCCAGCCAGGCCGTCAGCGCCAAGTTGATTCTACCGGGCCTTCCCAAGTTGACGGGGGGCACCTATGCCGGGCTGGAACTGCCCGCCACGTTGGTGCGGATCGCCCAGGCGGCGGATCCGGCCAGCAACACCTTCCGGGTGGAGCTGCGTCTGCCGAATCCCGGACAGGCACTCAAGCAGGGAATGATCGCCCAGGCCGAGATCGACTACCTGTACTATCCGAAGGCGATTGTCATTCCGGTGCGCGCGGTGCAGGTATCGGAGGTCGGGCCGCGGGTGCTGGTCGTTGAGCGGCGCGGAGAACGCTACCTGGCCTCGGGGCGCGACATCGAACCCATCTCCATTGCCGGCCAGTGGTTGCTGGTAGGCGGCGGATTGACCGCCGGAGAACTGCTGATTGCCTCCGGTGGCAGAGGCGTCGTTCCCGGGGAGGAGGTCAAGGTGATTCAGAACGATGCAACGCCGCCATCGTCCCCCGAGGGGGGCCAGGCCGACCGAAAAGGCTCAGTGGCCGCCGCTTCCGGACCCACGGAGGCCGCCCGGTGAACCTGACCGAATTTTCCATCCGACACCACATGGCCGTGCTGGTGGCCTGCGCCGGTATTGTCGTGGCCGGCATGGCCGCCTACGTGGGGCTGCCCCGGGAGAGCTTTCCCGACATCCAGTTTCCCTTCATCACGGTTTCCACAGTCCTGGACGGGGGCAATCCGACCGACATCGAACAGTCCGTGACCATTCCGCTGGAAACGGAGTTGGACGGTCTCGAAGGCTTGAAACAGATGACCAGCGTTTCGGCGGAAAACCTCTCGGTCATCACCCTGGAGTTCGACCCGAAAGTGGATACCCAGACGGCCTTGAACCGGGTGCGTGACGCAACCGACCAAGCCAGGGCGGATCTGCCGGAAGAGGCGGAGGAATCCATTGTAAAAGAAATCTCCATCAGCGACGAGCCGATCCTGATCTATCATCTGGTTGGCTCGGACCGCATCAGCCTGTCCGAACTGAGCGACCGGGCCGAAAAGCTGGAGGACCGGATGAAACAGATTCCGGGGGTGTTGAACGTGGACCGGTTCGGGGGGCGCGAGCGGGAAGTGGTGATCGAGGTGGATCCCGAACGGCTGCACTACTACCGGCTCTCTCTTGGGCAGGTGCAGCAGATCCTGCGCGGAACCAACCGCAATGTGTCCGCCGGGGCCGCCCAGAGCGCCACCAACCGCATCGTCATGCGGGTGCCGGGCGAATTCAAGGCACCGGGCGAGATCTTCAACCTGGTGGTCGGCTACACGGAGGGAGCCACGCCCATTTACATGCGGGACGTGGCCACCGTGCGCTATGACTTCGAGGACGAGATCTCGCGCTCCCGCCTCTACAATTTTGCCGGAAGCACCGAGGGGCGGGGCGGGCATGTGACCGCGCACAAGTCGGTCAGCCTGCAACTCAAGAAGCGCACAGGCGCGAACATCCTGGCGATCGTCGAGCAGGCGGACCGGATTCTGGCAAGCAGTTCCCTTCCCACGGACGTGAGCGTGGTGAAGGGGATGGACCAGTCCAAGCAGGTCAAGGAAATGGTCGGCGACCTGGAGAATGGCATCGGCACGTCCCTGATCCTGGTTCTGCTGGTCATCCTGGTCGGTCTCGGGGCCGGCAACGCCATGCTGGTGGCCTCCGCGATCCCGTTTTCGATGCTGCTGTCCATATTGATCCTGCAGGCGAGCGGGCAGACCTTGAACATGATGGTGCTGTTCTCGTTGATTCTGTCCCTGGGGATGCTGGTGGACAACGCCATTGTCATTGTCGAGAACATCTATCGGTACCGGTCGTTGGGCATGCCCCGGATCGAGGCCGCCCTGACCGGCACCCGCGAGGTGGCTTGGCCGGTCATCACCTCCACAGCCACCACCGTCGGTGCCTTCCTGCCACTGATCTTCTGGCCGGGAATCATGGGACAATTCATGGGGTACCTGCCCAGAACCGTTATCATCGTTCTGCTTAGTTCGCTGTTCGTGGCCCTGGTCATCAACCCCACGCTGGCGGCCTTGACCATGACCGTGAAACCCGGCGCCCACACCACCGTCGATCCCGAGTCCCAACGCCCCCACTACTGGTTGGTGCTGCGCTACCAGAAGGCCCTGGAATTTCTGCTGGACCGACCAGGCTGGAGCCTGTGCACCGCCTTGGTCATGCTGCTGCTGGTCTTTGCCCTGCATGCGGTGTTCGGGGCCGGAACCGAGTTCTTCCCGCCGGTGGATCCGGACATGGTCACCTGCAGCATCAAGCCCCCCGAGGGAGTGTCGCTGGAGGAGTCCGACCGACTGGCCCGGGCCTTGGAGGACCGGATGTTCGGGGCTCCCGGCAGTGGCTACGACTCGCCGGTGGCGAACCTGAGGTATGCCAGCGTGGTGGTGGGCTTGGAAAATGGAGGGGGAACCGGGTTCAAGCAGCAAAATATCGGGCCGGTCCGGATACAGATTGAGTTTGTGGACCGGGCGGAGCGCACGGAATCCACGATGCGGACCATCCAGGAAATGAGGCGGCGCCTCGAGGGTCTCAAGCCGGACGGCACTCGGTCGGTGCGGCCCCTGTTCGGGGCCGAATACGACGTGCTCAAACCCCAGGACGGGCCGCCGACCGGAAGTCCCGTGTCCGTGGACATTTTCGGCGAGGATTTAAACCTCATGGCCAAGGTGGTCCTGGAGATGAAGACCTTGATGCGCACCGTTCCCGGCACGGTCAAACCCACCGACGATGCGGTCACGGCCCAGCCCACCCTGGAGTGGCGAGTGGACCGGGCCCGGGCCGGCATGCTGGGGCTGGACCAGGCCACCGTTAGCAGCATCCTCCAGATTGCCGTCGGCGGACTCAAAACCGGAACCTTCGGGCATGGAGACGACGAACAGGACATTGTCTTGCGGCTGCCCGAGCGCTACCGGCTCGACACCGAGCGCCTCAAGAACGTGACCATTCCCGGCCCCGGCGGCGGTGCCGTGCCCCTGGCCTCGGTGGCCTCGGCCGAGCTGGTTCCGGGACCGGTGGCCATCAAACATCACAACCTGAAGCGGGTGCTGAACGCCTCCTGCGATGTGCAGCCTGGCCTGCGCCAGGATTCCGAGATTCGGGGAGCCTTCCAGGATCTGGTCAAAACACACCCGTTTCCGCCGGGGATCACCTACCGATTTGGAGGGGCGGCCGAGGAGGAAGAGGCGGCCCGGAGCTTTCTGGGGAAAGCCTTTCTGGTGGCGGTGTTCATCATTCTGGTCGTGATGGTCCTCCAGTTCAACTCCATGCTGGTGGCCGGGATCGTCCTGTGCTCAGTGGTCTTGTCGCTGATGGGGGTCTTTGTGGGCTTGCTGTTGCTGCACGCCCCCTTCGGGGTGATCATGACCGGCATCGGCATCATCTCCCTGGCCGGGGTGGTGGTCAACAACGCCATCGTGCTGCTGGACGCCATCGGCCAATTCGAGGCCCGCGGCCAGTCGGTCCGCGAGGCCGTGGTCAGCGCGGCCATGACCCGCTTCCGCCCCGTGCTGCTGACCGCCATCACCACCATCCTCGGGCTGGTCCCCATGGCCCTAAAACTCAACTGGGACTTCCGAAACTTCACCTTCCAGTACGACACCTCTTCCTCCCAATGGTGGCAGTCCATGTCCCTGGCCGTCATCTTCGGCCTGCTGGTGGCCACGGTCCTGACCCTGGGGGTGGTCCCCACCCTCTACCTCGAGTACGCCCGCTGGCGCGACCGGGCCTGAACGATCGGCTTTTCTGCTGCATCGCCGGGCACGCCCTCGCCAAGGGTATGCTTGCCGTTTCTCTTTGGCCGTCGCGGCGAGGCCGCCACTACTTGCCCGGCTGCAAGGCGATCACTGGAGACGGCTGAAGTGGAGTCCATCCGGCAATTTCCAGTCGGGCGGAGACTGTGAACAGGGCATCCTTGGAATGCAATCTGCTGACTAGTGCTTAAGGGGTCTTGCAGATGAACCGTTTCGCACTATTTTCACCGCACGCTGAGGCAGGGCTTTAATTTCAATATGGGCAGACAAGCGTTTTGGCATGCAAGATGCCATGGGAGTGCGCTTGGTCGTCTGCGCGGGAAACAAATGGAGGAAGAGCTATGTGGTTTGCAGGTTTGACGGGGCGCACTCGGTTAACGTGTTGGGCTGTGATGATGCTGGGGTTGTTGCCGGCGTTTATTGCCTCAGGCAAAGAAGGAAACTTTGTGCCTGGCGAGGTAGTCGTCAAGCTAAAGGCCGTCTCGGGCAAACGCGGCTCCAATGCTCCCAGTACCGATAGCTTGCAACAGAAAATGCTCTCTTTCGGCCCGGTTTCCATTTCGCCCGCGTTCAACTTGAAGAAACGTGATGCCGTCCGTTCCCTGAGCAATGACAGGGGACTTGGAAACGTCGATCCTGGCCTTTATCAGAAAATCACCTTCGATGAATCCGTAGACATCGAGACGATTCTGTCCGTGTGCCGGCAGGATTCGACGGTTGAATACGCGGAACCCAATTTCATCCGGCGTCCAAGCGGTGAACCGGCGCCGGTATCAAAGTCAGCGACACGATCGGCTTCGGCAACTCGAGGAGGGCTGCCCAGCAGCGATCTGGATCCGGAGATGGCAACGCAATGGCATCTGGATTCGATTCAGGCCTCGCAGGCCTGGAGCTTTCTGCAAAGCAAGGGCATCAATCCCGGAGGACGCCATGATGTAATCGTGGCAGTGATTGATTCCGGAGTCGACTACAACCATCCCGATCTGGCAGGAAACATGTGGGTGAATACGGCGGAGGTCCCGGGAAACAAACGCGATGATGACGGCAACGGGTTCGTGGACGACATCCATGGCGTCACGGTCACGGGCAGTTCTTCCAATCATAACGGCGATCCAATGGACGACCATGGTCATGGGACCCATGTCGCCGGCATTGCCTGCGCCCAGGGCAACAACAACGAGGGCATTGTCGGGGTCGCCTTCAACGCACAGATCATGGCCATCAAGGCAGCCCAGTACAGTGGTGTGCTGACATCGGCTGACATTGCGGAGGGCATTCTCTATGCGGTGGACAAGGGGGCGGATGTCATCAACATGAGTTTCGGTGGTGCATCGGAATCGCAAATTGAGAAAGATGCGCTGGCGATAGCCTTTGGACAGGCCGTGCTGGTCGCCGCCGCCGGCAACGACGGCGTGCCGAATGAATCGGTATGGAACTGTCCGCCACCACAGGCGATTTATCCGGCGGCCTATCCATGGGTACTGGGGGTGATGGCCCAAAGCCGGGTGACCAGCGGGGAGCGGCTAACCTCGTTCTCCAACTGGGATGTCATGGCGGAGAATTCCATTGAATATGAGTTGATGGCCCCCGGGCAGGATATCCATAGCACCTTGCCGGGTGGGGAATACGGCGCTTGGAACGGCACCTCGATGGCGGCGCCCGTGGTCTCCGGCCTGGCCGCCCTGCTGCGTTCGTATTATGCGGACAAGGCCAGCTATTCCTCGCGATTTATCATGGGCCAGTTGGCCAGAACCGGGCCCATGCTCTTGGGCAAAACGGTGCCGAGTAGCGGTAAGAGCTTCTCGTATCGCGCGCTGAATGCCGAGGCGGCAATGAATTCCACGCCGACACCGAAACTGGCCTATCTGCAGAGCTGGATCTGGGATCGGCAGTCTGTCAGCGATGCCAACGACGGGGATGGCCGTTTGGATGCCGGGGAAACGGTTGAGTTGGCCTTGGAGCTGCGCAATCACTGGGGAAAGGCCGACGAGGTGACCGTGACCCTG
>JBFJXC010000146.1:0-8447 GCA_041623325.1 Lentisphaeria bacterium | reverse complement strand
GCATCAGGGAACCCTGGAGGGCGAGACTCCGTCGAGCCGCTTCGAGGACCTCCTGGCCCGCTTTGTCCCCCCCCGGCCCGGCGGTATTGGCGTTAACGCGTCGTAACGGCCAGGACTCGATAGATCCGTAAAGTGAGACGCCCTGATTTTGAGTGTTCAGGTGTCGGGGTCAAGTCCTGGTTACAAGTTGACACCTGAAAATCGATGACGAGCGCGATGACGAGAGCGATGACGAGAGGATCAGGTCGCATCAGGGAACCCTGGAGGGCGAGACTCCGTCGAGCCGCCTCGTTGACCTCTTGGTCCGACTGTCCCAATGTCCTGTCCCGGCCCTCCGTACGCTCATCCGGCCAGGTGGAGGCCGGGGGGAAGGGCCTCGCCGAAGGCGTGGTCCTGCTCCTCGGAGTCGAGCAGGCCGCCGTCGCGCACGAGTTCCTGCAGCCGTTCCGGGGCGTTGTGTTTTTTCATCCAGGCCAGGGCTTGGTCGCGGACGGGGTCGGGCAGGTCGCGGTAGCGGTCGCCGGTGTGGCGGGCCAGATGCATCAGGGCGAAGGCGGTCTCCTTGGTCCTATCGCGCAGCGCCATCAGGCGCTCGGCCCATGGTGCGGCGGTGTCGGCGGGGACGACGGTGTTGAGCGGCCCGTAGGCGGGCACGCGCGCCCCGATCCGGCCCAAGGCCCAGACGGCGGCGCCGTTGGAGACCCCGGATCCCTTGAGTTCCAGCCAGGTCAGCAGCAGGTCGCCCAGCAGTTGCTTGGTGGCAACCGGCAGGCGCTCCAGGGAGCCCAGCAGGCGCCAGACTTCGGCGCTTTCATGGTCGCCGAATTGGAAGCGGCTCTGCTTGGCGGGCTTAAGCTTGCCGGGATTGGCGATGCGGGCGCGCCACGGCTTGATGAGGGGGTTGGCCAGCTTGAGCTGCTGGACGTCGGTGAGTCCGCCGGCGATGCGCCGCCAGAGGATCCACCACTCGGCCCGGCACATCTCGTTGCGCAGGTTCCCCGCCCCGGCCTGTTCGAGGCGCCAGACGTTTCCCGCCCGCCAGTCGTCGGCGGCGAAGCCGTAGCCCGGGCGCAGGGCGTAGCCCAGGAGGTTTAGCCAGCGGGCCTCCAGATCGGGTTTGCCCTGGCGGCAGGCGTCCAGGGGCAGGAGATCGTCGGCCCAGCGGCGCAGCAGGGCGGGGGGCCAGGATTTGCGGTCCAGACCGGTGGCCGCCTCGAGTTGCTTGAGCAGGGCTCCGGGGTTGCCTTGGCGTTCCGGGCCCAGCACGGATTTGATCAGGGCCAGGGTGGCCTCGACCGTGGCTTCGTCGACTTGTCCGGCCCGGTTGGCGATATCCTCCTGCACGGCGCGGTCGGTCTGGGTGGCGGCGCGGGCGTCGAACTGGAGCCGCCACTGCCGGTTGCCGTCGAGTTCGGCCAGCCACACTTCGATGGTGCCGATTTCGGTGAGTCTGGCATGCAGCTGCACGGCGACCGTGTCGGCCGTTTTCTTTTTGCCCGAGCTGATGATTGTCCGGATGGCGGGCATGGGGCGCATCGATTCTTCGTCGATGGAGACCAGATCGCCGGGCTTGTCGGTGGTCCGGACGCTGGAAGTGAAAAGGGGGAACTCCACCGGTTTGCGGATGTGCAGGGTGAAGGTGCGTTCGGTCAGCTCGACGGCTTTGCCTTCCTCCAGTCCGGCAGGCAGCAGGCAGACGGCCGCCGGTTCGGCGCTGTCCTGTCCCACGCCCAGGTAGTAGGTCCGGGCCAGGCCGCCGGTGATCCTCGTTCCATGCCCCCGGCGCACGTGGCCATATTCGGCCGCGCCATGGGCCACGGCCAGATCCAGGCGGTCGGCTTGCAGCACCTGCGGTTTCCAGTTCAGCGCCTTTTCCAGCACGGCTAGGAAGCGGTCGCGGAGCAGGGGCGATTCGAAGAAACCGCCGTTGAAGAGGACGTAGTCGGGCCGCAGGTTGCCGTGTCGGGCGAGGAAAGCGGTCACATACCGGGTAATGGCGGGGTCCGGGGCGTAGGGCAGTCCGAATTCCTGGAATCCGGACTGGCGCTTCCGGGGCTGGTCGCCCTCGGCCACCTCGGGAAGGAAGCCGTCGACCAGCAGGCGCACGGCCGCGTCGCGCTCCAGCTCCACCTGGCGGCTGCCGCCGACTACGCTGCGCCCACGCGCGGGTAGATGGATGGTGTGGCGGTCGGGGGCGTCGGGTTGCAGCAGGGTTTCCTTGGCTTGCTGGCAGCGCCTGACGAGCACGCTCCAAACAGCCGGGGAGAGCTTGTGGCCGTCCCCGAGATGCTGCTCGACATGGTGGGCCAGGGCCAGATCCAGGTTGTCGCCGCCCAGCAGCAGGTGTTCGCCCACGGCGATCCGACGGTAGGCCGGCGTTTGGTCCTTTTGAGGTTCTTCCACCCGGATCAGGGTCAGATCGGTGGTGCCCCCGCCGATGTCGCAGACCAGAATCGTCTGGCCCGGCTGCATGCCGTCGGCTTGGCGGTGCTTGCGCATCCAGGAGTAGAAGGCGGCCTGGGGCTCTTCGAGCAGGCATAGTTTGGGCAGGCCGGCGGCGCGGGCGGCCACCACGGTCAACTCGCGGGCCACTTCGTCGAAGGAGGCGGGCACGGTCAGAACCAGGTCCTGCTCGGCTAGGGGCATGCCGGGGTGGGCATGGTCCCAGGCCAAACGGATATGCTCCAGATAGCGGCGGCTGGCTTCCCCCGGCGACAGCTTGGTCACATCTTCGGCGCCGTGCCAGGGCAACAGCGCGGCCTTGCGGTCCACGCCGGCATGGCTCAGCCACGACTTGGCCGAGACCGCCAGCCGTCCCGGAACGGCCGCCCCATGGTCGCGCGCCAATACCCCGACGACCGGTTGGCCGTCACTGGACCAGGGCAGCGCGAGCGCTTCGGCTTCGAACTCGCCCGGGGCGGGTTCGTAGTGGAAGGACGGCAGCGAATCCCGGACCTCTACGGTTCCGGGGGCGACCAGTTGCGGCACGGCGAAGGTTTGGGGACGGCTGTCGACCCCGAGCATGTCGATATAGGCGACCGCCGAGTTGGTGGTGCCCAGGTCGATGCCCACAACAAAGCGGGGGGGAACCGCTGGATCAGATTTCATACTCACATTTCCAACTTGCGATGGCCTCTACCGGCCTTGTGCCGGTGGGGTTAAGATGGGATTTCTGGAGCGCGGCTGGGTCGGAGAACCCCCACCTTCGCCCCATCCCCGCAAGGGGGATGGAGGCGAAAAACACCTACTCCTCCCGGACGCTGAACTCCAGCTTCCAGCGGTGGTCGGTGAGGGTGCTTACGCACCACAGTTCGAAGATGCCCAGTTCGGTCACTCGCGATTCGAAGCGCACGGGAATGTAGCCGCCGTTGTCCTCTGCCCCTTCGGCCGACGGCAGCTCGGCCTCCAGCGAGTCGGTTTCCTGAAGCTCCTCCTCGGTCCAGGAGGTCAGCAGGTCGCCGGGCTTGTCCTGCTTGCGCACGGCCGAACTGAGCACGCGGAAGTGGGCGGGCTGGCCGGTGACCAGGCCGAAGGTCTCGCCGGGCACGTCGAGTTCGGTGCCTTCCTCCATGCCGGCCGGTACCACGCAGAAGGCGTTCAAGGGTCGCGGAGCGCCCGGAATGGCCAGCCCGGCGGTTTCGATGCCCAGGTAGTAGGCGCGCGCCGTGCCGCCGCGGATGCGGACGCCGCCGCTGTGCTTGGCCGCGCCGTAGAAGGCGGCGCCGCAGGCCACGGAATGGTCGAGATCCTCGCTGCCGTCCAGCAGCTTGGGGGCCTGGCCCTGGAACCACGATTCCAACAGCTCCACCAGGCGGGTCTTGAAGAGGTCGCATTTGAAGACGCCGCCGTTGAACAGGATGTGGGTGGGGCGCACCGAGGCGTCGCCTTCGGCGTGCATGCCCAGGAAGGCGGCCAGGTGGCGGGTGATGGCCGTGTCGTGCTCGTAGGGCAGCCCGAGTTCGCGGAAGCCCGACAGCCGGGCGCGCTGGGGACGATCCTGAAGCGTGCAGTGTGGGAAAAAGCCTTCGAGCAGAGCCTGGGAGATTTGGCCCCGGGCGAGGTCGACGGAAATGTTGCCGCCGATCACGCTGCGGCCCCGGCCCAGCACGGTTACCGGATGGGTTTCCGCACCGGAGGGATCGAGCAGGTTTTCCTTGGCCTGGCGGCAGGCGTGCCACAGGGCGGTTGACTGCCAAGCGTTCACGTTCACGCCCTTTTCGGCAAAGGCCTGCTGGGCGAGGTGCGCGGTGAACAGGTCCATGTTGTCGCCGCCCACCAGAATATGGTTGCCGACGGCCACGCGGCGCAGGACCAGGTCGCCCTCTTCGTCCTCGACGCGCACCAGGGTAAAGTCGGTGGTGCCGCCGCCCACATCGCACACCAGCAAGGTATCGTCCTTGCCCAGTTGCTCGCGCCAGGCGTCGCCCACCTGGGCCAGCCAGGCGTAGACGGCACTCTGCGGTTCCTCCAGGAGGATGAAGTGCTCCGGCAGGCCGGCCTGTTTGGCGGCCAGACTGGTCAGCTCCCGGGCGCTGGCGTCGAAGGAGGCGGGCACGGTCAGCACGATTTCCTGCTCGGCAAAGGGGGCGTCGGGAAACTGCTGGTTCCAGGCGCCGGCCAGATGCTGCAGATAGCGCGTGGAGGCCTCAACGGGGGAGCATTTCTCGACGTCGTCGCCTGCGCCCCAGGGCAGGATCGGTTCATGCCGGTCGACGCGGCTGTGGCAGAGCCACGACTTGGCGGCGGCCACGGTGCGGCCGGGAACCTCGGCGGCGCGGCGGCGGGCCCATTCGCCCACGCTCCAGGGTTCGTTCTGCTGCCAGGGCAACTTGGCGTTGCCCTGGTCGCTTTCGGTGCCGAGATACATGAAGGAGGGCAGGGTGGTCCGCCCTTCCACGCTGGCCTGGTCCACCAGCTGGGGAATGACCAGGCATTGCACGGGAGCATCCTCGGTTTCGAGGCTGCGGTAGGCCAGGGCCGAATTCGTGGTGCCCAGGTCGATGCCGATCGCGTATTTCTTGCTCATGAGCGGTGTCCTCTTCCTTGGCTACGGCCCGCCTCTACCGGCCTTGCGCCGGTGGGGCTAAGATTGGAGAAAAGGGGCCAGAGCGCCCTTTCCCTAATCTTCGCCCCACCGAGATGAACTCGGCGGAGGCGACGACCGCTACGCTTAAATCTCGATTTCGGCTGGGGCTACGATGGTGGCGCTGTCCTGGCTTCCCTGCCAGACGGGCAGGTCCAGCTTGGTCGCGGTCCAGCCCGGATGCATCAGCTCGCCCTGGTACGGCGCCTGCCCCGACACGTTCCCGGTCAGCTTGACCGCGCCCGCGTCGAAGCCGGCCGGAACCGTGATCCGCGAGCCCTCGGCTTCGGTGCGCAGGGGCTTGAGCGCAAACAGGCGCTCGAGTACCTTGCGGCTGTCCGCCTGGATGTCGCGCACGGCGGCGGCCACCTGCTGGTCGGAATAGCCGTCCAGCGGCTCCATCAGAAAGTCCACCAGGCGCGCCTCGCGCTGCAAGGTCGCCAGCAGGGTCAGCGCCTCGCTGCGCCCCGGTTTTCCCGCGAGCGGGATTGCGTCCGGCTGGGGGGCTTCGGCCACGGGTGGTTCCGCCGGCGCTCCGGACTTCAGGGCGTTGAAAAAGGCTTTGAATGCCAATGCAAGTTTACTCATCTCGTCAGTCTCCAACTGTAAAAAACGTGGATAGCCATTTCCCCTCTCAGCAAAGCGGACCGAATCGGAAATTCGGTTTTCCGCAAAGGGAAAAATGTGGCCCGGCAAGTCAGTAAATCAAGGGTTGCGGGGGAATTGTCCGTCGGGTCGGTTTTTCGCCGACGGGCCATCCAGGGTGCGGAGTATGTGTTCGTGAAATGGCACATCTGGAAAAAGAGATATGGCAGAAATTTAAGGACAGAAACTTCAAGTTGATCGGTGTCGACCGTGGGGAAAATGCCGCTACGGTCAAACGTATCGTGGAAAAACGGGGGTTACCTATCCGCTTACATTGGGGATGAAGGCTGATCGTTTCACTTGATACGCAAAGCCAAAATCCGGCAGTGCCCGTAATGTCCTGATTGATAAAAAGGGGAACGTTGTCTTGCTAACCCGTCTGTTTAGGCGCCCCGAATTTGATGCCGTGATCGAAAAAATCCAGTCCTTACTTAATTCATGCAGTCTCGATGGCGGTTGCTGACCTTTTGCAGGACTGACCCGCCTTTGCGCGACCGGGCTATTTGGCTATAACGGCTGCACGTTCGGCCAGTTTCAGCGATTCCAAGCCGTTGATTTCGGCCACAATCCGCTTGCGCGAGGGGTCGGCCACTGCGGCAAGCTGGTCGGCCAGCAGGGTCGCGACGGACCGGGCGTAAACAGCTTGCTTGTCGGCTTCCGGACAAAAGTGCGCCTGCACCCGGCGTGTCACGTGGCGGGGCTTGCCGCGGCCCATCATGTCCTGTTCCCCTGGGGAATACTCCGCCGTTGTCCGGATCTCTGCTCCCGGCAGCAGGGCAGCCAAGTGCTCCGGCCCGGTGTCGTCCATCAGCAGGTCGAGGTCCATCGACAGGGGAATCCAGCCATCGACGCGGAGGTCGCCCAACTCACAGACCAGACGGTGATCCGTGCGGTCCATCGGTCCCGCCTGGGTGAAGCCGTGTTCGTGGCTGACGACAGCCCCGCAGGCATGTCGGACCGTGCAGCCGACGCGGTCTTCCTGCCTGGTGCCCGGGCGGATCTCCGCGTGAGCGTCGAGCACTTCGCCGTCGCCCAGCCAGTAGCCATAGAGATCAAAGAAGTGCACGCCGTGTTCGATGAAGATGCCTCCGGATACGGCCTTGTCCCAGAACCAATGCGCCGGGCCCAGCGGCGTGTCGGCCGCGCAGTTCGTGAGGCGGCCAGCCAACACTTCGCCGAGCAACCCGGACTCGAGCACGCGTTTGACCGCGTCGGTTACGGCGTTGTAGCGCAGGACAAAGT
The DNA here is from genome assembly GCA_041623325.1 of Lentisphaeria bacterium. Taxonomy (GTDB): domain Bacteria; phylum Verrucomicrobiota; class Lentisphaeria; order Oligosphaerales; family JBFJXC01; genus JBFJXC01. The sequence continues at coordinate 1,477 of JBFJXC010000146.1, read as the reverse complement.
TCACCGGGCAGATCACGCCGGCGTCGGCCGCCTTGGCGAGCATATCTTCGCCGTCGGCCACCGAACAGGCCAGGGGCTTCTCGCAGAGAATATGCTTGCCGGCCTCGATGGCCTGCAGTGCCAGTTTGTGGTGCGTGCCTGGCGGGGTGGCGATGTGGACAACGTCCACGTCGTTTCGGGCGAGGAGAGTCTTGAGGTCGGCATAGTGATCGAGTCCGAAGTCCTCCCCGACAGACCGAGCGGCTTCGGCGACGGCGTCAGCAACGGCCACCGGGCGAACGTTCGGCATCTTCGAGACAGCCTCAAGACAGAACCGTCCAAAGCCGCCGCAACCAATCAATGCATATCCCACAGGCATGTCGAGTCCTCCGCAGTGAACTACAAATGGGGCGGTCGCCGGGGAACACGGCGCCATGACCGCGCAGGTCAGTCGACCTTCAGAACCAACTGCAACCTCAAGGCAAAGGGGTAGAAAATGGCCTTCCCTTCCATACAGGGTTGTAGTCCGGAAACGCGACAATGTCAAACCGAACTTCTGGCGCAAAAAGCGCTCCTCGACCTGCCCGGCCTGCAGTTTATGCATGGCCAGGAGATCAGCGGCGACACCCGCAAAATCCCCGGTTTTCTCGATGGTTCGCCATTCAAGCACAGCGTGCTGCTGACTCCGCAGGCGAAACTGTTGGACAAACTGCTCATTCTCGACCTCCCTGAAGTGCGAGTGCCCACGTTCCTCCAGGGCGTGGTTGTAGATGTGGCAGCTGGTTTAGACTCCGGACGGCTTGATTCTGGCCTGCAGCGGCATGGCTTTCTCCTCCCCTATTGTGGACCCGCCGCAGGCCGTTTCCCTCGTAGCAGAGAATCGCTTGTTTTCCCCCCGGCAAAACCGTTCGTCATGAGACTGCACACCGGTTTACCTCCCTCGGTCAAGACGATGCCGACCACAAAGTGCCTGTCCCCCCTTGTCGACCACAAAGTGCCCGTCCCCCCTTGTCCGTCCCCCCTTGTCCCCACTTGTCCCCCCCCTTGTCCCAAGGTGCCTGTCCCCCTTGCCCTCCCTTGCCCTCCTTTGATCTCACCCCCTGACCCATCCATCCCCCGACCAAGGGGATTTGGATCAAGGGGGCAAGCCTGCCGCGCCTATTTTTGCAGGTGAATTCTTTCGGCGTTGATGATTACCATATTTTCGCTTGCCTCCGGAGCGTATTTGCCCTGGATGGTGACCATGCTGTTGCCTGTTAACCCGTTGAAGTTTTTCAGACCCTGCTTCACGACCTTTCCGTCCGCATCGACGACTTGGATAGTCAGGGTTCCTTTCCGTCGCTTGTCTGGCAGTTCGCAGCAGAAATCCCAGGGGGTGGCGCAGCTGCCGCAGGTGGAGTTGCAGTCTTTGAGAGTGGTGTGATCGGCCACCACCATGGAGGCCCGGCCTTTCACAAACGGGGAAATCACGCCACCGATTGTGCCGAACACCGTCACG
>JBFJXC010000145.1:0-8470 GCA_041623325.1 Lentisphaeria bacterium | reverse complement strand
GGTGGATGGCCACGACCAGTCCATCCGCGTCTTCACCACCCGCCCCGACACCCTTTTCGGCGCCACCTACATGGTGCTCTCCCCGGAACATCCCCTGGTGGAGGCCATCACCGTGGCCGACAAGCAGGACGATGTCAAAACCTATCAAGAAGCGGCTAGCCGCAAGAGCGACCTGGACCGCACCGAGCTGAACCTGGACAAGACCGGGGTTTTCACCGGCGCCTATGCCATCAACCCCGTCAACGGCCTCAAGATTCCCATCTGGATCAGCGACTATGTGCTGGTCTCCTACGGCACCGGCGCCATCATGGCCGTGCCAGCCCACGACACCCGCGACTTCGAGTTCGCCACCACCTTCGGCCTGCCGGTCGCCTGCATTATCCGGCCCGACGCCGAGGAAGCCGCCGCCAAGGGAGTCGATCCCCAAGACGTTTTGGAGGGGAAAGCCTGCTGGACCGGCGACGGCGCTCTGATCCACTCTTCCAACGACTCCGGCCTGGACCTGAACGGCCTGCCCGTGACCCAATCCAAACAGGCGGCCACCGACTGGCTCGCGGCCCGGGGCCTCGGCGAGCGCAAGGTCAACTACAAGCTGCGCGACTGGCTGTTCAGTCGTCAGCGCTACTGGGGCGAGCCCTTCCCCGTGGTCTACTACGGGGACGGCACCATCGACATTCTGGACGAGTCCGAACTGCCCCTGCTGCTGCCGGAAGTGGAGGACTTCACCCCCTCCGGCAGCGGGGAGTCGCCCCTGGCCAAAGCCGAGGACTGGCTCAACTACACCAACCCGCGGGATGGCCGCCGGGGGCGGCGCGAGACCCATACCATGCCGCAATGGGCGGGCTCCTGCTGGTACTACCTGCGATACATCGACCCCACCAATGCCAAGGCCCCCTGGGACACGGATCTGGAGAAGTACTGGATGCCCGTGGACCTGTACGTGGGCGGGGCCGAGCACGCCGTCCTGCATCTGCTCTACGCCCGTTTCTGGCACAAGGTCCTCTACGATCTCGGACTGGTCAGCACCCGCGAGCCCTTCCAGAAGCTGGTCAACCAGGGCATGATCCTGGGCCTCTCCTATCGCAACAGCCGCAAGATTCTCGTCCCCAACGACAAAGTCGAGCAGCGCGGCGACCAATTCTTCCACAAGGACACCGGCGAGGAACTCGAGCAGTTTCCCGCCAAAATGTCCAAATCCCTCAAGAACGTGGTCAACCCCGACGACATCATCCGGGACTACGGCGCGGACAGTTTCCGCCTCTACGAAATGTTCATGGGGCCGCTGGAGGCGGTCAAACCCTGGAACACCCAGGGCGTCGAAGGTCTGCAGCGCTTTCTGCAGCGGACTTGGAAAATGATCGTGGGGCCTGACGGCCAACTCTCGGATTCCATCACCGAGGCGGCGATGAGCCGTGAGCAGGCCCGGGTGCTGCACCAGACCATCAAAAAGGTCACGGAGGACCTGGAAACCCTGGGCTTCAACACGGCCATCAGCCAGCTGATGATCTGCCTCAATGAATTCTCCAAGGCCAACGAGCGCAACCGCCAGGCCATGGAGACGTTCGTACTGCTGCTTGCCCCCCTTGCCCCCCACATTGCCGAGGAACTCTGGCAGCGTCTTGGACACGACGGCACCCTGGCCTATGAGACCTGGCCAGCCTACGACGAAGACTGCCTGAAGGTCGACGAGATCGAGATCATGGTTCAGCTTAACGGCAAGCCGCGGGCCAAGATGATGATCCCGGCTGAGGCAGACCAGTCGGCCATGCAGGCGCTGACCCTGGCCAACCCCAAGATTCAGGAGCTTCTGGACGGGCTGGAGGTCAAGCGGGTCATCGCCGTGCCCGGCCGCCTGGTGAACGTGGTAGCCCAATAACTCTGACTTTCACACGAACGGACTACCATGAATTACCGAGATAAAAACACCAAGATTGTGGCCACGATTTCCGATCTGCGCTGCGAGCCTGATTTCTTGCGGGAACTCTTCGAGAATGGCATGGACGCGGTTCGCCTCAACAGCGCCCACTTGTCGATCGAGGGAGCCAGTCGAATTGTCGACAATGTCCGAGCCGTGTCCGAAACCATTCCGGTGATGATCGACACCAAGGGGCCGGAGATCCGCACCCTGGATCTGAAAGAGCCGGTTCAGGTCCGGACAGGAGATCCGCTGACGATCGTCGGACCGTGCAAGGAGGTCGCCGCGCCGGGGGAGATCCCCGTATCGTACGCGGACATTGCCGCCGAAGTTCCGGTAGGCAGTCTGATTATGATCGATGACGGCGCCGTGCAACTGACGGTCCAGGGGCGGTGCGGCAAGCGTCTGCTCTGCCGGGTGGACAACGACGGAACGATCAAGGCTCGCAAGAGCGTCAATGTGCCCGACGTGGCCATTGGCTTGCCCGCTCTGACGGCCCGGGATCTGGAGTTTCTGCACTTTGCCATCGAGAAGAAGGTGGATTTTGTGGCCCATTCCTTCGTGCGCTGCAAGGAGGATGTGCTGGCCATCCGGACGATCCTGAAAGCTCATGGCAGCCAAACCCGAATCATCGCCAAGATCGAAAACCGCGAGGGGGTTGAAAACATCGATGAGATTCTGGACCATGTCGACGGGGTGATGGTGGCCCGGGGTGATCTGGGCATCGAGGTCAAGGCGGCCGAAGTTCCCCTGATGCAGAAGAAACTCATTGGCCGCTGCATCTCCCGGGCTAAACCCGTGATCGTGGCCACTCAGATGCTGGAAAGCATGATCAGCCATCCCCGGGCCACTCGCGCGGAAATCAGCGACGTAGCCAACGCGATCATTGATGGCACCAGTGCGGTGATGCTCAGCGGCGAGACCGCCTACGGCGACTTTCCCGTTGAAGCCGTGCGGACCATGGCGGAAGTCAGTCTGGAATTGAAGGGCAAAGAATTCACCCTGGAAAGCGAACATTGGAAACGCCGCACGACCGATATTCGCTCCGCCTTGTGCAAGTCGGCGGCGTATTCAGCTGTGGAGCTGGGCGCGAAAGCGTTCGTGGTGCCGACCCGTTCGGGAACCACAGCCAGTTTGCTGTCCTCTTTTCGGGTGCGAAAACCGATCTATGCCCAGTGCGAGGATGCAAGCGTCATGCGCAGACTTGCCTTGTCTCACGGCGTGCGTGTGAGTACACTGCAGACGGTCAAGACCACGGATGGGTTGGTGGCCAGTTCGCTGAGACAGCTGATCGACTCCGGCGAGCTGGTCGAGGAGGACCTGGTGGTGTTCGTGGGCGCCTCCCCGGCCCATCCCACCAGCGGGGCCAATTTTCTGCAAGTCGACACGGTCGGCAATATGATCAGCCTGGCCGCTCAACCCTGACCGTGAATCACGGCCGCTTTCGCTAGGGCCGCGAACACAAAGTGCCTGACGCGATTTCGGTTCTGAACGACACAACCAACCCGGACGGGACTCAAGACGTGCACATCAAAACGGACAATTCGGCCGATTCGCAGACGATCAGAGGGGCGCTCCAAACCGAATATGCACTGCCCGAGTCAGAGCTGGACCTGCTGGAAAAAGTCCTGAAAAACAATCTGCGCATCCTCTGCCAACGCCTCCATGCCGACCTCAGAGCAGAAGCGTGGGACAACTTCCAGCAGACCTGTTGCACTCTCGAGACGGTAGCCGTCAACCTGAATCTGCGAAACCTGAAAACCGCCGTCCACGCGGGGCGGCAAGCCGCCAAGGGGCACCATAGCGACCCCATTGCCGGCCAGCTAGAGGCCATCCGAAAGATCCTGGACCGTCTCCAGTAACCAGCAGACAAGAGAAGGAGCACACTCTTGACCACCCCCAGAACTCCGGAAAGCAAGATTCTCGGCCACGGGCAGCTACAATACTGGCGCCGCAAGCTCAGAGAAGCCGGCCAGAGCCTTGTGCTGACCAATGGCTGTTTCGACCTGCTGCATCGCGGCCACGCCCAATACTTGAATCGGGCACGGGCGGAGGGGGACTGCTTGTTGGTCGCCATCAACAGCGACGCTTCCGTGCAGGCGGTCAAAGGCCCAACCCGGCCAGTGGTCTGCGAACAGGACAGAGCGTTCATGCTGGCCAGCATGGAAGCGGTGGACGCGGTGTACATCTTCGACACCCGGGACGTGACCGGGCTCCTGCGGGAGATCACGCCGGATGTCTATGTCAAGGGGGGGGATTATACCGTGGAAACCATCGTGCAGGCCGAACGGCGGGTGCTGGAGGAACTGGGGATCGCCATCAAGTTCCTGTCCCATGTGCCGGGTCTGTCCAGCACCGAACTGATCCGCCGAGCCAAACAACGGTAGGGGCTACTACCCCAAGCATTCCACAAAGGCGCTAAGCTCGGAAAGCTGGAAGGGGACCACCCATCGCGGCTTGTTGTCCTGAATGGCGGCCAAGGCCCTTAGGATCCCCGCCCGCGCCTGCTCCTGCCCCCCGCCATTGCAAAGGGCTTGGAAATAACCGGCCAGGCCGGCAATCGTTTCGGCATCCGCGAGCAGGCTCTTGACGAAATCCACATCGCGGCAAATCTCTTTGTCTTCAGCCAGAGGTTTGAGCAAGTCGGATGCGTCGGAAGCCGATTGGGCGGCCGCGGCAAACTTGGCAACGTTTTCGCCCCCGGCATCGATACTGGCCACAAGGCGTTCAGGATGCAAGGTGCAAGCCACCTCGCCTTCGCAACAGGGTTCCAGGCAGACACCGGAGGCATCGGCAAAGGCCAACGAAGCGGCCGCCAGCTTGGCGGCGGCCTGACGGTAGGGCTGCTCGCAGGAACTGCCCAATACCAAGCCTGCCCAGACACCGTCTTCCAGCTTGACACCGGCAACGTCTTCACAACCTGTCCAAGCCGACAAAGCGAATTCAGACAGCCGGTTGCTCCAGCCGGGGTCGTAGTCCTCGACGCTGGCAAAGACCGCCTTTTCACCCGAACCAACCCCCTTGCGGGCGGCTTGATCCAGGGTCTGCCGCGAGGCCTTGGCGGCCACTGCGCCGGCACCGCTGACGCAAGCTTGGTCACCTTGCCAAACATAACATTGAGACACACCCTGCTTGGCCAGCATGTCCGAGAACCACTCGGACAGCCCCTTCACCAAATCCTCGTTCGAGCTGGCCTTGCAAAGATCGCAATGGCACAGGGGCTCGTCGCCCAGATTGGAGAAATCCAAATGGAAGGCCTGGACCCCCGTCGGGTAATAGCGCTCGAAGACGCTGGCGCAAAGAGACTTCAGAAACTCCCGCACGGCCGGGTTGGACGGGCAGAGGCTCAGTCCGGTTGGTTTGCCGTCTGAACCGAGGGCCGACAACTCCGACTTAATGCGGGCGAAGGGTGCCCCCCTGCCGAGGCCGTCCACATAGGGTGCCAAGACAATGTCCCGCTCCTTGGCGTACACCACCAGATCGGCCAACTTTTCGGTTTCAGCCAGCTTGGGCACCATGGTTTCAGCGCACCACTGGTCATCCCGGGGGGAAAACCATTTGCACGAGCTCTGAGAATGCATCTCCGGATCGTCCACAAGCGAGATCAGCAAACGTTCATCGGCGTTGCCCCTGCCCTGATTGTGCCCCCACAAGCGAATGGCCAGATGATTGAGTTTGACCGAGGCCATGCGGCTCATCAATTCAAACCAGGCGTCCTGCTCCATCAGCACACCGCCCCGGCCCGCCTCGACCATCATGCCTCGCACCGGCACCACGGACCAATCCCGGATCAGCAAGTTGGGCACGTGGCTGTCCTTGCCTGCGGCCATAAACATCCAAGCAAACGTAAAGCATCCCCACAGGGCCCCGGATTGGCTGGCCGAACGGATGGTGACCACATTGTCCCGCATCTCGACTTCGTAATAATCCTCATGCACCTCGGCCGCCACACCCGACAGGGCAAGCTTTTCGGGCTTGACCACCTTGATCTCGATCACGAATTTCTTTTTGTTGGCCACCACCCGGATTCCGGCCCTGGCAAATATGCCCCGCATGGCTTTGCGCTGCAGCGGCAGCACGTTGGAGGTAACCAGGCGCACGTCTTCGGACAGTTCGGTCACCCCCTCTAACGCGTTGATCTCTTTCACGTTGGGAATAACATGCAGGCCGTCGAGGCTAACTGTGGTAGCTGACATGATCAAACACTATCTCCTTGCCAAAACCGTGAGCGCCCCCCCATCGACAAATTCCAGAAGGCGCGAAAAACCTTTTTAAAATAGCACCAAACCCCGGCAAATCAATGAATTGCGAGAGACACGCCCCTTTACCCTTGCCCAGATTCAGCGGAAATGGTCCTGTACATAATCGCCAGCATCATTATAGTGTGCGCTTCATTTTGCTCGCATGTCCAAACCGCCTTCCGAGGAGCAGATTGAGATGAGTTCGCCCTCCGATCCCCAAACTCTCAAAACCACCCCGCTATTGGACCTGCACCAACAGCAGGGCGCCCGCATGGCCCCCTTCGGCGGCTGGAACATGCCGATCCAATACCCGGGCGGCATCCTGGCCGAGCATCACCACACCCGCCAACACGCCAGCGTCTTCGATACCTGCCACATGGGCGAAATCCGGGTTCGCGGCCCCCAGGCCGCGGCCAGCCTCGACCGCCTGCTGGCCCGGGAAGTGCTCAACCAGCCAGTCGGCAGCTGCCGCTACAATTTTCTGACGACCCCGCAAGGCACCATCCAGGACGACCTGCTGGTCTACCGCCAAAGCCAGACCGAATTCTTGCTGGTGGTCAACGCCGGCACCAAGGATGCCGACATGCACGCCCTTCAAGCCGGCCTGCCGGACGACTGCCGGCTGACCGACGAGTCCGCCACCACCGGCAAAATCGATCTTCAGGGTCCCCTCGCCCGCGAAATCCTGCTGGAATTCGGACTGGCCTCCAGCGACCTTCCCGCCTATTTCCGCTGGTCGGCCTGCCGGCTGTTCGGTATCGACCTGCTTATCAGCCGGACTGGTTACACGGGGGAACTCGGATATGAACTCTATGTTCCCGCCGACCAGGTTGCCCGCATTTGGCAGACCCTTCTTGAGCACCCCATGATTCGCCCGGCCGGACTGGGGGCACGCGACACCCTGCGCCTGGAAATGGGCTACCCCCTGTACGGCTCGGACTTGGACCAGACCACGACCCCGCTGGAGGCTGGATTCGGCAGACTGATCAAGATGGAAGACCGGGACTTCGTGGGCCGGGATGCACTCCTGACCCCTCCGCGGCGCCAGCTGGCCGGACTGCTTCTGGAGGGCCGCCGGGCGGCCCGTCATGGGGCCCGGGTCTGGACGCGTCAGGGCCAGTGCATCGGCACGGTCACGTCGGGGGCTTTTGCCCCCAGCCTGTCACAGGCCGTGGCCATCGGCTACCTGGACGCCGAAGCCAATCCCAAACCGGGCCTGGAAGTCTTGGTGGGCGCCGCCCCGGACCAGAAGGCCCTGAGCGCGTCCATCACCCCCCTGCCCTTCTATCGCACCAGCAGCCTGCGCGACTAGCCGCCGACGATCTTCACCGGTTACAACTCACTTCCGAGGAACCACCATGCCATACATCCCTATGACCGAAACGGAGCGCGAGCAGATGCTGGCGGCCATCGGCGTTGCCGACATGGACGCCCTATGGCTGCAGGCCATCGGTCCCGAGCCCAAGCCGAGCCTGGACAAGCTGCCCTCCGGGCGCTCCGAGTACGAAGTGCTTCAGACTCTCTCGCGTCTGGCCCATCAGAATGCCACCAACCTGCACTGCTTTGTCGGCAGCGGCTACTACGACCACTACATCCCGCCCGCCGTGGACGAGATCATCAGCCGGGGCGAATTCTATACGGCCTACACCCCCTATCAGCCGGAAGCCTCCCAAGGCACCCTGCAGGCCATCTACGAGTACCAGTCCGCCATCTGCCGCCTGACCGACATGGAAGCGGCCAACGCCTCCCTCTACGATGGCGGCACCGCCCTGTTCGAAGCCATGATGATGGCCATGCGCATCAGCCGCCGACATCGGGTCGTGCTGCTGGGCACGGTTTCCCCCATCTATCAGGAAATGCTCAAGTGCTACTGCCGGAATCTGGACATCGACTTGGTGATCACCCCGCCGCAACTGCTCATCAGCCAGGAATCCCTCGCCGAGACCCTGACCGACGACACCGCCTGCGTAATCGTCCAATATCCCAATGTGTTCGGAGCCATCCAGGACTGGAGCGAACTGACCGCGCTGGCCAGCCAGCGCAAAATTCTCTCGATCTGCTCAACCTATCCAACGGCTCTGGCACTACTGAAATCCCCGGGTCAGATGGGCTTCGACATCGTCACCGGCGAGGGCCAATCGCTGGGCATCCCCCTCTCCTTCGGCGGCCCCTATCTGGGCTTCATGGCCACCCGTCTCAAACATGTTCGCCAGATGCCCGGGCGCATCTGCGGACGAACCGTGGACAAGGAAGGCAAAACCGGCTACGTGCTCACCCTGCAAACCCGGGAGCAACACATCCGCCGGGAGAAGGC
>JBFJXC010000144.1:0-8474 GCA_041623325.1 Lentisphaeria bacterium | reverse complement strand
GCAAGCCCGGTCGCGGGGGGATGACCTCCGCCGGGGATGACCTCCGCCGAACTTGCCCCGGTCGCGGGGGGATGACCTCCGCCGAACTTGCCCCGGTCGCGGGGGGATGACCTCCGCCGAACTTGCCCCGGTCGCGGGGGGGATGACCTCCGCCGGGGATGACCTCCGCCGGGCTTGCCCCGGTGGGGTCACGATTTATAGTTTGACGCTATGGAAACACCCAACGCTCTCACCGTTATCGAAGGCGATCTGACTCAGCCGCGCCGGAAAGAACCCTTTCCGATCGTGGTGGTGCTGGACCGCCTGCGCAGCGCCTTCAACGTCGGCAATGTCTTCCGGCTTGCCGAGGCCGCCCGTCTGGAACGGATCTTCACCTGCGGCTACACGGCCACCCCACCCCACCCCAAGCTGGCCAAAACGGCCCGGGGCTGCGATGAACTGGTTCCCACGACTCATTGCCAGACCACCACCGAGGCCTTGCACCTGCTGCGAGCCCAAGGCTACACCATCTATGGAATCGAAACGGTGGAGAACGCCGAACTGGTCTGGGACACCATCTTCGAATTCCCGGCCGCTTTCGTGCTCGGCAACGAGGCTCTCGGCATCTCCCCCGAGGCCCTGGCACTCTGCGACCACTTCGTGCGCCTGCCCAGCTTTGGCCAGAAGAACTCCATCAACGTTGGCAACTGCGGCGCCGTTGTCCTCTTCGCCGCCGTGCAGCAGGCGAGCAAGCCGTAGACCAACCGACCCCACTGAGGCCGCGCCCCAGGACGACGACGCTGATCCTCCCCCACTCCTCTTTTCCTTATAATAAAGGGAAACCGACCAGGACACCCCTGGCTGAAGGCCACCACTCGGCACCCGGCGCGCCATTTTTGTGCCGCCAGCACGGCTCGATACATTTTAGAGTCAGACTCCGGCCTCCCTCAAACCCAATCCACACATATCGCTACCTATTCTTTTTCAAATACTTGCACCTATTTTCCATAGCGTTGGCACAGCCCTTGTTATAAAGGGGACAACGCTCAGCGAGAGCGACCAAGCAAACGTGTTCGAAACCAGACGGAGAAGCGAGATGAGCAACGAACTGAAGAAACAGCTGAAGGTATGGAGTGTGGCGGCCCTGGTCGGAGCCGGTCTGCTGGGCGGCGCTAGCGCGGTGCAAGCCGAGGGCGTCGGGGTCGAAGTGGGCACGGACATTGTGAGCAAATACATCTGGCGCGGTCAGCTGCTGACCGACGATCCGGTGCTGCAGCCCAGCGTGACCTTGAGCTACGGCAACTTTGCCTTCAATGCCTGGGGCTCCATCGACATGACCGACATCAACGAGGACGGCACCAGCACCTACAACATGCAAGAAGTGGACTACACCCTCAGCTACGGCTTCGCCCCCTGCGAAGGTGTGGACATGGAAGTCGGCGTGATCATCTACGACTTCCCCGGCACCGCCTTCAAAACCACCGAGGAAGTCTACGCTTCGGTCTCTCTCTCGTCGCTGCCGCTAAGCCCCACCCTGAGCGTCAACTACGACTACGACGAAGTCGACGGCTACTATGCCAACCTGAGCGTGGGGCACAGTTTCGAGCTGACCGAGAAGCTGGGCCTGAGCCTGGGTGCCGGCCTTGGCTGGGGCAACTCGGGCTACAATGACGCGTACTTCGGGGTGGACAGCGGCCAAGTCAACGACCTGGCTTTGTCGGCCAGCCTGGACTACGCGGTCAACGACAACTTCGCAATTTCCGGCTACCTCGGCTATTCTGAACTGGTCGACAGCGACATCGAGGGTGCCACCGACTCCAGCGAGATCATCGGCGGGGTCAACTTCACCTTCGCATTCTAATTGCCGTAATAGTAACCAAGCCGGACCCAGACGGGTCCGGCCGCAACAAGAAGAAAGGAAGAGAAGATGAAAACGAAACGGTTACTGACAGGAGCACTGGGGCTGGCCCTTATGGGCGGCAGCACTCTGATGGCGGCGGAAGCGGCGGAAGCCGTGGCCCCCGGCGTGGCCGCGGCCGAAGCGATCCAACTGAACCTCAATATCGTCTGGACCTGCGTGGCGGCCTTCCTGGTCTTCTTCATGCAGGCCGGGTTCGCCATGGTGGAGGCCGGCTTCACCCGGGCCAAGAACGCCTGTAACATCATGATGAAGAACCTGATGGACTTCTCCATCGGCAGCATCATGTGGTTCCTGGTCGGCTTCGGCCTGATGTTTGGCGGCGGGGCCAGCGGCCTGTTCGGAGCCAGCCACTTCGCAGCCACCGACTTCTCGGCCAGCGACCTGAACTGGACCTTCTGGATCTTCCAGTGCGTCTTTGCCGGCACGGCGGCGACCATCGTCTCCGGCGCCATGGCCGGACGCACCAAGTTCACCGGCTATTTGGCCTACAGCGCGGTCATCTGCGCGGTCATCTACCCGATCAGCGGCCACTGGGCCTGGGGCAGCCTCTTCGGCATCGGCGAAGGCTGGCTTGAAAAGATGTCCTTCATCGACTTCGCCGGCTCGACCGTGGTGCACAGCTGCGGTGCCTGGCTGGCCCTGGCCGGTGCCATCGTTCTGGGCCCCCGCTTGGACAAGTACGGCCCGGATGGCAAATCCAAGCCGATCCTCGGCCACAACATCCCCCTGGCCGCCCTGGGCGTCTTCATCCTCTGGTTCGGCTGGTTCGGCTTCAACCCCGGCAGCACCACCACGGGTGACAGCTCCATCGGCTTCATCGCCATGACCACCAACCTGGCCGCCGCCGCCGGCGCCATCACCGCCATGCTCACCGCTTGGATCCGCTTCAAGAAGCCCGACGTGTCCATGAGCCTGAACGGTGTTCTGGCTGGCTTGGTGGCCATCACCGCCGGCTGCGCCAACGTCACCCCCGTGCACGCCATCATCATCGGCGCCATTGCCGGCGTGCTGGTTGTGCTCTCCGTCGAGTTCATCGACAAGGTCCTGAAGATCGACGACCCGGTGGGCGCGGTCAGCGTCCACGGCGTCTGCGGTGCCTTCGGCACGATCATGGCCGGCGTCTTCAACACCCCGAACACCCCGGGCTATGTCGAGGGCGGCTCCGTCATGACTCAGCTGATCGGCTGCGCGGCCATGTTCGTCTGGGCCTTTGGCCTGGGAATGGTCCTGTTCACGGTGATCAAGAAGACCATCGGGCTGCGGGCCGATGCCGAAGAAGAGCTGCGCGGCTTGGACATCGGCGAACACGGCAACGAGGCCTACAACGGCTTCCAGATCTTCTCGAACCAGTAATTGTCTGAACGTCGCCCCGGAAGGGTCCGGGGCGACTTCCGAACAAACGTGAACCACTGCGAGGGCAATATCATGAAACTGATTATCGCTTACATACAGCCGGAACGCCTCAACGACGTCAAAAAGCGTCTCTACGAAAAAGAGATTTTCAGGATGTCGATCACCAACGCCCTGGGCTGCGGACAGCAGAAGGGCTACCACGAATCCTACCGTGGTGTTGACTACGAGGTGAACCTGCTCAAGAAGGTGCGCATGGAAATCGCCGTCAACGACGAATTCGTCAAGACCACCGTCGATGCCATCATCGAAGGGGCCCGCACCGGCAAAATCGGCGATGGCAAGATCTTCATCACCGATCTTTGCGAGTGCATCCGCATCCGCACCGGCGAAACCGGCAAGACTGCCGTTGGTTGATCCAAACTCCGGCCTTCCAAGGCGGGCGACTCCCTGAGTCGCCCGCCTTTTTTTTGGGGCAGCCGGAAGCGCCTGCCAGAATAGCATTGGCTTCCAGCTGTGCACGGGGGATATCGGTCAACCCTGGCAGGCAGGAATGCCTACCCTACCCTGGTAGCCGGGACACAGGCGTCCGGCTTGAAAAGAGTCCGCAAGGCATTAGATTTTCATAATATTAAAGATCCTTAATCAATTATTCTCGGAGGTGCCGGATGGCGGAGCGGATGTCGCGGCTGGAATTGGAGGCAGGGGCGAAGGTATTGCAGGCGTTGTCGCACCCGGTGAGGCTGGGAGTTCTGCAGCAACTGGTTGACGGCGAACAGAGTGTCAGCGCCCTGTACCGGGAGCTTGACTGCAGCCAGTCGATGATGTCTCAGCAGCTCGGCATCCTGGAAAGACAGGGCCTGATCAAAACCCGCAAGGAAGGCACGATCAAGTACTGCTCGCTGGGCAACCCGGACTTTCTGAACCTGTTCCACTGCCTTCGGGGGCACCTGCACGAGGTGCTGCGGATCCAAAGCTAACGGCGGAGTCCCCTAACCCTCCACCTTGTTGCAACAAGGTGGAGGGCTCCTGTAGAGAACAGGCGTTGGTTCGGTTAATTATCGGGCTTTGCCCCGGATTAAGGTAGGGCGAGTCTTCAGGCCACAGTCGAAAACAAGGAAAGTAGGATTATGAAACTAGTGATCATTGGCGGGGTGGCTGGCGGGGCCAGCGCGGCGGCCCGGGCGCGGCGCCTGGACGAGAAGGCCGAGATTGTGATGTTCGAGCGCGGCGAGTTCATCTCGTTCGCGAATTGCGGACTTCCGTACCATGTGGGCGAAGTGATTGCCGAGCGCAGCAGCTTGCTGGTCATGACGCCGGAAATGTTCAAGGCCCGCACCAACATCGAGGCCCGGGTAATGCAGGAGGTGGTGGCGATCGACCGGCAGGCCGAGACGGTGACCGTTCACGACCTGCGCACGGGCGAGCATCGCCAAGAGAGCTACGACAAGCTGATCCTGGCGACCGGGTCCAGCCCGGTACGCCCGCCGTTGCCAGGCCTCGACGATCCGGATGTGCTGCAGCTCTGGACCATCCCGGACATGGACCGAATCAAGTCCCGTGTGGACGAGGGGGCGCGCCGGGCCGTGGTGGTGGGAGGCGGCTTCATCGGTCTGGAGATCGCCGAGAATCTGCGGGAGCGGGGTGTGCAGGTGGACCTGGTCGAGATGCTTCCTCAAGTGCTGCCCACCCTGGACGCGGAAATGTCCCAGCCGCTGGCGGACGAACTGGTGCACCATGGCGTGAACCTGCATCTTGGCCGACGGGTGGTGGCCATCGAACGTCCCCAAGTGGACCAGGCAGTGGATCGGGAACTGCATCTGAAACTGGACGACGGCAGCACGCTGACTGCAGACTTCGCCGTGTTGTCCGTCGGGGTGCGGCCCAACTCCGAGCTGGCGGCGGAGGCGGGCCTTGAGCTTACCGAACGCAAGGGCGTGGTGGTGGACGACCACATGCGCACCTCCGATCCGGACATCTATGCCGTTGGGGATGTGGTAGCCTGTACAGACCTCGTGACCGGTAAGCCGGCCCAGATTCCGCTGGCCGGGCCCGCGAACAAGCAGGGCCGCGTGGCGGCGGAAAACGCCTGCGGGCGGGACCGCGTCTACCGCGGCACCCTGGGCACCTCGGTGGTGAAACTCTTCAATGTCAATGCCGGCTCCGCCGGGCACACCGAGCGACGGCTGAAGGAATCCACCAAGGCGTACCGCAAGATCTATCTGCACCCTGCCAGCCATGCCTCCTACTACCCGGGCGCTTCGCCGCTAGCCATGAAGCTGCTGTTCAGCGACGATGGCACGATTCTGGGTGTCCAGATTGTCGGTGCCGAGGGGGTGGACAAGCGCCTGGACGTGATCGCGACCGCCATGCGTGCCGGTCTGAAAGTGACGGATCTGGCCGATTTAGAGCTGGCCTATGCCCCGCCCTTCGGCTCGGCCAAGGATCCGGTCAACTTCGCGGGGATGCTGGCCGGCAACGTGCTCAACGGCGATTCGGACGAGGTCAGCTGCGAGGCCATTCCCGACAACGCCCTGCTGCTGGATGTCCGCGAACCGGCCGAGTACGAGCTGGGGCATATCCAAGGGGCCGCTTTCATCCCCCTTGGTCAGTTGCGCCACCGCCTGGACGAACTGCCCCGGGACCGTAAAATCGTCGCTTACTGCAAAGTCGGCCTGCGCGGCTACCTGGCCGAACGCATTCTCAAGCAGAACGGCTTCGATGCCGCCAACCTAACCGGTGGCTGGCTGACTTGGAAAATGTTCAATCCGGCCACGGCGGTTCCGATCGAGGCGGCACCCTCTCCAGAGGCGCCCGAAGCGGCCCCCGCCGAGATGGCGGTGGCTCGCCAAATCGACGTGACCGCCTTGCAGTGTCCCGGCCCCATTGTTCGGGTTCGACAGGAGCTTGAGCAGATGAACCCCGGCCAGATTCTGGAACTAAAGGCCCCCCGTTCCTTCCGGTCCGACCTGGGGGCCTGGGTCGGCAACAGTGGCAACGAGCTGGTGCAGATCGGCGACCAGGGAGCTTTCCTGACGGCCCGCATACGTAAGGGCACGGCGACGGTCCCGGCCGCCAGCTGCGGTATGGCTGGCCCCGCTGCCGGCTCCCCGGACAAGGCTGCCATCGTGCTCTTCAGCGGCGATCTCGACAAAGCCATGGCCGCGTTCATCATCGCCATCGGCATGGCCGCCCAAGGCACCAAGGTGGACATGTTTTTCACTTTCTGGGGCCTGAACGTCCTACGGCGGGATACTGCTCCGCCTGTGCAGAAGGACCTGCTCAGCCGCATGTTCGGCTGGATGATGCCGCGCGGGGCGCGTAAGCTGGCCTTGTCCAAAATGCACATGATGGGAATGGGCACGGGTATGATGAAATACGTGATGGCCAAGAAGAACGTGGCCAGCCTGCCTGAACTCATCCGCGAGGCCCGGGAGCTTGGCGTGCGCTTCGTTGCCTGCGAGATGGCCATGAACGTCATGGGTCTGCAACGCGAGGAACTGCTGGAATCCGTGGACGATATCGCCGGCGTGGCCAGCTTCGCCGGCATGGCCAAGTCCAGCGGCACGACCCTGTTTATCTGAGGGCATCGCCGGGCGGACACGCGTAGCAGGAGTGAACCTCGTGGCTCACCTGGCCCTTGGCAAGCCTTTGGCGCGGCGCACCAGATCGAGCAGGTCCCGCACCTGGTCGTCCAGCGGCAGGCGCGCCGACACCTTGGCCAGGTGCGACTCCAGTCGCTGCAGAGACCCGTCGGCAGCGTACTCGCTACCACGCAGAATTTCGGCGAATTCGGCCGCGCAGGCGGCCAGAAAGAAGCGGGGGTCGGCCTGGGGGGTGCGCGGGCGTACGATGGCATTGTCCAGACGGTAGGCCAATTCCTGGATGCGTCCGGTGGAGGCATCCCGGTACCGCACATAGGCGGTGCCGATGTCGGGCAGGCGCACTTCAGGTATGGACATATCGTTCAGCTCGAGTTCGTACAAGGCGGTGGCGGACTGTCCGCTGCCGACTTCGCCGGCGTCGACCGCGTCGTTGCGGAAGTCCTGGTCGGCAATGTCGCGATTCTCGTAGCCCAGCAGGCGGTAGCGGCGAACACGGCCCGGATCGAACTCGACTTGGATCTTGGCATCCTTGGCGATGGTCTGGATGCGGCCGGCCAGCTCTTCGCCGAAGACGCGCCGGGCCTCCTCGGGCGTGTCCACGAAGACATAGCTACCGTCGCCGCGGTTGGCCATTTCCTCCAGCAGGGCATCGTTGTAGTTGTCCGCCCCAAAACCGACGCTGGTAAAGGAAATGCCCTGCTGGCGATAAGACTCGACTTGCCCAAGCATGGTCCCGGCAGCGGTTTCACCGATGTTGGCCACGCCGTCCGAGCAGAGAATGATGGCATTGATGTCGCCGGCTCGGAAAGCGCGTCCGGCCTGCTCATAGGCAAGTTTGACACCGTCGAACAAGTTGGTGGAGCCACTGCACTGCAGGCCCTGAACGGCCGCCAGGATGCGTGCTTTGTCGCTTGCCGGAGCCGCCTCCAGAAGCAGACGGGGCCGACTGTCGAAGGAGATCAGCGAGAGCCGGTCGTTGGGCCCGAGCTGTCCGACCAGTTCGGCCAGGGCGATTTTCACCAGCGGCAGGCGGTCTGACTTGTCCATGGAGCCGGAAGCATCCACGGCCAGCACCAAGTGGGCCGCCTTCTGGCCTTCGCGGCCCAGCACCCTGCCCCGGACCCCGACCTTCAGCAGGGTCAGATTCTTGCCGAACGGCGAGGGTCCGGCACTGGCCTGCACGGTGAATACCTGGCTGCTCTGCCGCGGATAATTGTAGTCGAAAGCATTGACAAACTCCTCGGTACGAATGGCGGCCTGCGGGGGCAGATAGCCCTGTCGCAGGATGTAGTTGCGGGCCAGGGTGTAGGAGGCGGTATCCGTATCCAGCGCGAAAGTGGAGAAGCGGTCCTTGGCGGTCATGACAAACGGATTGACCGGCTGTTGGCGGAACAGCCGGACGCGCGACTCCTCCGCTGGCCGGTGCGCGCGGTTCTCTAGGACGTCTTGCCCCTTCCGGGCCACCATTGCCCCTAGGCCTGCGACTCGGTCGCGCCCGTAACTTGCCGCTGGCACCGGTCCTTGGGCCTGCTCATCCGCCGCCGTGGCGTGACTCACTTCGGACTCCCGGTCCGCGAAACTCAGACTCTCCTGCATCCATACAGACGGCTTCGCGGCGG
>JBFJXC010000143.1:0-8489 GCA_041623325.1 Lentisphaeria bacterium | reverse complement strand
GCTTGGCCAGGGATTCCATCTCCTCGTGGTACATGAGGTAGATCTCCTTGGGGCCGATGCCGTCGGGAAAGTCGAAGCTCTTGTGCACGGAAAGCGGCTCGGTCTCCTTCCACTGGCCATCCTCGTAGAAGCGCCCCTTGGCGGTTACTTCCCGGATGTTGATCTCGGGATTGAAGTTGGTGGCGAAGGGGTGGCCGTGGTCGCCGGCGTTGCAGTCGATGATGTCCACGGTGTGGATTTCGTCCAGAAGCTCCTTGTAGACATGGGCGGTGAAGACATTGGTGACCCCGGGGTCGAAGCCGCTGCCCAGCAGGGCCATGAGCCCCTTCTCCTTGAAGCGGTCGTGGTAGGCCCACTGCCAGCTGTATTCGAACTTGGCGGTGTCCAACGGCTCGTAGTTGGCGGTGTCCAGATAGTCCGTGCCGGTCTCCAGGCAGGCGTCCATGATGTTCAGATCCTGATAGGGCAGGGCCACGTTGATGACCAGGTCGGGCTTGAACGAGTTGATCAGCGCCACCAGCTCGGGCACGTTGTCGGCGTCCACCTTGGCGGTCTGGATAGGCCGGGGCAGTTGCTTGGCGATGGTCTGGCACTTGGCCAGGGTCCGGCTGGCCAGCATGATCTCGGAAAAGACCTCGGGAACTTGGGCGCACTTGTGGGCGACGACGCTGCCGACGCCGCCGGCGCCGATGATCATGACTTTTTTACCCATTTGGGGACTCCTTTTTTGGAAATGGGGCTTGAACCTTGAGCCCTCGTGGCGGCCTCGCCAAGGCTGCCGTTAAACGACTTGGCGTCCCCTCGGCGGGGGGATAACGCTTGCTTTTCACGAATCTTTCGTCCAGTCGGACGTTAAAATCACCCATGACCGCGGGGGGGTCACGGCGGCGGTTACTGCTCGTAGTAGGTGTAGCCTCTCATTCCATTCTGGTAGGCTTCCATGATGTACCGGCGGTCCCGGGGACTGATGCGCCCGGAGCGCACGGCATCCTCGGCCAGCTTGCGCACCCGGTCGACCATCTCTTTGGGATCGTATTCCACGTAGGAGAGCACATCGGAGACCGTGTCTCCGATGATCTCCCGGGTGTATTCCACATGGCCGTCCTCCCGGATGCGTACACTGACCACGTTGGTGTCCCCCATCAGGTTGTGCAGGTCGCCCAGCGTCTCCTGGTAGGCACCCACCAGAAAGGCGCCCAAGATGTAGTCCTCGTTGTCCTTCAGGGTGTGCAGCGGCAGGCAGTTCTTGACGTCGTGGAGGTCGATGAAGCGGTCGATTTTGCCGTCGCAGTCGCAGGTGATGTCGGCCAGGATGGCTTTGTGGGTCGGGGCCTCGGCCAGGCGGTGGACGGGCATGATGGGAAAGAGCTGTTCAATGGCCCAGGAGTCGGGCAGGCTCTGGAAGACGCTGAAATTGCCGTAGTAGACGTCGGCCAGGGCGGTGTCCAGGTTCTGCAGCTCGTCGGGCACGTACTTGCGGCCGCGGATCTCCTGGGCGATGCGGGTGAGGATGCCCCAGAAGATCTGCTCGGAAATGGCGCGCTGGCGAAGGGAGATGGTCCCGTGCATGAAGCGGGAGCGGACTTCGTCGCGGTAGTGCAGGGCGTCGTGGAAGCATTCCTGGATGTTTTTCGAGGTGATGGCCTCGCTGACCTCCATGAGGTTGCGCAGCAGTTCGTGGGAACCTTCCGGCAGAGAGGCGGGGATGTCATGGGTGTAGAAGCGGCTGACATCCAAGATGTTGAACAGCAGCACCGAATAGTAGGCCACGGTGGCCCGCCCGGACTCGCTGATGATGTTGGGGTGAGGGATGCCCGCCTCGTTGCATCCCTGCATGATGACCTCGATGATGTCCGCGCAATACTCGTTCAGCGAATAGTTGCGGCTGCCGGGGAAATTGGTATGGGAGCCGTCGTAGTCCACGGCCAGGCCGCCGCCGATGTCCAGCAGGCCCATGGCGGCCCCTTCCCGGACCAAGTCGGCGTAGAAGCGGCAGGCCTCGGAGATGCCGGCCCGGATGTCGCGGATGTTGGGTATCTGGGAACCCAGGTGGTAGTGCAGCAGCTGCAGGCAGTCCAGCATGTCCTTCTCGCGCAACTGGTCGACGATGTCGATGATCTGGGAGGTGTTCAGGCCGAACATGCTGCGGTCGCCGCCTGAATCGGTCCAGTGGCCGCCGGCGCGGGTGGACAGGCGCACGCGAACCCCGATTCGGGGGCGGACATCCAGGCGGGCGGCGCGCTCCAGGATCAGTTGCAGTTCGCCGGGCATTTCGATGACCAGCATGAGCTGCAGCCCCATCTTCTGGCCGCACAGAGCCAGGTCGATGAACTCCTCGTCCTTATAGCCATTGCAGATGATGTAGGCCTCGCGATCGGACATGTAGGCCAGGGCGGCGATCAGCTCGGCCTTGCTGCCGGTTTCGAAGCCGTGATGGTAGCGCCGCCCGAACTCGGCGATTTCCTCGATCACCTGCTGCTGCTGGTTGACCTTGATCGGATAGACGCCGCGGTAGTGCCCCTGGTAACCGTATTCGCTGATGGCCGCGGCGAAACTCTCGTTGAGCATGGCGATGCGGGAATCCAGAATGTCGCCGAAGCGCAGCAGCACCGGCATGTCCAAACCCCGCTCCTTGAGGCCGGCGACGATGTCCATGAAGCTGACCTGCACCTCGTCGTTCAGGCCGCGCAGGCGCACGACGGCCTCGCCGTTGTCGGAAATCTCGAAATAGCCGGCACCCCAGTTGCGGATGCCGTACAGTTCGGCGGATTTGGCGCAGGTCCAGCGTTCAAATGGGGGTTGCTTCATGATCAAGGTTATCCGAAACGGGTTGGTTGCTAGGATGTAGGGATGCTCATGCCGCCGTCTTCATCCCCCCTGCCGATCCCGCGTGGGGGGAATGAAAAGTCGTTTAACGTAATCGTGCCAGCAGGCAATGCAATTTGTGGCGCTCCGTTCTCGAATTCCAGACGGAAGAGGAGGTGCCCGTGCCGGGGCCGGGGCGTGGCGGATTTTGTTGGGGGGCGTGTCGGCGGCATGGTCGCGGATTGCCCCGCCTTTTGATGTTTTTGGATAACCCCCGTTTTGTCGCGCCGGGTGTTATTTGCCGTTGCTTTCCGCCATCGTGATGAAAATGGGTAACTCAATGCGGTGTGTGGATAAGCGGCCGGTGTCGTTATTGGGGCATCGGGGGGCTATGGTGAGTACGAGTCAAATCAGCGGCGAAAGGAAGCAGACATGAGTAGCAGGTTGGAATTCGGAAGAAGCTTGGAGTTGAACGCGGAATACGATGTGATTGTGGCCGGGGGCGGCCCGGCCGGATGCAGCGCGGCCGCCGCGGCGGCCCGGGAAGGGGCGCGGACCCTGCTGGTGGAAGCCACCGGGGCGCTCGGAGGGATGGGGACCTCGGGGTTGGTTCCGGCCTGGTGTCCGTTCACCGACAAGGAAAAGATCATCTACGGAGGGATTGCCGAGAAGATCCTCAAGCAGTGCATCGCGGGCATGCCCCATGTGGCGGCCGACCGCTAC
The DNA here is from genome assembly GCA_041623325.1 of Lentisphaeria bacterium. Taxonomy (GTDB): domain Bacteria; phylum Verrucomicrobiota; class Lentisphaeria; order Oligosphaerales; family JBFJXC01; genus JBFJXC01. The sequence continues at coordinate 4,961 of JBFJXC010000143.1, read as the reverse complement.
GACTGGACCCCCATCGATCCGGAATTGCTCAAGCGGCTTTATGACGAGCTGGTGGTTTCCAGCGGGGCGGACATTCTGTTCAATACCCAGGTCGCCAGCGTGGAGGCCGAGGACGGCACCGTGGAGGCGCTGATCCTGGCCAACAAGGCCGGGCTGACCGCCTACAAGGCCGGGGTCTACGTGGACTGCACCGGGGATGGGGATGTGGCCGCCTGGGCGGGGGCCGAGATTGCCAAAGGCGATTCCAACGGCGTGCTGCAGCCGATGACCCATTGTTTCGTGCTGACCAATGTGGACGAGTACGGCTACCGAACCGAACCGAATCTGCATCCGAACAATCCGAACAGTCCGATCTACGACATTCTCAAGTCGGGGCGCTACCCGCTCATTCCCGACCGTCACTGCTGTCAGAACCAGATTGGGCCGCGGGCGGTGGGCTTCAATGCCGGCCACATCTGGAAGGCTGACAACACCGACCCGGTCAGCGTCTCCGCCGCTCTGGTGCACGGCCGCAAGATGGCCTGCGAATTTCAGAAGGCCCTGGCCGAATTCTGCCCCAAGTCGTTCGGCAACGCCTTTCTGGCGGCAACCGGCAGCCTGATCGGCACCCGCGAGACCCGGCGGGTCATCGGGGATTATTATCTGACGGTTGAGGAACTCATGGCCTTTACTTCCTACGAGGACGAGATCTGCCGCAACTGCTATTTCATCGACGTGCATCACAACCGCGATGAGATCGGCACCAAGAAGGAAGGCTCCGCCCATTGCTTCCGTTTTCCGCCGGGCAAGAGCCACGGCATTCCGTACCGCTGTCTGACCCCCAAAGGGCTGTCCAACGTGCTGGTGGCCGGGCGCACGATTTCGACCGACCGCAGCAGCAACGGCAGCACCCGGGTCATGCCGGTCTGCCTGGCCACCGGCGAGGCCGCCGGCATTGCCGCGGCCATGTCCGCCCGCCAGCCCGGAAACGATGTGCACCGGGTGGATACGGCCGACCTGAGGCAGCGCCTGATTGGCCACGGGGCCTGGCTGCCGACCCCCGAGCAGTAAGGTCGGCCTTGGCGCCATGCAGGCCGTGAGGGCTTCGGAGGAGGATCCTAAACGGCCTGCCGGATCGAAATAATCGTTTGGGTTGCTGGCGGCTTCTTAGTAGAATGGGGCCTGGCCGCCTTTGCCCAAGCGAGCGCCAACGAGGGTTACTTGCCTGACCGCGGGAAGGGTAAGGCCGTTCACCCATAAAGCGAAGACAACGGGCCAGCGAATCCCTGACGGCGCCTTTCCGGCATTGCCGGAGTGGGCTCCCTCCCGTATTCGAGGCCCGTCTTTTCGCGTAATATTGGCCCCGTCAATCGGAATGATCCCCATGCCCCTGTCATCTTGTTTTCGTGTTTGCCTGTTCCTGCCTGTTCTGTTCCTTGGCCTTCGCCCCTCCGCAAGCGCGGATGTGGTCCGAACCGGGGACGGTGCCTGCCTGACCGGCAGGGTCGCCGCGGTCGCCGACGGGGTTGTTCAGCTGGAAACAACCTATGCGGGGACGGTCAAGGTTGTTCTGGACCAGGTTGCCTGTTTCGAGACCGCCTCGTCTTTGGAATTGACGCTTAAGGACGGGACCAGAGTCACCGGTCCGGTCGTGGCCGTGGAGACGGGAGGAATGCGGGTCTGGACCGAGGGCGGCCCAGTGGCGTTCAGCACCGCACAATTGGCAACGGCCTGGCCGCCTGGCCGTGCCCCCGCCCCTGTCTCCAAGAAATCGGTGGCGGAGTCGGGCGTGTGGGCATACGAGCTGGGCGTGGACCTGGCCGGCAAGGAGGGCAATGCCGAGGAGTCCAGCCAGCGGTTGAGCGTGCGCGCCCTACGCAAGAATCCCAACTACAAGTTGCAGCTCTATGCTACTCACGAAGCGTCCGAGAAAAGCGGGGAGCAGGTGGGGGACGAGCAGATTGCCGGCATTGATTTTTCCTGTTGCTGGCGGGGTGTGCTGGGGTGGTACGCGCGACTGGAGCTGGAGCAGGACGATTCCGAGGGGCTTGATCTGCGCACCGTCTCCGCCGTCGGTCTCAGCTACCGGCTCATCGAGACCGAGCGACGTGAATTGGAGGCGCGGACAGGTTTAAGCTACCGGACCGAAGAGTACATCGCCGGCGAAAGTGAGCAGTCCGTCGGCCTCGACTTGGCCGTGCATCATGCGTGGCAGTTCAGTCAATGGGGCAAAATGGCCAATCATCTGACCTACATACCCAGTCTGGAGGACACGGCCGACTACCGGCTCATCCACGACAGCTCCGTTCAGATTCCTCTGGGAAAATCCGATAACTGGGATCTCCGTCTTGGCTTGACGAACGACTTCTCCAGCATGCCGGCGACAGGCCGCGAGCGCCTGGACACCACCTACTACACGCGGGTGGTGCTCAAGTGGCAATAGCCAGGCCAAGCTCTGCCCTTGGGGCGGACCCCCGTCCGGGTCATTCCGGGCTGGAGTTTTTCAGTTCCCGAAGGATGGAGACGGCCAGGTCGGACTTTCGGAAGCCGATGACTTTGCAGTTTCGGAAGCCGAAGAACCCGGCCAGCTGCTCGGAGCTGTAGCGCTGGACGATGGGGATGCCGGCATAGTCGGAGTGGATCTCCCGGCGGCTGTTGTCGGAGATGTCGTTGGTGATCAGCACGAAGTGCAGCGTCTTGCGCAGTCGGGCCAGGTTTTCGCGGCCGACAACCAGTATCCTGGCCCGGCTCGCGAAAGGGAAGAGGCGTTCGGGTTGCTTGGGCATTTTAGTGTTCGGGGGGTAAGTGTTCAGGGGTTCGTTTTGTCCAGCAAGCGCGGGCTGGATGAGCAAGCCGCGTTTGGTATTTCCAATCAGGATTCAGGGTCCCGCTGACGAGTTAAAACGGCCGAAATATACTTTCACGATTCACGCGCCGAATGGGATCGCTATTTGGTTCCTATGCGTTCGGGTGCGGGTTCGATATGGACGATGACGTCGACGATGTCCGGGCCGTTTTCCAGGAGTGTTCGCTTGACCGCGCCGGCGATGTTGTGTCCTTCCTCCACGGTCAAGTCCCGATTCACCAGCACATGCAGGTCCACCGCCCAGCCGTGCCCCATGCTGCGGGTGCGAATGGCGTGAAGATGCCGCACCCCGGTCACGGACCTGGCCAGCTCGGCGATGGCTTTCAGCACCGGTTCGGGGGCACCCCGGTCGATGAGCGCCTGGGTGGCCGGCCAGCCGATACTCAGACCGGCCTGCAGGATCAGCAGCGTCACCAGGATGGCGCCGATCGCATCCAGAAAGGCCCACTCGGGACAGAACCGGGCGGCCGCCACGGCGATGGCGGCAGGAATGGAGCTGAGGGCGTCGGAGCGGTGATGCCAGGCGTTGGCGACCAGGGCCTGGGACTTGACGGTTCGCCCGACCCGGATGCTCCATTGGTAGAGGACTTCTTTGGAGACCATGGAGACAATGGCGGCCGCCAGGGCGATGGCCCCAGGGGGAGAAGGACGATGGTTGGGAATGGAGGCGATGGCATTCCAGCCCAGTCCCAGGCCGATGGCAATCAGGACTCCGGCCAGGATGGTGGTGATGAGGGTTTCGATGCGGCCATGGCCGTAGGGGTGGCGGCGGTCGGGCGGCTCCGACCAGTAGCGTACCCCGACCAGCACCATGATGTCCGTGGCCAGGTCGGAGATGCTGTGCACCCCGTCGGCCACCACGGCCTGACTACAGCCGACGATGCCGGCGCCGATTTTGAAGGCACTGAGAACCAGGTTGACGACGAGGCCGATCCAGGTGACGCGTTGGATTTGTTGGGTGTTGTCGGGGTGCATGGGGTATGGTCAGTTGTCAGTTTCTGGACCGTGTCCGGGTTTCGGGGTTGGGGGTTAGGGTTCGTCGGAATCGCGCTCGTCATCGGTGCGGTTTTCGGAAAGTCGTTATCGCGCTCGTGATCGCGCTCGTAATCGGTTCCGGTTTTCGGAAAGTCGTTATCGCGCTCGTGATCGCGCTCGTAATCGGTGCGGTTTCAGTAGTTCGGCTCCAGGGTTCTTTCCGCAAGGGAGGCTTGCTGAGCTAGCCGCGTGCGGGGCCGGGTGTCGGGTTACGTGACCTTTCCACCATACCTACGGCACCTCCAACACGCAGGGGGCGGTGGTCAGATTGCGGCAGCCGTCCTTCTCGACCACGACCACATCTTCGAGGCGAATGCCGCCCCACTCGGGGTAATACAGGCCGGGTTCGATGGTGATCACATTGCCGGCTTCAAGCAGGTCTTCGTTGGTGCCCACCCGCGGGGCCTCGTGCACCTCAAGTCCGAGCCCGTGGCCGGTGCCGTGAAAGAAGCCGAAGGGTTGGGCCGCCTCGGCCGAGGTCTGGAAACCGGATTTTTCCAGGCTGTCCGCCGCCGCCCGGTGAACGTCCCGGGCTTTGATCCCGGCCCGGACGGCCGCGATGGCCGCCTGTTGGGCCGCTTTGACGGCCTCGAAGGCGGCTTTGACGATGTCCGGTGCCGTTCCTTTGAGCAGGGTCCTGGTGAAATCGCCATGGTAGCCGGTGCGATCGACGCGGGGGAAGATATCGATCACGATCGGCTCGTCGGTGCGGATGGGTCCGTGCCCGGCTTGGTGTGGGTCGGCCCCCTGGATGCCGGGGGCGGTGATGGTGTGGGAGGCGGTTCCCCCCAGGAGGGCGATGCGCGCATCGATCTCCCCGCGCAGGATTTCCGCAGTCAAGGGCTGATTGTGCCAGTGCAGGATGCTGTCCGGCCCGATGGCCGCTTCGCGCAGAATGGCCTCGGCGCGGGCGAACCCGTCTTCGCACAAGGCTACGCCTTCCCGGATGTTTTCGATTTCGGTCGGACATTTGCGTCGGCGCTGGGGGAAAAAGTCGGCCAACGGAGTGACGGACTGGGCGCGGCCTTCCAAATCCCGGGCCAACCCGAGGGGGAAGCTGTTGGGCACCTCCCAGGCCGTG
>JBFJXC010000142.1:0-8491 GCA_041623325.1 Lentisphaeria bacterium | reverse complement strand
TAGCCCAGCACACCCCCGACGTAGATCTGTTTCAGGTTGCCCATGCAGACGATGGCGTGCGCCTTCTGCTTGGCCCTGCTTAGGGCCGGCAGCAGCATGCTGGCCAGAATCCCTATGATCGCCATGACGACGAGCAGCTCGATCAGCGTGAACCGGCGGTCGCAGCTATTGAGTGCCTCCATATTCATGGAATCCGTTCTCTGGATTGACACGGGTGGGGCGTCTCCCGTACGACCAGGGGACAGGTCGGCCAATGTGGGGTTGCGCCCGTCCATTGTTGGCCCCGTTCATTGTTTCCACCACCAGAAGTTGCCGCTAGTCGGGATCTCACTCCGTTTCATCAAGGCGGCGTGCCCGTCCACGAACAAGGTGTTCATCCCGTAGCTGTGAACCAGATTCCAGTTGGCGTTCCAAGTGGTGGAGTAGGTGCCGTACCAAATATCGTTCATGTCCATAAAGTAGGAGGCGCCGTCCGGTTGCCGAACCCGGGAGATTAAGTACCGGGGGCGGTTTGGATTGTCCGTAAGAAAATTGCACCGATTGCTACCGTAGCTTTGAGGGGCCCATACTGCACTTGAATTTCCGGTTGAATTAGGCTTCTCATCCGCCGGGCAAACGTAGATCGTCTGACGGGCTATGGTCATATCGTCCGCTTTGTTCATTGCTACGCCAAGATAGTCTTTCAGTAAACGTGGCCAGTATAGATACCCATCTGGCGTAGTATGCCGCGGACCGACCAGCCAGCCGTCGTGGTCGTCGCTGTAGCCCAGCACACCCCCGACGTAGATCTGTTTCAGGTTGCCCATGCAGACGATGGCGTGGGCTTTCTGCTTGGCTTTGCCCAGGGCCGGCAACAGCATGCTGGCCAGAATCGCTATGATCGCAATGACCACGAGCAGCTCGATCAGCGTAAAGCGGCGATGGCGGATCATGGGTGCTTTTTTCATCGGACTTTCCTCTGCTTGGGTTGACACGGGGCGGTCGTCTCCCGGACGATCAGGGGACACGCCAGCAACTGCTCGCTTGCTCCTGTCTCCGGCTCAGGTGACAGAATCTTATCCTTCAAAGCGGCAAATGCGGCCAGGCCCAACTCGATGCTGGAGAGCTGAACGGTGGTCAGGTTGAAGTGGCGCAGGCGGGGGTCATCGTCCACGCCGACGATGGACAACTCCTCGGGCACGCGAATGCCCTGCGCCCTTGCCTCGTTCAGCAGCAGGCAGCCCAGCTCGTCGTTTACCGCGATACAGGCGGAGTAGGCGGCGGCCCGCGAACGGACAAACTCCCGGACCTCGGCCTCGGCGGGGGGATATTGGAAGGTGCAGGTCTCGGGCTCGGCCAACCCCTGCCTCCGGAACTCGTCGCGAATGCTCCGCCCCCGTAGGGTGGACCATTCAAATTCGGGAAACTCCAGTACACAGACCTGGCGGTGCCCCAACTCGATGATATGCTCCGCAAGTGTGCGGCTGATCTGCACGTTGTCGAAGGCGACCGAATCACACCGATCGGTCTCCTTATCAATGGCGACCATGGGCAACCCCAACTCCGACAGCGCCTTCAGCTCGTCCTCCGCTGAAGTGTGCGCACTGCCGATATAGAGAACAGCCTCGATCTGCTTGCTCCGGATCTCCCCGACAATGGTTTTGAAATCGTCGATGTCCCAGAGATTCAAAAACTGCAGCATCCCCCCCTGCTCGTTCAGGGTCCGTTCCAAACCCGAGCAGATCACCGCCGGCCGCGTCTGACGCGAGTCAGGGTTGGTCATTTCCATATAACCGACAAAGCCCACTTTGACGCCCACCAGGGACTTCGGCAACCTGGGTTTGGCGGCCAGGCGCACTCCGCCCCTGGGCACGCTGGTGACCACCCCCTCGCTCTTCAACTCCCCCAAGGTGGATCGAATCACACTGAGTGGAATGTCGTATTGCTCGCTGAGCGCGCGCTCACCCGGAATCGGCGTCCCCGGCGAGGCCTGCTGCTCATGCAGATCCGACAGCAGCCGTTCCCGGCACAACGCTTGCAACCTAACCACCTCGGCCGCGCTCAACCGCTTGCGTCGCTTCCTTGGCTTGGCTGTCTTATCCGGCATCGGCAACAGGACCCTTCCGTGCAATTATCTGCAATTTCATACCATTGTAGATGCTCCGTGAAAAAATGCAAGCGCCCAACTCCACACCAGACCAACGATGGTGGGCCCATTGCCCCCGTCATGGCCATGAAAACAAGCTCCAGCGTTTTTTCACCTAAACCCTTGCATCGTGTGGAGGCTATGCAGGAAAGCCATGGCCCCGCCTTGATTTGCCGCCACCCGCTACCATTTTAAGAACTGGCGATAGTGTCGCATGAAAATCGAACATGTGAAACCATGAAAAACACCTTCCGCTCCAGCCTGCTGACGAAAGCCGTCGTGACCACTGCCGTCCTGACGATCGGGCTGTCTGGCACGGCGGCAGAACCCGGCCTCGCCGTTCCGTTCGAGAGCGAAAGCGCTCTGCCTGCCGGCAACCGCATCGACCAACTGGTCTTCGCCACCCTGCAGGAGCGGGGAATAGAACCGGCCCTTCTCTGTTCCGACACGGTCTTCGTGCGCCGGGCCTACTTGGACGTAATCGGCACCATTCCAACAGTCGAGGAGACACGCGCCTTCCTCAAGAATACCCGTGCTGGCAAGCGGGCCGACCTGATCGAATCCCTCCTGCAGCGGGATGAGTTCGCCCAGTACTGGGCTCTGAAGTGGTGTGATCTTCTGAGAGTCAAGGCGGAGTTTCCCATCAATCTCTGGCCCAATGCCGTGCAGGCCTATCACCGCTGGATCCTGGACTCGCTCCGCCAAAACAAACCCTACGACCAATTTGCCCGCGAGTTACTCACCTCCAGCGGCAGCAATTTCCGCACCCCCCCAGTCAACTTCTACCGGGCCATCCAGGGTCAGGAGCCGGCCGCCATCGCCGCAGCCGTGGCCCTGACTTTCATGGGAGTACGCTTGGAAAAATGGCCAGCGGAGCGCCGGGACCAGCTGACCGCTTTTTTCACCCGCGTGGCGTACAAGGCCACAGCCGAATGGAAGGAGCAGATCGTCTACCTGGATCCATCCCCCTCCCCTGTTCTGAACGTTGTTTTCCCCGACGGCTCCAAGACGGAGATTGCCGACGGCCAGGATCCCCGCAAGGTCTTTGCGGACTGGCTGATCAAACCCAACAATGCCTGGTTCGCGCGCAACATCGTGAATCGCCAGTGGTCATGGCTGATGGGCCGCGGCATTGTCCACGAAGCCGACGACATCCGTCCGGACAACCCTCCGACCCATCCCTTGTTATTGGCTCACCTGGAGGCGGAGCTGGTGAAATCCGGCTACGACTTACGCCAGATTTTTCGCCTCATCCTGAACTCCCGCGTCTATCAGCAGTCCTCCATTCCCCGCAGCGACCACCCCCAGGCTCAGGACATGTTCGCAACCTATCCGGTGCGGCGCCTGGAAGCCGAAGTGCTCATCGACGCCCTGGACACAATCTATGGCGGCGAAGGGGAACATTATTCCAGCGCCATCCCGGAGCCGTTCTCTTTCATTCCGGAGGAACACCGCAGCATCGACCTGGCCGATGGCAGCATCACCAGCCAGTTCCTGGAAATGTTCGGACGGCCCGCACGGGACACGGGCTTGGAATCCGAGCGCAACAACACCCCCAGCGATGCCCAGCGTCTGCACATGCTCAACTCCACCCACCTCCAGCGCAAAATCGAGCGCAGCCCCAAGTTCCGCCGATACCGCAAATTGGCCGACCAGAACCCCAAACAGTTCATCGAAAGCCTCTACCTGAACATTCTCTCGCGCTACCCGACTGCGGATGAGGTCATTACGGCGGAATACTACTACTGGACCGAGCGTTTGAACCGAAAGCAGTGGGGTGACGACCTGGCCTGGGCCCTGACCAACACCAAGGAATTCCTTTACCGGCATTGATGCCAAGCCACGCAACGAGCCTGAGAAACGTGACCGCAATCCACCGGCCGAGGCCGACAACCGGACCGAAGCCAGGCGGGCGTTCCGGCCGCCGCAGGCCGATCTCAGACAGGAAAAACGCTGATGAGTGCGATTCTGAGCAGGATATCCGGGAGCGAATAAAATGACTCTCAACCCCCACCATTCCAACCCCATTTCCCGGCGCGAGGCTTTGAAGCTGGGTCTGTTGGGAGCCGCCGGGCTGCCATTCCTGGGGGCCAAGCCTTGCTTGGCCCAGGAGTCGGCACGGCCGGCCCAGGCCAAGTCGGTCATCCAGATCTGGATGTGGGGCGGCCCCTCGCATCTGGACACCTTCGACCCGAAGCCGGAAGCCGGCTACGACTATTGCGGTCCCCTGAAAAACCCCATTGCCACCAACGTGGACGGCATACGGATCAGCGAGTCGCTGCCGCTGCTGGCCAAGCAGGCCGACAAATACGCCATCATCCGCAGCATGAGCCATGGCAACAACGGGCATGAAACCGCCTCTTACATCACCCAAACCGGCCGCCAACCCGGACGACTGGTCTACCCATGCGCCGGAGCGGTCGTCTCCCTGTTCAAAGGCGTCGACCACGGCTACAAGGGACTGGTCCCGCCCTACATCGTGCTGACCGGACCCCAGGGCCGTTTTTCCGAGGCTGGTTTCCTGGGCCCCCGCTACAAACCTTTCGCCACCGGAGGGGATCCAAACAGGAATCCCTTCCTGGTGGAGGGGATCGTCGCCCAAGGCATATCCGACCAGCGCCAGCGCAGCCGGCGCGATCTGCTCCATGGGCTTGACACCCTCGGGCAGGCCATGCCCCACGACCCCCAATTCCAGTTTCTCGACCGCTGTGAACGCAATGCCTACGATCTGATGTTCGGGGATGCCAAACGGCTCTTCGATCTCTCAAAGGAGACGGATCAGATGCGGGACCGCTACGGCCGCAACACCTTCGGCCAGTCCTGCCTAATGGCCAGACGACTGGTCGAAAGCGGGGTTCCCTACATTACCATCAACTACAAAGGCTGGGACACCCACAAGCGGCACTTCGAGATCATGCGCCAGAAACTTCCCGAAATGGACCGGGCCATGGCCACCTTGCTACAGGACCTGGCCGAACGCGGCCTGCTCGACAGCACCATTGTCTGGTGGGGAGGAGAGTTCGGCCGCGGACCCAAAATCCAGTGGGAATCCCCCTGGAACGGCGGCCGAAGCCACTATGGCAAATGTTTCTCCTCCGTGGTCGCGGGCGGAGGGTTCAAGGGCGGGCGCGTTCTCGGCGCCTCGGACACCAAAGGCATGGAGGTGGCCGAACGTCCCGTCCACCCAAGGGAGCTCCTGGCCAGCATCTACGAACTAATGGGCATCGCCCCCGAAGGACCCATGCCCAATCCCCTGGGCCTGGACATCAAGGTCATGCCGGGCAATGAAGATAGCGGCCAGGCCTGTGGCCGCCTCCGGGAGATCATGGCATGACTGGAACCTACAAACGACACCTGCTGACGGGCCTGGCCGTCTGCGCCTTGGCCGCCGTCTCCCAGGCACAGACCCGTGACCCGCACATTGGCTTTGCCTACCCGGCAGGCGGCCGGCAAGGAACGACCTTCACGGCATTGGTAGGAGGCCAGTTTCTCCGGAATATCAACCATATTCACGTCTCCGGAGACGGGGTCCAAGCCACGCTGATTGACCATTACAAAATCAACCGGAACGTAGACAAGGAGCAGCGCGAAGCACTCACTGCCCAGTTGCAGGAACTCACGCAAACACGCTGGGCGGAACTGCACGCCGCCGGCATCGTCAAACAACCCCACCCCCCATGGATGAAAAAGCCCACCCCGAACAAAGTGAAACCGCCAGCAAAGGCGGACAGCCAGGCCGAAAAGAAGAACCGGAACAACGAAAAGGCCAAGCCCCTAAAACACCCTCTGCTGCTCGACATGGAAGACAAAAGCATCTGGGAGCTGGCCCATGTGCGGCACGAGTTTTTTGCCGATCGCAACAAGAAGCAGCCCAACGCCCAGATCAGCGAAGTGGCCCTGATCAAGGTCACCATCGCCCCCGACGCGGTTCCAGGCAACCGCGAACTCCGACTCCAATCCCGCGACGAGTTGACCAACCCCCTGATCTTCCAGGTCGGCACCCTGCCCGAGGTTTCTGAACTCGAGCCCAATGATCCAGAAAAATCCTCGCGTCTGCCGGATCCTGCCCCTCTGAAACTGCCCGTCTTGATCAACGGCCAGGTTTATCCCGGAGATGTCGACTGCTTCAGATTCCAAGGCCACCGCGGCCAGCGGCTGGTCATCGATGTCCATGCCCGGCGGCTGGTCCCCTTCCTGGCCGACGCCGTCCCCGGCTGGCTCCAGGCCACGCTGAGCCTTTGCGATGCCCAAGGCAAGGAAATCGCCTTTGCCGACGACTACCGCTTCAGCCCCGACCCGATCCTGCTATACGAAATCCCCGAAGACGGTTACTACGAGCTCCAGGTACGCGACAGCATCTACCGGGGCCGGGAGGATTTCGTCTACCGCATCTCCATCAGCGAGCAGCCTTTCATCAATCAGCTGTTCCCGCTGGGGGGACCGGAAGGGACCCGGACCGTGGCGACCGTTTCCGGTTGGAACCTTCCACAATCAGACCTGGTCCTGGATACCGAACCGGGCGGACCGGCCATCCGGCAAGCAGCCATCTTCCGGAACGGAACGGGCTCCAACCCCGTGGCCTACGCCGTGGACACCTTGCCCGAATGCCAGGAAGCCGAACCCAATGACCGGCCCCAAAGCAAGCCCTCGATCACCCTGCCCTGCATTGTCAACGGCCGCATATCCGAACCAGGGGACCTCGACGTGTTCAGTTTCACCGCCAGCGCCGGAGACGAGATTGTCGCCGACGTCCTCGCCCGCCGCTTGATGTCACCCCTCGACTCGCTGCTGCGCCTGACCGATGCTTCGGGGAAAGTCCTCCAGTGGAACGATGACTTCGTCGACAAGAAAGGACACCTGTACCGCGACATGGGTGCCCTCACCCACCATGCCGATTCCCACCTCCGAGTCACCATACCGGAAACTGGACTGTACCATGTTCAAATTTCGGATGCTCAGAACCAGGGAGGCGAGGCATATTCCTACCGCTTGCGGATCAGCCCCCCCCGGCCTGACTTCTCCCTGCACCTGACCCCCTCCAGCATCAACATGCGTGCTGGCAGCGCCGTCCCCCTCCAGGTGCATGTGCTGCCCAAAGATGGTTTCGACGGCCCGATCGAGCTGCGGCTGATCGACCCGCCAGCTGGCTTCAGCCTGAATGCGGCAACCATTCCTGCCGGCTGCGACCGGATGCGCTTCACCCTGACCGCATCGGAGCCCTCCCAGACACAGGCAATCCTGCGAATAGAGGGACGCGCCCTGATCAAGGGCCAAACCATCACCAGACAGGCGACTCCCTCCGACGATGTGATGCAAGCCTTCCTCTGGCGCCACCTGGCGCCAGCCCGGGATCTGATGGTCTCGGTCAGAGGCAAAGGGCGGGCAAGGGCCAGCCTGGCCGACAGCGGGCCAGTCCGCATTCCGGCGGGCGGAACCGCGCAGGTGCGCGTCAAGACCCCGAAAGGCAAATGGTTCCGGGAGATCGAGTTGAGGCTAAACGAGCCCCCGACCGGCATTTCCCTTCAAAACCAAACCGAAATCCCCGAGGGCCTGGCTTTCGATCTGAAAGCCGACCCGGATGCTGTGCAGGCTGGCCTGGCCGACAACCTGATCGTGGAGATCTTCCGGCAGGTCGACTGGGGCCAAAAGGACGCCAAGGGCAATAAGGCCCTCAAAACGGTCTCCTTCGGCTACCTGCCCGCCATCCCAATCCAGATCACCACCCAGTAAGTTCTACGCGCCCCGGCGATCCGGGCGGCCACGCCAGACAGACAGCATCGCCAAACCCAAACAGGGCCGGATTTAGCCAAGCGGGGACAACTAAATTCCCAGCCCCGTTAAGTGCACATTTTCTTGGACGTAATGGCCGATAGCAACTGCGGCAGCTGGGTTACGACCAGATCGGGAACGACCCCCTGGCAGAACGGGTCGTCCGCCCGGAGCCGCAATGACCGGCTATCGCCTGCATACAAGGCGGTGCGGCAACCGGCGCGGGCAGCGGCGGCGATGTCGTTTCGCATGTCGTTGCCGACATACAGGACATGGTCGGGACTGATACCGAACGACTGCTTCAACGTGGCCGTCACCTTGCCGAACAACTGGGCAGACGGCTTGCCCTGGAGTTCGCGATACGACCAGACACACAGGCGTTCATCGAATCCCAGCGCGGGCAAATCCTTTCCGAGAAGTCCCGAAAACAGCAGCGGCGTGTAAAACTGAGCGTTGGAGACAATCCCCAGACACAAGTCTTGGTCCCTGATTCCCGCCAGGGTTTCCTCCAGCCCGGGCATGGGCCAGACCGGGTTCACCCGACATTCGTATTCCAATGCCAGACGTTTGAGCCTAGACTCGCCGACCTCGCCGACC
>JBFJXC010000141.1:0-8526 GCA_041623325.1 Lentisphaeria bacterium | reverse complement strand
TATCGGCTTGGCCCCGGTTCTTCAGAGAGCGACTCTACGTCTGTTCTGCAAAATAGTGTTCCTGCCCGAAAGCTTCCCAAGGCTGACCTGAACGAGGCATCGGTGCCGCCCACCATGGACGGTCCCAGTACCGTAAAGAAGACCTCAGTGCCATTGTTGATTTGAGCCGCCGGACTTTTCGTGTTCGGGTTTCAAGGGGTCAGGGTTGTTGTCGTGTTCTTGTGGGCGGGACATTTGGTGAAGGTGCAGGGATTTTCCGTCCGCGAGCTGACGGAACAATAGCCCTTGGTCCTTGGGTCATTCCAAAGCGCGCAGACCCCTGCTGGAGCCCCCTGCTCCGCCACGGTTTTCCAAGCCGAATTAAGCGCGTTTCCCGGACAACGCCGAGCGGTGCATTTGCCGCCGTTTTCCGAACGGTCGCAGACGCCGTTTCCAGCCACATCGCGGTACCCCCCGCACGTCCGCGGAGGACGCGCCGGACGTTTTTTGGCCTCCGCTGCCTGGGCGGGGGCGGCGGCAAGACCCGTGCCCAGACTGAGGCAGATGGCCGGCACGATACTGATTCTTTTCAGAAAGGCTTGGCGAGTCAGAGCTGGCATCATGTATTGCTCCTGTTAGTGGCGCGTACCCCGGGCAACCTAGCGGTTTCAAACAGTGGGTCATAACGTGGCTAAAACTATGACACGACTTGTCTGAATCGCAACAGTGGAATGCACTGGGCAAGGCAGCGGCCGTGAGGCGGAAGCCGGGCGACCGCGTTTGGCGTTTCGGCGTCCCGTAAAAGGGTTGACATTTGCGGTTCGGCCTTTACATAAAGGCGTGTTTGACTAACCAGAATCACGGAAGCGAGAGGACATTATGGAAAACAACGGGCAGCGCGAACACTGGAGCAGCAACCTGGGCTTTATTCTGGCCGCGGCTGGCTCGGCCGTTGGCCTGGGCAATATCTGGAAATTCCCCTACATCACCGGGGAGAACGGCGGGGGCGCCTTCGTACTGGTCTACCTGATCTGCATCGCCATCATCGGCCTGCCGGTGATGCTCTGCGAGATCACCCTGGGCCGCCACACCCAGCGAAACCCCGTCGGCGCCATCCATACCCTCAAGCCTTCCTCGTCCACCGTGGCCCATTTGATCGGTGCCGGTTTCGTGCTCAGCGGCCTTTTTCTGGGCGCCTTTGGACAGTGGGGCTGGGCGCTCCTGAGCCTGGCTCTGGGCGCGGCCATCTTCCGTTTCGGCTGGACCGTTCTAGGGGGCATGGGGGTGGCGGCCGGTTTCGTGATCCTCTCCTACTACAGCGTGGTGGCCGGCTGGACGATCGGCTACTTCATCCAACATCTGACCGGCAGCATCGACGCCAGCACCGCCGACCTCTCCACCCAGCACTTCGTGAATTTTGTCAAAAGCCCCGCCTGGTCCATCGGCTGCCATTTCGCCTTCCTGGCGCTGTGCGTTGGAATTGTCGTGCGAGGGGTCAAGTCCGGGATCGAGCGCTGGTCCAAGATCCTGATGCCGATTCTGTTCCTGCTGCTGATCGTCTTGATCATCCGCGGCATCACCCTGGAGGGCGCCAGCGCGGGCATCCGCTTCTTCCTCAGTCCGGACTTCAGCAAACTGTCCGCGACCGGGATCCTGCTGGCCCTGGGACATGCCTTCTTCACCCTCAGCCTGGGCATGGGGGCCATGATCACCTACGGCAGCTACATGAGCAAGAAACAGAACATCTTCACCTCCGCCCTGTCCATCACCTTTCTGGACACTCTGATCGCACTGATGGCCGGTCTGGCCATCTTCCCGGCCGTTTTCGCCCAGGGACTGGACCCCAAGGGCGGTCCCGGACTGGTCTTCATCACCCTTCCGACCGTCTTCGCCACCATGCCGGGCGGCATGCTATGGGCCACTCTATTCTTCCTGCTGCTGCTGATTGCCGCCCTGACCTCCGGGATCAGCCTGCTGGAAGTGGTCACCGCCTACTTCGTGGATGAAAAGAAATGGTCCCGGACCCAGGCCACCCTCGTCTTCGGCAGCGTCATCTTCGCACTCGGACTGCCCTCCGCTCTCAGCGCGGACTCGGACATTACCGGCTGGGGGCCGGTCGCCTGGATCGGCAACGGCATCACCTGGGCCTTCCACACCAGCCACGGCTGCTTTCTGGACATCATGGATATCCTGTCATCCAACTACCTGTTGCCCCTGGGCGGGCTGTTCATCGCTCTGTTCGTCGGCTGGATTTGGGGGACCAAGAAGGCCGTGGAGGAGATCCGGCATGGCTCCCACAACTTCGCGGACGTGCATTTCTTCAGCCTGCTGGCCGGACTCAAGGACGACCCCAGCCACAACTCGCCCGTCCATGTCTTCACCCTGGCCTCCATCTGGGGCATCTTCATCCGCTTCATCAGTCCGGTGGCCGTGCTCATCGCCTTCCTGGACAAGATCGGCTGGCTGAAGCTGTAGGCACGCCATCGCCGGAGAAGTAGGTTCAACGGGCCCCGTTGAACGAGCGCACCGGGGCCCGGCGCGCCAACTTGACAAAAAAGCACCGGCCGAGGGTTTCCCTTCGGCCGGCGCTTGGGTTTACTGGCTTAGCCCGATCAGTACCGGGCGTCGGCGAACTCGACCCAGCCGCCGGCGCGCACCAGGGCCTCGTCGAACTCACTCAGACCGAAGTCCAGTTCCAGACGGCTGCCATCGGCGGCGGTGAAGACCAGTTTCTTGGCATCCAAATCCACCGCGCACTCCACCCCGCCCTTGCCGGACAGTTTGAAAATCGCCTCGACCTGCGACGCGGACATCTCCACGGCCATCATGCCGCAGTTGAACATGTTCTGCCGGAAAATACGGGCGTAGTTCTGGGCGATGACCAGGGTGATGTCGTTCACTTCCAAGGCCCAGGGGGCGTGCTCCCGGCTGGAGCCGCAGCCGAAATTCTGGCGAGTGACAATCACCCGAGCCTTCTGCAGGGCTTCCCCTTTGGGGTCGAAACCGTCCAGGATCAGATCCTCGAGCAGGTACGGCTTCAGGGCGTCCTTCTTGACCTCGGTCAGATACTTGGCCGGGATGATTTCGTCCGTGTTGATATCGGACCGGTCCAAAAACAATACGGAACCACCGAATGTCTTCATCGTGCAAATCCTCTCGTCATGGCTTTCGTGCAGGTAAACATGAGCCTAGTTCAGGTAGTCTCGCGGGTCGGCGATGTGTCCGGCAATGCCGGCGGCGGCGGCGCTGGCAGGGCTCATCAGATGGACCATGCCGCCCTTGCCCATGCGACCGGCGAAATTCCGGTTGGTGGTGGAGGCGCAGACCTCCCCCTCGGCCAGAACCCCGTTGGACATGCCCAGACAAGCCCCGCAAGTGGGGTTGGTAATGCAGTAGCCGGCATCCATGAAGATCTCGATCAGCCCTTCCTGCAGAGCCTGCCGATAGACCAGCGGCGTAGCCGGGGAGAGAACCCCGCGCACACCCGGAGCCAACTTGCGGCCCTTGGTGACCTCGGCGGCCACCCGCAAGTCCGAAATGCGCCCGTTGGTGCAACTGCCGATGTAGACCTGATCGATGACCACTTCGGTCAACTCTTTGACCTTCCGGACCTGGTCGGGCTTGTAGCCGACCGTAGAGACCGGTTCCAGCTCCGACACGTCGACCTCGATGATCTGCTCGTACTCGGCATCCTCGTCCGACCACCATTGCTTGAAATCCTCCAGCGCGGCGGCCTTGTCGGCGTACTCGCCCTGGATGAAGGGCCAGAGGTAGTCCACGGTCACGGCATCCGGCAGGCACAGCCCGCTGGTGCCGCCGGCCTCGATGGCCATGTTGGAAAGGGTCATGCGCTCCTCCATGGTCATGCTATCCACGACATTGCCGCGGAACTCGATGACCCGGTCGGTCGCGCCGTTCACGGTCAGGCGCCGGATGATCTCCAGGATCACATCCTTGGCGTAAACCCCCTTGGGCATGGCACCGGTCACATTGAGACGGATCGTCTTGGGTTCACGGAAAGCGCAGACGCCTTTCAGAATGCCCACTTCCAAGTCGGTGGTCCCGATACCGGCGGCAAAGGCCCCGAAAGCACCATGCGTACAGGTGTGGGAATCGCCCATGATGACCGTGTACCCCGGCCGGATGAAGCCCTTTTCCGGGAAAATGGCGTGGCAGACCCCATTGCAGCCAATGTCGAAGAAGTCGGTCAGATCATGCCGCCGGGCCCAATCCCGCAGAATCTTGGCCTGCGTGGCGCTCTTGCTGTCCTTAGAGGGGGTGACATGGTCGATGACCGCCTTGATCTTGGTGGGGTCAAAGACGCGGTCCTTGCCGCGCCACTCCAAGTCGGCAATGGCAATGGGCGTGGTGATTTCGTGGCACATGACCACGTCCAGGGAGAGCACGCTCACGC
Source organism: Lentisphaeria bacterium (assembly GCA_041623325.1). Classification (GTDB taxonomy): domain Bacteria; phylum Verrucomicrobiota; class Lentisphaeria; order Oligosphaerales; family JBFJXC01; genus JBFJXC01. Next base: position 4,133 of record JBFJXC010000141.1, on the reverse strand, counting down.
CCGGAAACGGCTCGTCCTTCTTGTGGGCCGCGAAAATCTTCTCGGTTATCGTCTTTCCCATCGATCGTTCCTTTCGTTTCAGGTCTCGTTCTGGTCCAAATAATCCTTGTGGGGCGGCATGGCGCACCAGACCGCCCGAAATGTCTCCCGCCCATGATTGACCAGCCGATGCGGCCGGTTGGAGGCGTAGGAGAGGCTGTCTCCAGTCTTCAGCTCATATTCGACGCCGTCGATCGTCAGGGTGGCATTGCCTGCCAGCACGTAGCCCATTTCGGCCCCTTCATGGCCCTGGCCGTTCAATCCCGCCTGATGCCCCGGCTCCAGTTCCAACAGAAAAAGCTCGGCCGAATGCGTGCCGCCGCGGGTGGCTACCAGCTGCTCGTAGCCCACACCCTGCCGCCTGGTCTTCAGGCGTTCCCCCGGACGGTGGACGCTCACCGCCTTGCGGGGAGACAAGCGACTGAACAGCTCCGACATCTCCAAGCCCAACGCATTGCAAACGCCCCAAAGCGTGTCAATCGAGGGGGAAACACCCCCCCGCTCAATCTGGCTGAGCATACTGGTGGAAATACCGGCTTCGACGGCCACCGCCTTCTGCTGACGCCCTGTCCGCTCACGAAACGCCTTCAGAATCCGGCCGACTTCGCCGCGCGTCCTGTTTAGTGTCACTGCATTCATTGCAGTGACTATAAACTTTGAAGGTGGGAAATCAAGGGGAAGGCAGGGGTCCACGGTGGCGGGCGACAAGGAATTGCCGTATCTCCAGGGCCTGCCGCATACGGGGCAATCGTGGCCGCCAGGCTACTGGGCGCTGACCACAGCATCCTGCCCGTTCAGCCCCTCGATGTAGTCCAGAATGGCTTTGCGGCCCTGGCCGGTTTCCGCCGAGGTGACGAACATCGGTGGCAACTCCTCCCACGTTTCCAGCATGGCCTCCCGGAAGAGCTTCATGTTTTGCCGGACCTTTCGGCCACCCTTCTTGTCCACCTTGGTGAAGACCAGCACAAAGGGAATGCCCAATTCGCCCAGCCAGTTGACGCAGCCCAGGTCGATGTCCTGAGGCTCCAGGCGGGCGTCGATCAGCAACAACACCGAAACCAGATTTTCCCGGCTGGTCAGATAGCCGGTAATCATGCGATCCCACCTCTCCCGCTCGCTCTTGGAAACTTTGGCGAAGCCATAACCCGGCAGATCCACCAGATACCAATCGCCATTGATCAGAAAATGGTTGATCAGACGGCTTTTCCCGGGCTTGGAGGAGGTCTTGGCCAGCCCCTTGGAATTCACCAGCATGTTGATCAGCGACGACTTGCCCACGTTCGAGCGCCCTACCATGGCGTACTCGGGCTGGGAGACCTTCGGGCATTTGGCCGGGTCGCTGTTGCTGACGACAAATTGCTTGGACGTGATAATCATAACAGTCTGGGAGAAGTGGAGGGCTGGAGACGGTCTGTTTCAGATGAAAAAATACTGCCTCGCCCGTTCAAAACAACCGTTGCAGGAGTTATTTGTACTTGAAAGGCCCACCGTCCGGCGGCTATGATCAAGAAAAACGGGCACAGCGTCTTGATTGCGGGCCAGGACGCTTTTACATTACCGGACTTTATCTACAACCATGTCGGGCACACCGACGCGGGCTCTTTTTCGAGGGCGTGTAGAGATACAGGCCGAACGACCTCCGCCAGGGTTGATTCGGCCTTTGTTGTAGAAAGCACACACCTGAGCCAGGCGCATCCAGACGGCTCTCCGACGGCAACTGCAGAGACGACAGGTAGGACCCATGCTGAATCCTTTGGCCGCTGAATTGAACGCGATGATCCAACAGAGCAATGTCCATGTGGCCGAGATGCTCTCGGAGCTGGGCACCAAGCTCTTTTTCCCAAAAGGCATCATCACCCAGTCCGCCGAAGCCAATGAGAAGGCCACGCGCTTCAATGCCACGATCGGGACCGCGACCGAGCAGGGCCACGCCATGTACCTGGACTCGATCATGAAGCAGTTCCCCCACCTGCAACCCGACGAGATCCTGCCGTACGCCCCCTCCCCCGGCAATGCCAAATTGCGCCAGCTCTGGGGTCAGGAACTGCAGCAGAAGAACCCCTCGCTGGCCGGGCGGCCCATCAGCACTCCCGTGGTCACCAGCGGCGTGACCCATGGTCTCAGCCTGGTCGGAGAGCTTTTTGTGGACCCGGGCGATACCATCCTGGTTTCCGACATGTTCTGGGGCAACTACAGCCTGATCTTTGGCCTCCGCCAAAAAGCCACTCTGAAGACCTACCCGCTTTTCGGGGCCGATGGCGGATTTGACTGCGAAGGTTTCCGCCAGACGCTCAAGTGCCAGGCCGAAGGCAAGAGCAAGCTGCTGGTCCTGCTCAACTTCCCCAACAATCCAACCGGCTACTCCATCACCAACGAGGAAGGAGAGGCCATCTGCCAGGCTCTCTGCGAGGTGGCGGATTCGGGATGCAACCTGGTGGTCCTCTCCGACGACGCCTACTTCGGGCTTTTCTTCGAAGAGAACATCATGAGGGAATCGCTGTTTGCCAAGCTGGCTCACTGCCACGAGCGTATCCTGGCGGTCAAACTGGACGGAGCCACCAAGGAGGACTTCGTCTGGGGCTTCCGGATCGGCTTCGTGACCTTCGGCAACAAGGGCGCCAACCAGCCCTTGTACACCGCCTTGGAAAAGAAGATCGGGGCGGCCATCCGCGGCAACGTCTCCAACTGCTCAAACCTGTCACAGACCGTGGTGCTGAAAGCCATGCAGGATCCGGCCTACAACAGCCAGAAGGAACAGAAGTTCCAGACCATGCGCAGCAGGGCGGCCAAGGTCAAGGAGGTGTTGGCCCAGAGCAAGTTCGACGCCGTCTGGAAGGCCTACCCCTTCAACTCCGGATACTTCATGTGCGTGAAACTGAACGACCTGAACGCGGAAGCCTACCGCGTAAAGCTTCTGGAAAGCGAAGGCATCGGGGTCATCTCCTCGGGGCAGCACGACATCCGGGTGGCCTTTTCCTGCATCGAAGTCGAAGACATTCCCGAGCTGTTCGAGCGCATGTACCAGTGCGCCCTGGCCATGAGCAAATAAGGAAGCTGCAAGATGAACAACGCACCGACTGTGTCCGTGGTGATGGGAAGCACATCCGACTTGGACACCATGAAGCAAGCCACGGCCGTGCTCGAGAGCTTCGGCGTGCCCTATGAGACCCGGATCATTTCCGCCCACCGCACCCCGGCCAAGGCCCATGAGTATGGGACCGGGGCCAAACAGCGCGGCACCAAAGTCATCATCGCCGGCGCCGGCAAGGCCGCCCACTTGGCTGGAGTCCTGGCCTCCCTGACCACGATCCCCGTGATCGGCGTGCCCATGAAGACCTCCGACCTCGGCGGCATGGACTCCCTGCTCTCCACGGTCCAAATGCCCGGCGGCATTCCCGTGGCCACCACCGCCATCGGCAGCGCCGGCGCCAAGAATGCGGCCCTACTGGCCATCCGCATCCTGGCACTGGCCGACGACTCCCTGGCCCAGGCCCTGGAAACCTACCGGGAGACCATGCGCCAACAAGTCGAGGCCGACGACCAGAAGGTTCGCACCGCCTGATGGCCACGAGCGCTTGCATGCGCCCGCAACCATGACTATTGGTTGCTCAAGCCTGGCTTCCGCCTGCGGAAGCCAGGATCGCCCCGAACCGGCAACTGACACTGCAGCGACCTGGACAGGTCGCCGAGGGGGTTTCAACCATGTCCACGCCCGTTGACAAGCCCGGCAACATTTCCACGGCCGACCAAGAGGCCATCGCCAAAGCCGGCCAGCTTCTGAGGCACGGCTACACTGTGGCATTCCCAACCGAAACCGTCTACGGACTGGGTGCGAACGCCCTGGACCCCAAGGCCAGCGCGCGCATTTTCGAGATCAAGCGGCGCCCGCATTTCGACCCGCTGATCGTGCACGTGGACAGCATCGAAGCGGCCAGGAAACTGGTCTCCTCCTTTCCGGCCGAGGCCCTTAAGCTGGCCGAGCACTTCTGGCCGGGGCCATTGACCCTGGTTCTGCCCAAAAGCGAAGACGTACCCGATATCGTAACCTCGGGCCTGTCCAGTGTGGCGGTGCGGGTGCCGCGCCATCCAGTCGC
>JBFJXC010000140.1:0-8741 GCA_041623325.1 Lentisphaeria bacterium | reverse complement strand
TGCACACGTTGAGGCTGGTCAGGTGGTCAGTCCCTGCCTTTCGGGGCTGAATTCCCGCTGCCAACGCGCTTCGATTCCCTGGGCCCAGTTTCGAGCTTTCTGTTCCATCTGGGCAAGACGTTGCGGGTGCTCCTTGGCCAGGTTGATCTGCTCTCCAGGATCTGTCCTGAGGTTGGAGAGGTGGACGGCGTCTTCCGCGGGTGCCCCTTCCACCAGGCTGCCATTCAGGACGAGCTTCCAGTCGCCCTGGCGCATGGCGGTCTGTCCGCGCAGTTCCCAATAGAGTTCGCGTTCATCCGGGGCCGCACCACCGGTGACATAGCTTAGCAGATCGGTCCCGTCCACTTCATACGCGGTCGCATCGGCGCCTGCGGCCTTCAGGACGGTGGGCAGAATGTCGAAGGCGCCGCATGGCTCGCTGAGCACCTGGGCTGCTGGTATGGTTCCGGGCCAATGCATGATCCCGGGCACTCGGATGCCTCCTTCGTAAAGACTGAACTTGTGCCCTTTCAATGCCCCGGCCGAGCCGCCGTAGTAGGGGTCCTGGGAGCCGTCCATCCAGTTTCGCGATTCGCGCGATGGCCCGTTGTCGGAGGTGAAGAAGGTCAGGGTGTTTCCGGCCAGGCCCTGGCGTTCGAGTTCGGCCATGATGGCCCCGACGCCATCGTCAACGGCGCTGAGCATGGCGGCCATGATTCGCCTGTCCACTGGCAGGTCCGGAAAGCGGTCCATGTATGGCTTGGGCGCATGCATGGGGTAGTGGGGGGCGTTGTAGGGAACGTACAGGAAGAACGGCTTGTTTTCCGCGGCGGCTTCGCGAATGTAGGAGACGGCCTTGTCGGTGACGGCTTGGGTGAAATAGTTGCCGTTGTCCCAGATTTCGCGACCATCCTCCCAGAGATCGTGGGGCGGGTTAAGTGTGGGGCCCGGCTTGTTCATGGCCCAGTAGAAGATGTGGGAGTAGTAGTCAATGCAGCCGGCCATGAATCCAAACCACTTGGAGAACCCATGGTTGTGGGGGCGGGACTCCTCGGCCAGTCCCAGGTGCCATTTGCCGGTCATGTACGTGTTGTAGCCGCAGGTGTCGCGCAGCAGCGTGGCCAGGGTCGGAACGTGTCCGGGCAGACCGGTGGCCTTGCGATGGCCCTCCAGAATGGCGCGGACTCCGGCATTGCCAGGAAATCGTCCGGTCAGCAGACTGGCCCGCGACGGGCTGCACACGGACGAGCCCGCGTAAAAGTCGGTAAAACGCACCCCTTCTCGGGCCAGACGGTCGATATGCGGGGTTCGGAAGTCCGGGGCCCCCATGCAGGACAGATCGCCGTAGCCTTGGTCGTCCGTGAGAAAGACAATGACATTGGGTTGACTCATCAGTGGTCTCCTTTCAGTGGTCGATTTTCATGAAGGCAAGTATCTGGGCTAGCCGCGAAACAGTCTTGATCAGGGCATGGCCAGCGTGGCCGCTTGGCGGGCGGCCACGCAGACGGTCTGGGCCATGGTCCCGTAGTGGTCGGTCAAGTGGGCTCCCTGAAAAAACGATAGGCCGATGGCGCCCAGCAGGTTGCCGCCTCTGCCTAGAACCGGGGCGACGATCCGGCCGACTCCCGGGGCATCGTCCTCCAGGTTGATCCGTTGCCGATCTTGCCTGATTTGCTCCTGTTCGGCGGCAAATTCGCGTCGGCTGGCGTGGGGAGGCAGCAGGCTTTGGCTCAGCAGGCGCTCCTGCACGGCCGGCGGCTGGAAGGCCATCAGCACCCGGGCAAATCCGTGGCGGGTGAACTGCCCGTTGGCGTTGCCTTCGCTCATATAGTGGAAAGCTTCTGGCGGTTCATGCTTGGCCAGGAGCAGGCAGGCGGTGCCGTCAAAGACAAAGAACGCGGCCGACTGGCCAGTGCGCTCGGCCAGTTGGCGGACGGCGGGGCGAACCCGCTCGGACAGGGCGGCCGCCCCGGCCAAGGCCACGCCAAGGTTCCGGGCCCGCTCGGTCAGGCGGTACGCATGTGAGGTCTCGTCCTGCCGGATCAGCGCTTCATCCAGGAGTGCGCCAACGAGTCGCGAGATTGTCGAGGGCGGGGCCCCGTCGCATAGGGATTGGATGTCGCCGAACCGCAGGCCGGTCGGTTCTTGGCCCAGCGCCTCCAAGATTCGCAGGCCCCGGCGCAGGCCGGGCAGGGCTTCTTTTGGCATTGCACATCCCTCGATGGCTACAGTTTACGATATCGTTTACGTTTCAATATCCTGTGATGCGCCTGGTATTCAAGGGGATATTGGTATCGAAAACGCTATTCGAGGGTGCCGGCAGGCCGCATGGAGGAAACGGTTTGGCCATCATCACCAGGTTTTCAGCCGCGGCAGTCTCCGGTGGAGTCTAGCGCAGGGCGGCGCTGAGGCCGGCCACGAAGTCGCGGGCGGCCTGTACGGCCTTGTCGGCGTCGGCGGCGGCGATGGTCTTGACCAAAGCGCTGCCGACCACGGCTCCGTCGGCGTGCTGGGCAACCTGGGAGGCCATGGTCGGGGTCGAAACGCCGAAACCGGCGACCACGGGCGCGTCGGTCAGCTCCTTGAGCATGTGCAGGTGGTCCTTGAGGTCGGCGGGCAGTTCGGCCCGGGTGCCGGTGACGCCGGTGACGGTGATGTAGTAGACGAAGGCCCCGGGATCCTGGAGAATCTTGGCGGCGCGCTCGCGGGGGGTGGTGGGGGCCAGCAGGGTAACCCAGTCTAGACCGTGGGCGCGCAGGGCCGGGCGGATTTCGTCCTGCTCTTCAGAGGGTACGTCGACCACGAGCCAGGCGTCGATACCGATTTGGGCGCAGTCGGCGGCGAGTTTGTCCACACCGTACTGCATGATGGGGTTGTAGTAGCTGAAGAGAACGATGGGGGTTTGGTACTGCTTGCGGAAATCGCGGACTAGGTCCAGAATCTGGGGCAGGGTGGTGCCGGCGGCCACGGCGCGTTCGCTGGCGGCCTGGATGGTGGGGCCGTCGGCCATGGGGTCGGAGAAGGGAACCCCCAGTTCGATGATGTCGCCACCGGCCTCGGCGATGGCGGGCAGGAGTTTAGCCGTCAGTTCCAGGCTCGGGTCGCCGGCGCAGATGAACGGGACCAGGGCCTTGCGGTTCTCGCGGCGGCAGCTCTCGAAGGCTTCTTGAATGCGTTTCATGATTGGGAACTCCAAGGGGTTACGGGGGCCAGCTTCCCGCTAAGCGGGATAGCTGAACCAGCTTTGTATGTAATTCGATTTCGGTTTCGGGTGTCGGGTCGTGATCGCAATCGTGATCGGGCCAGGGGATTCCTGAAACTTGAACACTGAACCACAGAAACCTATGATCAGCCATGCAGTTGGTGGTACTCCTCGACCGAGGCCATGTCCTTGTCCCCTCGGCCGGATAGGTTCACGACCATGATCTGGTCGGGCTTCATGGTCGGGGCGCGGCGGAGGGCCTCGGCGATGGCGTGGGAGGACTCCAGGGCGGGGATGATGCCTTCCAGGCGGCAAAGCAGATGGAAAGCCTGGACGGCTTCGGCATCGTTGACGGTGGTATACTGGGCCCGCTTGATCTCGTGAAAATGGGCGTGCTCGGGTCCGACGCCTGGATAGTCCAGCCCGGCCGAGATGGAATGGGTGGGCAGGATCTGACCATGTTCATCCTGCAGCAGGAAGGTTTTGTTGCCGTGCAGCACGCCGATGCTGCCGCCGCTGATACTGGCGGCATGTTTGCCGGTGTCGATCCCGGAACCGCCGGCCTCGGCCCCGATCAGCTGGACTTGCTCGTCATTAACAAAGTCCGCGAAAATCCCCATGGCGTTGCTGCCGCCGCCGATGCAGGCCACGACCGCATCGGGCAGGCGCCCTTCCTTCTCCATGATCTGCTGGCGCACCTCGCGGCTGATCACGGCCTGGAATTCGCGCACCATCTCGGGATAGGGATGGGGGCCGGCGACGGTGCCGATCACGTAGAACGTGTTCTCCACGGTGGCCACCCAGTTGCGCAGGGCTTCGTTCATGGCATCCTTGAGGGTGCCGGCGCCGGCGGTGACGGGTATGACGTTGGCGCCAAGGTAGCGCATGCGCATCACGTTGGGGGCCTGGCGGCGGATGTCCTCCTCGCCCATGAACACGTCGCACTGCATGCCGAACAGTGCCGCGATGGTGGCCGTGGCCACGCCATGCATGCCCGCCCCGGTTTCGGCGATGACCCGCGGCTTGCCCATGCGTTTGGCCAGCAAGACCTGGCCGAGGGTGTTGTTGACCTTGTGGGCCCCGGTGTGGTTCAAGTCCTCGCGTTTGAGGTAGATTTTGGCCCCTCCGCAGTGCTTGGTGAGGCGTTCGGCAAAATAGAGGGGGCTGGGCCGGCCGATGTAGTCGCGCAGGTAGTAATGGTATTCCTCGAGGAAGGCCGGATCCTGGATGGCCTCCTGGAAGGCGACTTCGAGTTCCTTGATGGCGGGCATCAGGGTTTCGGCCACGTACTGGCCGCCGAAGCTGCCAAAGTGCCCGGGCTTGTTTTTGGGGGTCTTGGTCATGGTTGCACCTTTATTTATTTGGGTGCGTGCCTTCAGCACGCAATTTATATCAGAAAGGGTATTTTCGCCTCCATCCCTCTTGCGGGGATGGGGCGAAGATCGGAGTTGTTGGGGGCACAAGCGGTTAAAAATTCCATCTCCGCCCCATCGGGACAAGCCCGGTGGAGGCACGATTCGCTTCACATTTCTCTGGCGGCGGCGATAAAGTCGCGCAGCTTGCCGTGGTCCTTCTTGCCCTTCGAGGCCTCCACGCCGCTGCTGACATCCACCCCCCAGGGGCGCACCTGACGAATGGCCTCCCGCACGTTGCCCGGATTCAGGCCACCAGCCAGCAGGGTTTGGCGCTGTCGGGCCAGTCGGGCGGCCAGATCCCAGTTGGCCAGCTGGCCGGTGCCTCCCCGTTGGGCACCCGAGGCAAAGTCCACCAACAGGGCCTCGGCTGGATAGGGCAGGGCGCAGGCCACATCCGTTTCGTCCGCTAGAAAAACCGTTTTCCAAATCCGCCGCCCTGCCAGTCCGCGGCTGAATTGCTCCGACTCGTCCCCATGCAACTGGGCCACGTCAAGTCCGCAGTACGCCATGATGTCGGCCAGGCGCTCGGCGGTTTCGTTCATGAAGACGCCTACCTTGGGAATCTCCCGCGGCAGGCCCGACACGATCATTCGCAGGGTTTCGGGCTGGATATAGCGTGGCGTATCCGGCACTTGAATAAAGCCCAGAAAGTCGGCTCCCAGCTCGGTGGCCTTGACGGCATCGGCCAGATTGGTCAGTCCGCAAATTTTGATGTTGATGGTCGGCATGGGTCGGTTTGTTGTTTGGTTGTCGTTCGCGTGATCGCGCTCGTAAACGCAATCGTGATCGAAAAAGCTGTTTTCCTCGGTTACGAGCGCGACCACGGTTAATCTACGACGCAATTAAGGTCTCCAGAAGGACGCCGGGATGTCTGGCCCGCATCAGGGTCTCGCCGATCAGGAAGGCGTCGGCCCCGGCTTCCTGCAGGCTGCGGATGTCGGCGGCGCCATGGATGCCGCTTTCGGCCACCCGGATGACATCCGCGGGAATGGCGTCCATCAGCTTGGCGGCAATGCCCAGGTCGGTCGAAAAGGTTTTCAGGTTCCGGCTGTTGACCCCGACGATCAGGGCCCCGCCATCCAGAACCATGGGCAGCTCGTCGGCGTTGTGGATTTCGCAGAGGACGTCCAAGCCGACGGCGGTGGCGGTTTCGTGCAGGTCGGCGAACTGTTTCGGGGAAAGAGCCGCGGCGATCAGCAGGATGGCCGAAGCGCCCCAGGCCTTGGCCTCGTAGATCTGATAGGGGTCGACAATGAAGTCCTTGCGAAGCACGGGGATGGAGACGTTGGCCACGGCGGCGCGAAGAAACTCGGGACTGCCCTGGAAGTGTCGGACATCGGTCAGCACCGAGAGGGCGGCGGCCCCGTTCTCTTCCAGCTCCATGGCCAGAGAGACCGGATGGAAGTCGTAACGGATCAGCCCCTTGGAGGGCGAGGCGCGCTTGAGTTCGGCGATGATGCGGGGGCCCTTGGTGTCCTTGCCCGTAAGGGCGGCGGCGAAGCGGCCGGGTTGGGTTTCGGCACCGCTCACGAAGTGTTGGAGCTTCTCCAGCGGAAGCTCCTCCTTGGCCTTGATCAGGTCCTGCTTGGTCTGCTCGATGATCTGGTCGAGAATGTTCATGGGTGTGACCTCACTCTTGCGCCTTCATCCTTTTGGTGGGGATGGGCCTGAGCTGGAAGTTTCCGTTGCACAGGCGTCCGCAACCCCCGTCGTCCTCCCATCAGGACAAGCCCGTTGAAGGCGCTCTGTTTAATTTGTGGCTTTCACCAAAGCTTCGAGTTTGTTCAAGGCCGCGCCGCTGGTGATGGAGTCGTCGGCCAGTTTCAGAGCTTCTTCCAGAGTGTCCGCTTGCTCGCCGACCATGATAGCGGCGGCCGCGTTGAGCTGGACGATATCCCGGCAGGGGCCGGGGGTGTTTTCAAGCACGGCCCGGAGAATGGCCGCGTTCTCGGCAGGCCCGCCTCCGACCAAGTCCGCGGGGCTGGCAAGGCGGCCAAAGATGGTTTCGGGGCTAAGTTCGTAGGTTCTGACTTGCCCGTTGCGCAGTTCGCTGATGCGGGTATTGGCCACCGTGGAGATTTCGTCGAGTCCGTCCAAGCCGTGCACGACCATGGCGCGGTGGCAGCCGAGTTGCCTGAAGACGTTGGCGAAGGTCTCGGTCAGGGTGGCATCGTATACGCCCAGCACCTGGCAGTTGGCGTTGGCCGGGTTGGTCAGGGGCCCCAGCATATTAAAGATGGTGCGGATGCCCAGGTCGCGGCGGACGGGAGCGGCATGTTTCATGGCCGGATGCAGCTTCTGGGCGAAGAGAAAGCAGATGCCATTCTCCTGCAGGCATTTTTCCATGACGTCGGCAGTGGCATCCAGATTCACCCCGAGTTCCGCCAGCACGTCGGCGGCGCCGCATTTGCTGGAGACGGCGCGGTTGCCGTGCTTGGCAATGCAGAGGCCGGCGCCGGCGGCCACGAAGGCGGCGGCCGTGGAGATGTTGAAGGTATTGGCCGCGTCGCCTCCGGTGCCTACGATGTCGACCACGTGCTGGCGGCCGCCGGCATCGATGGTGGTGGCGTGTTTGCGCATGGTGGCGGCCCCACCGGTGAGTTCCTCGACGGTCTCGCCTTTCATGCGAAGCGCGGTGATGAAGGCGGCGATCTGGGCCGGGCTGGCCTGCCCCTCCATGATCTCCTCCATGCAGGCTTCGACTTCGCCGCGGCTCAGATCGGTGCGGATAACCAGTTTTTGCAGTGCGTCTTTGATCATGGTGCCGTTTCCGGGTTTCGGTGTTCAGTGGTTCAGGGCTTCCCGCTTAGCGGGACAGCTGAGCTAGCTGCTCAGGTAATCGATTTGGGTGTGTCCAGTATCAACTGTCCAAATCTAATTTCGGATATCGAGCCCCGCCATTTTCAGGAAGTTGGCCAGCAGATCCATGCCGTTGCTGGTCAGGATTGATTCGGGGTGGAACTGGACGCCGACCGTCAGGTGCTCGGTGTGTTGCAGTCCCATGATTTCGCCATCTTCGGTGCTGGCGTTGGCCCGTAGGCAGCCGGGCAGGGACTCGGCCTCGACGGCCAGGGAGTGGTAGCGCACGGCCGCGAAGGGGCAGGGCAAACCTGCGAAGATGCCGGTGTTGTCGTGAGTGATGTTGGATGTTTTGCCGTGCATGATCGCTTTGGCGTGGATGACGTTGCCTCCAAAGGCGGCGGCGATGCTCTGATGGCCAAGGCAGATGCCGAGGATGGGGCGTTTGCCGCTGAGGCTCTGGATCAGGGGCACGGAGATTCCGGCCTCGTGCGGGGTGCAGGGGCCGGGGGAAATGATGACCGCCTCCGCCGGAATCGCCATGGTCTCCTCGAGGCTGAGTTCATCGTTGCGAACCACCTTTACCTCCTGTTTCAGCATCTGCAGATACTGTACCAGGTTGTAGGTGAAGGAATCGTAGTTGTCGATCATCAGAAGCATGTCGGAGTCTCCGTTAAGGTAAACGGTCAGGTTTCTATATTACTTCGGCAGGGTGGTCAGGTCCAGATTGCGGCTGGCCAGATTCAAGGCTTGCATCATGCCGCGGGCCTTGTGGCAAGTCTCCTCGTACTCCTTTTGGGGGTCGGAGTCGAAAACGATCCCGGCCCCGGCCTGCAGCGAGACGGTGCTGTCGTGGATGTCGAGAGTCCGGATGGTGATGGCCAGATCCATGTTGCCGTCGTAGCCGATGTAGCCGACCGCGCCGCCGTAGGTTCCGCGCGGTTCCGGTTCCAATTCGTGGATGATTTCCATGGCTCGGATCTTGGGGGCGCCGCTGAGGGTGCCGGCCGGGAAGGTTGCCTTGATCAAGTCGAAAGCGTCGTGCCCGGGCAGCAAGTTGGCCTTGACGTGGGAGACGATGTGCATCACGTGCGAGTAGCGCTCGATGGTCATGAAGTCCTGCACCTCCACGCTGCCAGGACATGCGACCCTCCCCAGGTCGTTGCGCCCCAGATCCACCAGCATCAGATGTTCGGCGCACTCCTTCTTGTCCGCCAGTAGATCTTCAGCCAGCTGCCGGTCTTCCGGTTCGGTCTTGCCGCGCGGCCGGGTGCCGGCGATGGGGCGCAGTTCGGCCAGTCCGTCGGTCAGACGCACCATTACCTCCGGGGAGGAGCCGACCAGTT
>JBFJXC010000139.1:0-8847 GCA_041623325.1 Lentisphaeria bacterium | reverse complement strand
GGTGGAGGGCATGCGAGTTGGCTCGCCGATGCACCAATCCAACATCCCCACCTGGAAGGCAGGATGGTACTATCCATTCGGCGGCCTCTGGCAGGCAGTCTACGTGGAGACGCTCCCCCGCGTCTACGCCAAAGATCTGGTCATCAAGACCTCCCTCGACCCCAAGGCAATTTACGCCAGCGTCGAAGTGAGAAATCTCGACGCCCTCAGCGAAAGCGCCAGCATCCTCTGGCGGGTGTACCCCTGGACGAAGGATGCCAGCACCCCCGCCGCCATAGCCTCCGGCACGGCCAGCATCGATCTCAATGGCACCAATGGACAGGCACAGATTGAGACCGCTCTGGAGGAAGCCCTTCTCTGGGATCTGGACACCCCCAATCTCTACCTGCTGGAGGTGCAACTCGAAAGTTCTGCCGGAACCCACACCCTCACCCAGCGCTTCGGACTGCGCACATTTACCACCGACGGGGCGTACTTCTTTCTCAACGGCAAGCGCATCATGCTGCGGGGCACCCTGCACCAAGGGGTCTTTCCCAAACGCATCGCCGCGCCACACGACGAGGCCATGGCCCGCCGTGATCTGGCACTGCTCAAGGAGGCCAACTGCAATTTTGTGCGTCTGCACATTAAACCCGCCCCCGTCTGCACGTTGGATATCGCCGACGAGATCGGCCTGCTCTGCATGGAGGAACCGCCCGTCGGCTGGATCACCTACGACGAGCACGTGGTGAACCGGGCCGTGCACAACGTCCGGGAAATGGTTCGCCGCGATCGCAACCATCCCAGCCTGGTGCTCTGGTGCCTCTTCAACGAACTCTGCGACACCATCTTTACCGACACCGCGGAGGAGAGTACCCTGATCGACCCGTGCTACAAGGCCGCCCGGGAGATGGACGACTCACGCCTGATTATCGATAAGTCAGGGGGACGGGACGGTGCCGACAACGGCAAGTGCAAGAATGGCATCCATGTTCCGGGTCGGACCGACCCACTGCCCATCATCGATGTTCATCCCTACCAGAGAATTCCGTTGAAATCCCAAAGCCACCGGCAGCTCGGTGTGTTGGGTGAAGGCAGAAGCGGTCTGCTCTTCACCAGCGAGTTTGGCACCTCAAGCTTCCCGGACATGGACCAGCTGTTGGACCGCTATACCGACGAGGAGAAACGCCTTAACCTGCGCGAGTACCGACAAATGAAGAACTACCGGGACAACCTGGCCGCGGGGTTTGAAACCTATGACCTGGCCGCCCGCTTCGGAACCATCGCCCAGTTCTATCAGGCCCTCCAATTCGATCAGTGCCAGGCGACCGATGGATTTCAGCGTTCCCTTCGGGCCAACGAGCGCAATGTCGGCTACGTCATCACGCAGCATGCCGATGCCGCCAGCGAGTTCGGGGGGGTGGTGGACCTGTGGCGCCACCCCAAGAACGTCTTCAGCGTCTTCAAACGTTGCAATGCGGATCGGCTTCTGACGGTCAAGCCCGCCGAACCCAGTTGCTACGCAGGCGAACGGCTCGGAGTCACCGTCATGGTCTCGGACTTCACCCCGGCGCCGGTGACGGTGGCCGGAGAACTGAGCGTCAACTGTGACGGCAAGACTCTGGAAATCCTTCCCTTCAGCGGCGAAGGCGACTTGCTGGCCACATGCCTTTCCCAGGCGGTTACCCTGCCCGGCGAAGGCCTCTACACTCTGGAGGCCCGGGCCACCGCCAACGGCGAGGCGCTGACCCATTCCGTCACTGTCTGGGCCGTGCCCCGGCTCCATTGCCTCATCCAGGGGCCGGTCTATGTGTACGATCTGGCCGGGGACCGTCTGCCTCTGGAAGCGCATCTCCAAAACTGCGGATATGAAACCAGGCCGTTCCGCAATCAGCACAACGACCTCTCCATACCGGTGGTGGTTCGCCTGCAGGGACGCGACGCGATGCAACAGCGCACCGAAGTCCAGCGGGTTCTCCGCCAGTTTGTCGAGGCCGGAGGCAAGGTGCTGTTTGTTGACTGCGAGACCGCCAGCATGCCCCACTTCTTCGGACATGGCATGCGCGAATTCTACGGCGTGGGCGCCTACGCTGGCAACTGTGGGTTTGCCCTCTGCGACCACATCTTTTCGGCCAGCGGTGACCACGGGCACCTCGGGGAGCCCTATGCCCAGGGATACCCTCGAATCCACGTTCCCATGGATGATGTGTTGGCCCACGGCTACACGCCCCTGACGGTGCATGTCGTCCCCTACCAGTTCGGCAATCCCGACGATATCTATTGGGGTTGCTCCTGCTTTACCGGCTCCGTTGGCCACGGCCGTTTCTATTGCCTACAATTCCACCTCGACGAGTTCATGCAGAAGTCCCCTGTGACCGCCTCCGACTGCGTCCGCCTTATCGAGAGCATGCGGGCCAAACCAGCCCCAAATCCGCCTGAAGGGAAACTTGCCAGGTGCTCGGGAGCACCTATTGTGGAGGATAACCCGGATTTCCTAGCCAGACCCAGAGAAAAGTCCAGACTATGAGCCTCGAAGCCCGCACCGTCACCCGCAAGGACGTCGCCAAGGCCGCCGGTGTCTCCACCTCCGCGGTCAGCCTGGTCCTCAACGACAATCCGGGTGTGCGCATCTCCCCGGCCACCCGCCAACGGGTTAGGGAAGCCGCCGCCAAACTGGGGTACAGCCCCAATCCCGTGGCCCGGGCCCTGGCCATGGGGGTGACCGGCAACATCGGCGTGGCGCTTCATTATATCAAGAATCCTTTCAACAGCTTCACCGCCACCATTCTGGATGGACTTTGGGAAGCTCTGCATGAAAAGGAAAGCTATCGCTGCGTATTGGGACAAGGCCATGCACAGTGCCTGCTTGGCAAGCTCTACAACACCAGCAGCGTCGATGGCCTGGTCTTGATCGCCCCGCCTATCGACGCGGACGATCCGGAGTTCAAAGCCGCGCTGGAACGCAACTTCCCCATGGTCTGCGTGGGATCAAAACCCAAGGGCGCCGCCATCGACTACGTCGACATCGACAATGTCCTGGCCGGCTACCAGGCAACCCGGCGCCTGCTCGATGCGGGCCACACCAAAATCCTGCACCTGGCGGGCCCCTTGGCCGAGAATTCGGCGGCGGTCGATCGACAGACCGGGTACTTCAACGCTCTTCGGGAAGCGGGCCTAGATCCCGCGGAAATGCCGCCCATCGACTGCTCCTTCAATGGGAGGTTTGCACAAGTGGCAATGGAAAAAATTCTGAGCACCAAACCGGCCTTCAGCGCGATTTTCGCGGCCAATACGGCCATGGCCTATGGCGCCCAACGCATCCTCTTGGAAAAGGGCTATTCGGTTCCCGGCGACATCTCGATCACCTCTATCGATCGATTCCCCTCCGACGGCATTCTCGTCAACGACACCATCACCCGCGTGGATCTCCCGCTGCATGATATCGGCGAGGCTGCGGGAAGGCGCATCCTGGAACGCATCCAAAAAACCGACCTTCCGCCGAAACGGATCGTCATCCCCCACACCTGGTACGAAGGCGCTAGCATCGCCCCGGCTTTATGACATACCTCAGTGCCCGGTTGATTTGAACGCCCCGATAGCGAGTGTTCAGGTTTGAGTCCACTCGAAAAAGTCCGACCTTGCTAATCGGCTGCGCCAATGGCGTCGTCGGCTAATTCTCCTCGCGATACGGTTCTGCCGGTTCGGCGGGTTTGGGGTTTGCCTGCCATTCGCCGCGATTCTTGCCGCTCCACACCCAGACACGGTTCTGTCCGGCCCAGACCGGAGCAGGGCAGGCGACGCGGTACATCCCCCACATGCTGTCGATGAAGCGGTCGTAGGTGCGGCCCTCGTGTTTGTTGCGTTTGTGCGTGCCGCCGGCGATGCCCGGATAGTTCTTGGCATAAGGATCCACCGGGCTCATCCAGCGGTCGCAGTAGTCGAAGAAGGCATCGTGGTTCCACTCCTTGACCAGTCCCATCAGGCGAACCGCCAGGGCGGTTGCGGCCCAGCCCACCGAATTGGTGGTCCGATAGCTCTCGGAGCGCTTGTCATTCTTGTCCCAGGTGTCCGGGCTCTTGTGTTCGTAGGGCGGTTTGGGGCCGGTATGAACCACAATCTGGAAAAGCGCCTTCTGCCCCGCCCAGCCACTGCCGTAGTAGGTCTGATAATCCTCCGCGAAGGAGGACAGAGCGGTGGGGTTGAGCATCTCCTCATCCCCCAGCATCGCCCCGGCAAAGAGAATGGGCAGTTTGCGCCCGGAGTAGTGCCCGCCGTCGACGGGATACTGACGCCCGGCGGCAATCACCCCGCGCAGGTCGATCCCCAGCTGGGTCAAGCCAATGATCAGCTTCCTCTTTTGTTCAAGCGGTGCCTCGGTGTTGAGCATGAGGGCGGCCATGCCGGTGACCCGGCTGAATTCGCGCCCATAGTTCACCTGGTTCTGGCTGGGACCAAGATGCAGATGCAGCCAGCTTGCCATGTGGTCGAGCCAGGGGCGCTGCAGATAGCGCTCGAAGTCGCTCCAGGCGGGCAGATTCTTGGGGGGTGCAAGATTCTGAAGCCGGTCGGTTTTCACTTGCGAGTAGGTGAATATGGGCTTGGCCGCACCCGCGTAGGGCGGCCGGAAGGCATCGCGGGGAGGAACGTGCCCAAGCACGCTCAGGACGGCCGCGCTCTTGAGAACCAGCGCCCCCCTTTTTTCGCTGCGCCACATCATGTTGTGCACCAGGCAGTTCACGTCCATCGGCTCGTTGCTGATGGTGGAGATGAGCGATGTTCCGGGGGCCAGAGTGGCGGGGAAGGCAACGCTCTGGCTTGGGTCGTAGTTCTTCAGCCGGGAGTCGTACCCCTGGGACTTCTCGGCCTGGAACACGATCATCGAGCCGTTACGCATCCGGTTGTCAATTTTGGTGGCCTGCGCCCCGTAGCGGCTCTTGACGACCGCCCCTTCGCTCGCGCGGCCGGGGCCGGGGCTGGGATCGACCTTGGCCACCGCCACCGGGCCGACCACCCACCAGTCTCCGGTGATGAACCGACCCGCCTTGACCGGCCGGTCGAAGTGCCAGGTAATCCCGTACTGGGAGAGGCTCCGGACCTCGACGGGGTCGGCGATATCTGCCGATGAACAAAAGGACGAGCCCAGACAGAGGCCAATCATGATGGCGAAGAGTCGCGGGAACGACATGGTCTACTCCTGACTGAGGGTGACGCTGCCCTTGTCCGGAACGACGTCGACCAGCGCATAGGGAGCGCCCGCATGAGTGACCAGGTTGGCCCGGACACTGGCCTCCCCCTGCTTGGCACTGACCGTCTTCCAGGCGTCCGGCAGCCGGACTTTGACGGTCAGCGGAGTGTTGAAGATATCGTCCCTCATCAAGTCCGTGATGGCGAGCGTGATGCGAGCATCGGTTGCCTCCGCGACCGTGAGGGTGGCCGAGTCCCGTTCCTGCCCGTACTTGGCCACCTCCACGAAGGTGTCGATCCAGAGCCGGTCCTTCCGTGCGGCCGCATGCTCGAGAAAGGCGCGCACCTTGGCCGCGGACGCCTCCTTGGCCTCCGGGGTCCTGCCGTGGTGCACCAGGTGATGCAAGGGCGTCAGCCAGCCGCGCTTGTAGTTGGGATTGGCCAGCCACTTAGGTCCCTCGAACGGGTCGCCCAGAATAGAATCGATCATGTACAACCTCAGGTGCCCGGCACCGGTGTTCAGGTAGTTGATGCGGTCGGCTACATTGGGTGCTCCATGGACACCTCGCGCGGCAATGAAATACTCGCCGGCGAGGGCCGGCTGCCCCTTACCATACGGGTAGCCTACGGTCAGGCACTGATTGCCGAGGATGTTCGTTTCGAGCGCGGCTTTCGAGCCCCCATACTGCCGGCGCACCTCTTCCTCGCTGCGCTTGTCGTCATCCTTGTGGTGGGAGATGGTGTGGGTCTGCACCGCATGGCCTGCGGCCAGGAGCTTGGCAAAGTCCTGCCAGGTGCCGTTGAAGCCCTTGTTCTTGCCGCCGACCCCGCCGGTGACCACAAACCAGGTCACCGGAAAGCCAAACTCGGCGCACTGCGCCAGCCACCAGTTGTGGTCGGGACGGCAGTTGTCGTCGACCGTGATGCTCAAGGCCGCGTACTTGTCGTCACGCCACAGGCAGATTTCCGCCTGGCCGGGTTGCTGCGGCCAGCTGATGTCCTGGAGCTTGAAGCGGGGCTTGTTGCTGCCGCCGAGACTCATGAGCTGGTTTGGGGCCGACGGGGTGTAGGGCTCGGCAACGGCTGCCGGAGCCGGAGCATTCTCGTTGGCGGCATGAAGCGACAGGGCGCCCGCAAGCAGAGCGCAGGTAACGGAACTCAACGGTTTGATCATTCTTATTCTCCTATAAACTGCTGACGATAGGCCTTCCACATGGCGGCGGCAAAGGGGGAGAGGCTGTTGGTGGGAATCCCCTTTCTCTGGCCGCCGTCGGTCTTCATGACACGGTCGGCGTAGTCGAAGAGGGCGTCGTGGTTCCAGGCCTGCTTCTGGCCCATGATCCGGGCAGCCAGCACGAAGCCGGGGATGACCGCGTTGTTGATGGCGCGGTACTTGGCGAGCCAATGCTTCGTATCTCGATTGGGTTCGGTAGCATGGCGGATGCCCCATTCGGGGGTGCCGATATCCGCTTCGGTATAGGGTTCCACCGGGACTCGGCGGTCGGGCTTCCAGCCGGGCCCGTTGGTGATCTCAACCGCTTTCTGGTCCACGTAGAAGGTCTGGGCATCTTCCTGGAAGATGGTCTTCCACTGACCGACGGTCTTCATGTGCTCGTCATTGAGCATGAGCCCGGCAAAGAGGATGGGCCACTTGCGGCCCATGCCGTGCCCTCCGTCCGCGGGCCAGCCTCCCCCGTTGTCGGCGATGCCGGCCAGGTCGATCCCGTACTGCACCAGGTTGATGAGAATTTTGTCCTTGCTGGGCTTCCCCTCCAGCTGGTCGAAATCCAGGTGCAGGACCAGCGCGCACTCGACCATGAGTTTCGTCAAATCGCGACCATAGTTGGGCATGTTCTCGCTGGGATGGAACGAGCGGCCGATCCAGCCCGGGTAGTGGTCGAGCCAGGGCCTGGACATGGCTTTCTCCAGCTTGGCGATATTCGGCACCGGCCCGACGGGCTTGAGCTTTTTCAAGAGTGGCCACTGCAGGCTTTCCTGGGTGTAGCGGACCGTCTTGTCGTTTCCGCAGTAGGGGGGGCGGAAGCTGTTTTCCGGCGGTGCTTTGGCCAAGCAGGTGAGAACGGCCGCTGTACGCAGCATGGTCAGGGGAGTCTTGGTCATAAAGATGCGCGGGCAACCCGGTTCGCGGTCGGTCTTGGTCCGCCACAGCCAGCTTACGGCCGAGACCAGGCTCTGGTTCGGCTGCAGGACGAGGGGATTGTCCGTGCCTATGGGCTTGCCGTTGGGCATGGCGGCATTCAGCTCCTCCTTGTATCCTCGCCCGCGGTACTGGTAGCCGCTTTCGTACCCCTGCGTGGCGTTGGTAGCGGGGTTGATCATCGAGCCGTTCTGGCCGGGCTTGGGGGTAAAGTCCTTGGAATTCAGGCTGTTGGTGATGCTGGTGATCGCAACCGGCCCCACGATCCAGTGATCTCCATTGACAAAGGTCCCCGTCTGGACATCCTTGTCAAAGGTCCAGGTGATGCCGTACTGGGTGAGGGTGGTGGCGGCATCGGTTTGGAGGCAGAGGCCGAGAAAGGCGGCAACAACCGCCGCACGGGCGAATTTTTTCACAGCTTACTCCTGACTGAAACGATTCAGCCGTTTCTTCTTTCTACTCATTGTACCAACTCAATCTGGTAAACTTGTCGCCGGCAAGCCAGCCGAAATAGCCGTTGCCGGAAAAGTCGCCATTGGCGACCGTGAAATTCAGGCCGTTAGCCGGCCTGCAGGGGATGTACTCGACATGACCATCGAAGAAAGAGGCGTTGAACCCCCTTCCCCCGTTGTGATGGAACCCATAGTCGACCTTCGCGCTCGTGCTGGTGTCGTTGACGCGCCGTCTGAACTTACCGTCCTCCGAACCGAAATTGTACGAGTACCCCGCCTCCAGCGTCATCACCAGTGCGCTGGGATTGATCTTCTGGCTTAGCAGGCTTTTTTTCCTAACCAGATAGCTGCCCGATTTGTAACATTCCGAAAAATGCTCTTTCGCCACGATATAGGTGCTGCTGGATGTCCACCAATCGGTGTTGATTTCTCTGCCCGCCGACCGCTTGTCCCCCGGGCAGGATGGCCAGACCCCCCCCGCCGCCTCGATCGTAGGCATGAAAAAATTGGTGGAACTCCTTGGGTTGCTCCAACCCAGCTGGTTGCCCGGGCTACCGGACAGATTCTCGAACAAGTCCGTGGCACCCCCATTGTTTTCATGGAAAGTCGCCAGGGGCATGGCCCCGTCCCGCTCGTCGGCAAATCCGAAGAACATCAGCCCCAGTTGCTTCTTGGTGTTGCTGCAGGAGATCGTCTTGGCTCGCTCCTTGGAGCTGCTCAAGGACGGCAACAGCATGCTGGCCAGAATGGCGATGATCGCCATGACCACCAGCAGCTCGATCAGCGTAAACACAGCTCGCGTCTTCACTCCCATGACATCTCTCCTTTTTTCGGCTGCGCACCCCGTGTGGTAACCCGAGTTATCCATAGTCTACGATGCACCATCCCGGAAGTCAAGAAAAAAGTTGAAAAGTCCGAAAACTCCGGGTCGTTCAGGGGGCAGCCGCTGTGGTGGTCGCCCCGGCGCAGGATCCACCCTGATCCTCCCCCTGATCCGAGTCAAATGTGAGGACCAAGGGAGACCCCTGATCCTCCCCCTGATCCGAGTGCAATTTGGGGATCAAGTGCAGCCGG
>JBFJXC010000138.1:0-8884 GCA_041623325.1 Lentisphaeria bacterium | reverse complement strand
GACCGCCTGGGAGCTGCAGAAAGACAATATCCCGGTGACCCTGATCTGCGACAATATGGCCGGCTACCTGATGAGCAAGGGGGAGGTCGACTGCGTGATCGTCGGGGCCGACCGGATCGCCGCCAATGGCGATGTCGCCAACAAGATCGGCACCTATGGGGTGGCGGTGCTCGCCCAATACCATCGGATCCCGTACTATGTGGCCGCTCCGTATTCGACCATCGACATGACTCTGGCATCGGGGCAGCAAATCCCCATCGAGCAGCGCGACGCGGACGAGGTCCGCTTGTTGCATGGCTCGGTTCTGGCTCCACTCGGCTGCCAGGTTTGCAATCCGGCCTTCGATGTGACCCCTTGCGAATTAGTCGCCGGGATCATAACCGAGCGCGGCGTTCTCAAACCTCCCTTCGACGTATCCATCCGGGCGTTTATGGAGGGCAAGCGTTAAGCCGTGAAGCTGCTCGAGTTGTATAACCGGCTATTGGAAGCCTACGGACCGCAGGGCTGGTGGCCCTTGCTTTCCCATATGGGGACCAATCCGACCAAGACCGGCTCGGTGTCCGGATATCATGTCGGGGATTACTCCTTTCCCCGGAACCCGCGAGAGCGCTTTGAGATCTGCCTTGGGGCGATTCTGACCCAGAATACGGCCTGGCCCAATGTGGAAAGGGCGTTGCGTAATCTGGAAGCGTCCGGCGCGCTCACGCCCGAGGGGTTGGCGGCCCTGTCCGGCGACCGACTGAAAGCTGCCATTCGCCCGTCCGGTTATTTCAACGTCAAGAGCCGGAAACTCCGGGAATTCGGGCATTTCTATCAGAGTCTCCAGGGTGCCGTTCCCACGCGGGGCCAGTTGCTGGGGGTTTGGGGCATCGGCCCGGAAACCGCCGACAGCATACGGCTGTATGCCTACCGGCAGCCGGAAATGGTCGTCGACGCCTACACCCGCCGAATCATGGAGCATTTGGGATTGGCCGTTGCCAAGGATAGCTACAGCCATCTCAAGCATCGTATCGAAGAGGCGCTTCCTGCGCAGGTTGAAATCTGCCAGGAATTCCATGCTCTGATGGTGGAGCATGCCAAACGCCATTACCGGCGCCGACCCTACCGGGACCCAATTCTTGCATAAGGAGAGCATGGCAAACCACTAATCCAGGCGAATTGTCGCCAACGGACTGGCCCGCGATTGGCGAAGATTAGCGTCAATTAGTGGTTCTTTAAGCCTTCCGTCGCGCCAAAGAGGCGCTATACTCACAGGGTGAAAGACCTTGTATTTTCGAGTCTCCCCTATGCAGCGAACCGCCAGTACAATTCTGACAATTTTGATCGTCCTGTTGCTATTCTTCGGGATTGTGATGCTGTACTCCACCAGCTACTCAGCCTTTGGGGAAGATAAACTGGCCCGGCAACTGACCTGGATTGTGGTTGGGGGTGCCGGCGCCATGCTGCTGCGGTCGTTGGACTACCGAGTGCTGGGGCGCCTTTCCTGGGTGGGGCTGGCGGCCGTCTCTCTGGTCTTGGCCTATCTGGCTCTGGCCCAGTTTCTGTATGGGTATGGGGAGCTGCGGCCGATCGTGGACAACTTCCCCTTCGTGGCTGGCCAGATCAAGGGCAGTTTCCGCTGGCTGCGCTTCGGACCGTTCAAGTTGCAGCCCTCCGAGTTCGCCAAACCGGCGATCATCCTTTTTCTGGCGGACTACTACAATCGCCGCACCCGCCATGTCCACGAGTTCTGGCGGGGCTTTCTGCGCCCCATGATGATGGTTGGCTGTTGCCTCGGTCTGATTCTGCTGGGACGCGATTTGAGCACGACCGTGATTACCGGCGCGGTGATCGGAATTTTGGCGTTCGTGGCCGGGGTGCGTCTGCGCTATCTGTTGCCGGTGTTCGCGGCTGTCTTCTTGGGTGGGATGTGGGTGCTGACGGCCGACCCTGTTCACATCGCCAAGGTCTTGTCGAAGGAGCGGGCGGCGCGGATCGTGGCCTACCGCGATCCGGAAGCCGAGCCGCTGGGGGACGGCTACCAGCTGTGGTCCTCCCAGCTGGCTCTGGGCTCCGGGGGAGGGCGGGGGCTGGGATTTACCAATAGCCGTATGAAGCAGCGCTACCTGCCGGAGGCGCACACGGATTTCATTGTGGCCATTGTCGGGGAGGAATTGGGCTACATCGGGGTCCTGGCGCTGTTGCTCCTCTACGTGGCCATCATGGTGGTGGCCTTCTGGCTGGCCGGGCTGGTGCCTGACCGGACGGGAATGCTGATCTGCGTTGGGGTCGGGCTTTTTATTGGGCTTCAGGCCTTTGTTAACATCAGCGTGGTCAGCGGCTTCTGTCCCACGACCGGGGTGACCGCACCGTTTGTCAGCTACGGGGGGTCCAGCATGGTCGCCTCGCTGTTGGGGTTCGGGCTGATCCTGAGCGTGGTGCGGATCGGGATGAGGGATGCTTTGGAGCGTGAACTCGGCCGTACCGTCCACATCCAGGGCCGAGGCCGCCGCCGGGCTCGCTTCCACAGCCAAGTGCTGGATCAAACCCGGAGCCAGTCGTGAGTAGAAACGTCCAGGGCAGCGGCCGTCACGCCTGTTCGGAAAAAGCCGACCTTTCCCTGGCGATTGCCAGCGGTGGCACGGGCGGGCATTTTTATCCGGCTTTGGCGGTGGCGGGGGAGTTTCGCAGGCGGGGGGGGCGTGTGGTGTTTCTGGTTGCGGGCCATCATGCCCAGGCCCACTTGGCTTGCGCACAGGAGCTGGGTTTCGAAGCGGTGTCCGTGCCGGCGGTCCGACTGCCTCGCACCCTTGGGCAGACCATGCTCTTTCCAGTCAGGCTTGCAGGTGCGGTCTTGGCTTCGTGGAAAGTCTTGAGGACGGCTCGACCGGCTGTGGTCCTGGCAATGGGCAGCTTCGCGGCCGCTCCGGTTGGGCTTGCCGCTGTATTGATGCGGCTACGGCTGGTGCTTCACGAGGGAAACACGATCGTAGGCAAGGCCAACCGCTTGCTGTCCCGTTGGGCTGAGGCTCTGGCGTTGTCCCTTCCTCCGGCCCCTGGTCAGCGGACCCGTTGCCGTCAGGTCGTGACGGGGCTTCCTTTGCGGGAGTCGCTGGTGAACGCCAGTGCCGAAACCCCGGAGCGGGCGCGTCTGTATCAGATGTATGGCCTGGAGTCCAGCCGCCGGACGCTGTTGGTGTTTGGGGGCAGCCAAGGGGCGAAACGAATGAACGATGTGATGGGCGAAGCGGCTGCCGAACTGGCCCGTCGGCTGCCGGATGTTCAGGTGATTCATCTGACCGGCCAGGCGGACAACCGAGAGCTGGAACGAGTCTACCGGGAGGCGGGCGTACCCGTCGCCGTCCGGACTTCGGAAGCCCGGATACAGAATTGCTACCATCTGGCCGATCTGGTGATTTCCCGTGCCGGGGCGGCCACGATTTCGGAGCTGGTCCTGTTTCGTAAACCGGCGATTCTGGTGCCGCTGCCAAGTGCCGCCGACGACCACCAGAGTGCCAACGCCCGGATGGCCCAAGAAGCTGGCTTGGCCCTTCACCTGCCGCAGGAGGATTTGAGGCCGACACGCTTGCTGGACTTGCTGGAGGACTGGTCGCGAAACCGCGGTCCCCTGCACGATCTGCGTCCAAACGGCCAATTGGGGTCCAGGCCCGATGCCGCCGCCGCTGTGGTCGATCTGCTTGTTGAGAATGTTCTGGCTGAATGAAGGATGAGCTGATCTATAGCCAACCCAGTGGATGACAAGGGTCGCGGGGGCCAGCCCCCAACCCCCGCCGGGGAATCTCAACTCCCCGGACCTCCCAAAGCCGTTGCCATCGCTTCGCGAGTGGTGAACATTATGGCCCTAGAGTCTGCGGATTTAAGTTGTTGCGTAACCATCGCTAATGGATTGTGAAAGTGGACGTGTCATCTGGCAAACCAAGCTCTAGCATGACCCGGGTGCTCGGGGTGGACACCGCCCTGCGCTGCACCGGATACGGCGTGATTGAGACGGACGGCAGGGTGTTCCGCGCCATCGACTGCGGGGTGATCCGCAACAAACCCAAGGCGCCGGTCAGCGAGTGCCTGCGCTGCCTCGGCGGCGGCATGCGCGAAATTGTCGGTGCCTTCGCCCCTGACGTGGCAGCCATCGAGGGCACCTTCTACTTCCGCAACGCCCGCACCGCCATGGTTCTCGGCATGGCCCGCGGCGCGGTCGTCTCCACCCTGGCTTCCATGCAGATTCCCCAGTACGAGTACGCACCCAAGCGGGTCAAACAGGCCGTTTGCGGCCATGGCAGCGCCAGCAAGCAGCAGGTGGCTACCCTGGTCGCCCAGATCCTTGGCATCAGCGTGACCGCTGTGCCCGACGACGCCACCGACGCCCTGGCCCTGGCTATCTGCCACGCCCAGACCGCCGTCTCCTTCAAGGGCATCTACCTGCCCGAGCTGTTGTGAGTCCTAAAGGAGTTCAATTTGTGCGGAGTCAGGCTTGCATTCACTTGGCAGCAGCATACCCTAAGGGGTTGTGAAACCTAAGCTTAAGCATGCGAGTAGGAACGGAATGAAGCTGTCTGTCGTCGTCCCCGCCTTCAACGAGGCCGAATCCATCGCCGCGCTCCACCGGGAGCTCAAGGCGGTCTGCGAGCAGCACGCCGAGGCCTACGAAATCATCATCGTGGACGATGGCTCCACGGACGGAACCGCCCAGACGGTCGGCCAGCTTGATCCGGTCACCCTCATCCGCTTCCGTAAGAACTTTGGGCAGACGGCGGCCATGGACGCGGGCATCAAGGCGGCCCGTTATGAGACTATTGTCACTTTGGACGGAGACGGGCAGAACGATCCGGCCGACATTCCGGCCATGTACGCAGTCATGCAGGAACGCCAGCTCGATGTGGTCTGCGGTTGGCGCCAGAACCGCCGCGATTCGTTCTCCAAACGCTTTGTCTCCCGGGGTGCCAATCTGCTGCGCAAGCTGCTGATCGACGATCAGATCCACGACAGCGGCTGCACGCTGAAGCTCTACCGGAAGTCGTGCTTCGAGGGGGTGAGCCTGTACGGGGAGATCCACCGGTTCATTCCCGCTCTTCTGAAGATCAAGGGCTTTAGGATCGGCGAGGTGGTGGTGAACCACAGGCCGCGCACCGCGGGCACGACCAAGTACAGCTGGAACCGGACGCTGAAGGGGTTCATCGACATGCTCTCGGTCTGGTTCTGGAACAAGTACGCGGTGAGGCCGCTGCATCTGCTCGGCGGTGCCGGCATGGCCTTCGGCCTGCTGGGGGCCATGGCCAGTGCGGCCACGGTGCACGCCTTCCTGAAGGGCCAGGACCTTTCCGACACGGTCTGGCCCTTGCTGGCCGTCTTCTTCCTGCTGACCGGCCTGCAGATGTTCATCTCTGGCTTGATTGCCGACATGCTCTCCAAGGCCTACTACGAGACCACTCGCGATGTCTCCTACGCCATCGCCGAGGTCCGCGAGATACCTCCCAAGACGTGAACATCCTGATCCTCAACTACGAGTACCCGCCCTTGGGAGGCGGAGGCGGCAAACAGAGCCTGCATTTGGCCCGGCATCTGGCCCGCGATCACCAGGTGCATCTCCTGACTGCCGGATGGGATCGTTTCGGCATGTCGGAGGAGGAGGGGGTGAGCGTTCACCGGCTGGGCACCTGCCGACAGCGACTGGACCGCTGTTCCAATTTGGAAATGTTGGACTTTGTTCGCCGGGCCTGGGGTGCTCTCCCGAAACTATTGGACGACTTTAGTCCGGATGCGGTCCTGGTTTTCTTCACGATTCCCACAGGCCTGCTGACCTTCCATCCCCGTCTTGCCAACATCCCCTACGTAGTCTCCGTACGCGGCTCCGATGTGCCCGGTCATAATCCAGACCGTTTTCAGCTGCTCTACAAGGTCCTCAAACCGGTGGCCGGACGAATCTGGCGGCGGGCCCGGGCCGTGGTCTGCAACAGCAACGACTTGAGGGGCGAGGTCCAAAGCTTCTATCCCAATATGGGGGTGTCGGTGATCCCCAACGGGATCGACTTGAACCGGTTTCAGCCTCTGGAGGAAAAATGCGCCCGCCAGGAGTTCATTCTGCTGTACGCCGGCCGGCTGATTCCGCTGAAGCAGGTGGATCTGATCATCAAGGCCTTGCCTGAAATCAGGTCGACGGCGGGGCGGGATGTCAGGCTTAGAATCGTCGGCACGGGGAGCGAGGAAGGCTCGCTCAAGCGGCTGGCCCAGGATCTTGGTGTGGCCGATGGCGTCACGTTTCTGGGCAATGTGGACCATTCGGTCATTCAGCGGGAGTTCCAGCAGGCCGATCTCTATGTGCAGCTGTCTCGCACCGAAGGCATGAGCAACACGATTCTGGAAGCCATGGCCTGCGGCCTGCCGGTGGTCACCACACCGGTGGGGGGAGTGTCCGAGTTCATGGCAGACAATGGATTTGTCGTTACCGACCTGTCCAGTCAAAATCTAGCCAGGACCATTTCCTGTTATCTTGCGGACGGCTCATTGGCTCGGAAGCACGGCGTGCGGTCGCGGGGAATTGTCCAACCGTTGGATTGGAACACGATTGCCACCCGGTATGAGCGCGTCTTGCGCAAGGCCGCGGATGCTCGGCACGAGCCAGGGGCAAGACCGTGATTTTACTGATGTCACAGCCTGTCAATCCGGAATGAAGCGTGAGAGCCAACCTACTGAAATTCGCGTGCAAGTTCTTGTTCGGCGTCCTGCTGGTCGGTCTGCTGCTCTGGCGCATCGACCTCAACCTTCTGGTTCAGAACTGGCTGAAACTGTCCTGGTGGTGCCTGTTGTCGGTCGTCGGCATTAGGCTGGGGACCTATTTGGTCAAGGCCTACAAATGGCATCTTCTGATTCCTCAGGTGCCTTATCCGAGGCTGTGCCGGATCCATCTCATGTCGGCCTATTACGCCATGCTCCTGCCCAGTCAGTTGTCCGCCGACGCCATGCGCGCCTATCTGCTCGGACGTGAATCGGAGGACACTGGCCTGATCGTGACCTCGGTGCTGGCGGACAAGGTGACCAGCCTGGTCGGTCTTTTTTTTCTGGGATGCATCGGGACGGTGTTTGGGGAGTACCAGCTGCCGGTGCAGTGGAAGCTGGTCATGTTTTTCGCATTTGCCGTGGGAATCGCCGCCGTATTCGCGACCCGGGCCGGGTTCGTGCATGCCTCGTTGGTGAAGACGTTGGCCTGGGCGGAAGCGCGTTGGTCCGGTTTTGCTCCCGTATTCCGGGCCTTGAGCAAAGCCGTGCTGGATTGGCATGGTTTTTCGGAGCGGAAAGCCGCCATGTTTGGGTGCATGGGGCTGGGAGTCCTTCATCAGCTCATGGCGGCGGTCTCCCTGTTTGTGTTGGGGCGCTCCCTGGGATTGCCCGTTTCGTTGCTGAGTTGGTGTTGGATTTCGTGTGTCTTGTCCGCCGTTTTGTTTCTGCCAGTCACCATCGGCGGGATAGGACTTCGGGATGGCACTCTGGTTGGGTTGCTGGGGTGGATGGGGTTTGGTCCGGAAAAGGCCCTTGCAATGTCATTGGCCCTGTTGTCCGCTGCAGCCCTGATGGCCATGCTGGGGGCGCTGCTTGTCGCCTGCGGCCCTGTTAGCCATGCGGGCAGGGAAACCAGGGGCAAAACGGTCGTGTCGAAGCAGGATTGATGATGGTTAGGTCAGGACGTGAAAAAATAAAGTGGAGTCAGACGCTGGAGACGTACGGCATGGCTATTGCCGCCGCCTTGCTGGTCATGCTCGCGCTGATTCTTTTCCGGGAGTTCATTTTTTCCAGGTCCCTGTATTTGTTCAAGGACGCGGCCTGCGACTCGATCAACATCTTCTATCCGCGCTGGCTGCATGTGGCGGAGTATCTGAGGAACGAGGGCTTGCCGACCTGGTCGTTTGCCACGGGCATGGGGCAGAACATCTTTCCGGCGGGGCTGAACAATCCGTTCGATTTGATTCTCTACCTAGCCGGGCCGACACATCTGGCCGGCGCCATCGTCTATGTCGAAGCACTGAAGCTTGTGCTGGCGGGGGTGATTTTCTACGCCTACTTGCGCAGCCTGCGCCTGGAGGGCTACGCGGTCATGGCCGGGGCGCTTTGTCTGGCCTTTTCAGGCTACATGGTGGCTGGAACCTCGGGCTGGTACGGGCATTCGGCGCTGGTGGTCTACGGGGCGTTTCTGCTGTATGCGACCGAGCGGCTGTATCAGCACAAGAACCTCTTGCTGTTCCCGGTGGCGATCGTGTTGCTGAGTTCCAGTTCGCTGTTTACGGTGTACATCTTCACCGTGTTTCTGTTTCTCTATGTGCTGTTTCGTTACGTCGGCGATCACGGCTGGCAACCGAGGGGGCTGGCGATCTTGCTGCTGCAAATGGCCGGCGTGGGGGCGCTGGGTCTGGCCATGAGCGCGGTCTTCACCTGTTCGCCTCTGTTGAAGATGCTGTACAGCCCGCGGGTGGCGGGCGAGTCGGGCCACTTCAACCGCCTGGCGGCCCAGCCGGTATTCCAGCTGCAGGGCCGGCTGGAGTTCGCCACGGCGTTTCTGCGGCTTTTCGGCACCGACATTCTGGGCACGGGGGAGGTTTTCTTCAAGTCCGTAAACGGCAATCCCGAACCCGTGCATGTGTTCCGGGGGGTGGGCAACCATTTCGAAAGCCCGCTTTTCTATTGCGGCATTCCCTGCTTGTTGCTGGCTGCCCAGTACTTGCGCTTGGCTCCCCGTCGGGAACGGCGTTTGGCCGCCGCCTTCGCCGGCGTCTGGCTGGTCGTCGTCCTGGTCCCCTATTGCCGCTACGCGCTCTATCTCTTTACCGGTGACTACTACAAGAATGGCCTCAACTTCTTCAAACCGAGAGCGAGCCACAGGACGGCGATGAGCCCCGCG
>JBFJXC010000137.1:0-8946 GCA_041623325.1 Lentisphaeria bacterium | reverse complement strand
TCGGAGGTTCGATTACACGCCGCGGTCAGGCCAAGAAAAAGGGCGGGATCGGGATGCACGAGGACAAGAACGTCAAGCGGACCTACTCCCCCAATATTCAGGTTGTTCGCGCTCAGACCCCCAGCGGCACCAAGCGTGTGAAGGTCTGCACCGCCTGCATCCGCGCCGGCAAGATCGCCAAGGCCTAAAACCGCCTCGGCAGCAGTAGCTTGAATACCCCAGCGGTTCCGCTGGGGTATTTTTTTGCCCCCGTTCGAGGTCTCGGCCTGGAAAATTCAACCGGTGCGGTTAACTATACTCATCCGTCAAGAGCACCATCCCCTTGTGAGCAATTCGGAGGACTGACCCCGATTTGGGGGTCAGTCCTCCGAATTGCTCACAAGGAGGGGGCGGAAAAATCAGCTTCCGAATCGCACCGCTTCGGAAAATTCTGTCTAATGCCTTGCAGATTCGGCAGTTGGGGCAATCTTGAAGGAGAGCTCCAAAGCACGTTGAACCCCAGGACGATTCATGGAACTGCTGATACCGGCCTTGGTTGAGCGCATCGGCTGCACGTTGGTGCTGACCGTGACCTTCTACTATGTCTTCACCAACTACCGGGTGCGGCCGTTTGGCATCTGGGCCATGGCGTGGATGACCGGGGCCCTGCGCCTGGTCTTCAGTTTTATGCTGCTGAGCAACGCCGCACTGCCCGGCGTTGTGATCGGCGACCATACCCTGGGCATCGTCAGTTCGGTTTTGCTGCTGTGGGGCGCCTACGAGTTTATCGGTCGCCCTTTGCCCGATGGCTGGAGCAGCGTTGGCATCGTGGTGACCTTCTGGATTGCCATGGCCACTTTTCTGAACCTGGATTTTCTGCGCCTATCCTTGCCGATCTGCATCTTTCGCGGCCTGGCCATGATCTGGGTGGGTAGCCTGTTTTTTAGGGACGCGGTGCTGAGAGGGTTGGGAAAAAACATTGTGGGGGCCGCCTTTACCTTGTGGGGGGTCAATGTTTTTGCCTACCCGTTTGTGGGGGCGATTCCGGGTTTGGATGCCTGGCAGTTTATCACGGCGGCGGTGCTGGAACTGATCGTGGGCATCGGCATCTTGTTGCTGTTTTTTGGTAAGGCGCGCCGCGATCTGGAATATGGGGAGGGGCGCTATCGGACATTGGCTGAAAATGCCCGCGATTTGATTTACCGCTACAACCTGCGGCCAGAGCCCGTGTTTGAATATGTCAATCCTGCCTGCGCCGTATTGTCCGGCTACAGTCAGGATGAGTTTTACGCGGATCCGCACTTGTTCCGGAAGCTGGTTCACCCCGATGATCTGACCGCCATGGAGGAGTACCGGCAGGCGGCCGGAGAGAAGAGTCAGGCGATTTTGCTGCGTTGGCGGCGCAAGGACGGGCAGGTGATCTGGGTCGAGCAGCTTGATGTGCCCGTTCAGGATGATTCCGGGCGGGTGGTCTCTCTGCAGGGGATCGTGCGCAATGTGACCGAGCATCAAAAGGCCACGGAGGCGTTGCGCCACCGGGAGGAATATTTCCGGGCGCTGATCGAGAATGCCTTGGACGTCATCACCATCCTGGACAAGCAGGGGCGGGTGAAGTATCAGAGCCCCTCCGTGGAGAGGGCCCTGGGGTATACGGTGGACGAACTGGTGGGGGACAGCCTGCTGAATCTGCTGCATCCGGACGACCGCGAAAAAGCCAAGGAGTTCCTGGCCTCTGGCATGGGTGGTGGCCCGGCCCAGTCCATTGTGCTGAGGGTGCGCCATAAGAATGGCAGCTGGCGTGTCTTCGAAAGCATGGGAAAGAGCTTTCTGGACAACCCGGCCGTGGACGGCTTTGTGATCAACTCGCGCGACGCCACCCAGCACCGGCGGGACGCGGAGGCGTTGCGGGAAAGCGAGGCTCGCTACCGTTCACTGGTGGAAGTGTCGCCCGAAGCCATGGTGGTGGTACGGGACGGACGCCTGGCCTATGTCAATCCGGCCGGGGTCAAACTGCTTGGGGCCGCCCGGCAGGGCGAATTGCTGGGTATGAAGCTGCAGGCCTTCATCGACAGCGACTATTGGCCGGTGTTTCATGCCAGGCTTGAGCTGGTGGAACAGTGTGGTCGCCCCCAGGAGGTCAACGAAGGCCGCTTGGTCAGGCTGGACGGGGGCGGAGTGGAGATCGAGGAGACGGTGGCTCAGATCATCTATGCGGGGCAGGCGGCCATTCAGGTGATCTTCAAGGATATCTCGCAGCGCAAGCAGAACGAGTATGAGCGGGTCCTGCTGTCCACGGCGGTCGAGCAGGCCGCCGAGGCCATTTTGATTATCGACACGGACGCGGTCATCAAATACGTCAATCCGGCCTTCGCCGCCATCACCGGGTACGGGGCGAAGGAGGCCATCGGCCAGAATCCGCGCATTTTGAAGAGCGGCTGGCATGACGAGGCCTACTATCGGAAAATGTGGGAGTGTCTGAGCAGCGGGGAATCCTGGAGTGGCCGCTTCGTGAACCGGCGCAAGGATGGCAGCAACTTCGAGTGGGAGTCGGTTATCTCGCCGGTGCGCGATGCCAACGGCAAGACCATCTGCTACGTTTCGGTGAACCGGGATGTCAGCCAGGAGCTGGCCCTGGAGGAGCAGTTGAGGCAGGCGCAGAAGATGGAAGCCATCGGGCAGCTGGCCGGCGGGGTTGCTCATGACTTCAACAACCTGCTGACGGTGATCACCTGCTATGGGGGCATCGTCAAGAATGCCATCGGCAAAGCCGGAGACGCCGGGGTGATGGAGGATCTGGAGGAGGTGCTGAAGGCCGCGGAGCGGGCTTCGACCCTGACGCGTCAGCTTCTGGCCTTTTCGCGGCGGCAAATTCTGACCCCGCGGGTGGTCAACCTGAACGAGACGATCTTGGAAATGAAGCGGATGCTGCAGCGCCTGATCCGGGAAGAAATCGAGCTGGAGATGCAGGAGACGGCGGACTTGGGTCTGGTGAAGGCGGACCCCGGCCAGATCGAACAGGTCATTGTCAATCTGATCATCAATGCCCGGGATGCCATCGCCAAGAGCGGCCACATTGCGGTGGAAACGGGCAATGTCAGTCTGGACGAGGACGATGTGCGCAACTGCCTGGGGCTGCAAGCGGGCGATTATGTGGAAATCAAGGTGATCGACAGCGGACTCGGCATGTCCAAGGAAACCCAGGAGCGAATCTTCGAACCCTTCTTCACGACCAAAAAGCGTGGGCAGGGCGTCGGCCTTGGCCTGGCGACGGCCTATGGGATCATCAAGCAGCACGAGGGGCACATTCAGGTGGAAAGCAAGTTGGGGCAGGGGACCTGCTTCAGGATCCTGCTGCCCCGCATCAAGGCGACGGTCGATCAGGACAGCGCCCAGGATGGCGAGAACGGCCTGGTGGGCGGCAGCGAGACCATTTTGGTGGCCGAGGATGATGCGGTGGTGCGGGCGGTGGCTGTGCGCATTCTTCACTTCTACGGCTATAACGTGCTGGCCACAGCCGATGGAACGGAGGCGCTGGAGGTGGCCAATTCCTATCAGGGGGATATTCATTTGTTGTTGACCGATGTGGTGATGCCCAAGATGGATGGCAAGGCTCTGGCCGATCAGCTCCGGCAAGTACGGCCCAAGACCAAGATCATCTTCTGTTCAGGCTACGCGGATGAGCGCATTGCCCACCGTGGTGTTCTGGACGGCGAGGAGCTGCTGCTTCACAAGCCGTATGCTCCCGACAAGCTGGCCCGTGCCGTGCGCAGCGTGCTCGACGGTCTTCCCGTCGACCGGGACGCGGCCGCCCCAGGCGAGCCGGGGGATCCCGTTTTTCCCGCCAACCGCACTGGGGCCTGAGCGGCCCCGACGCCGGCCATTGCGCCGGCTGCCTCAGGGGCTAAGTTATGGCCTCTTTTTACGCAGAAGATCTTTCGTGCCACAGGGAAGGAATCGTATTGTGAAATCGAATCTAGGATTGCGCGGCAAGAGTCTACTGACTCTGGACGACTTGAGTGATGCTGAAATGCTGGACCTCGTCCAGCTGTCCGTGCAGCTGAAACAGGACAAGCGAACCAAGCGGGCCGACATGCCCCAGCATCTGTCCCGTCTGAATCTGGCCTTGATCTTCGAGAAGCCGTCCACCCGAACCCGTTCGGCCGCGACCGTGGCCGCCCAGGACGAGGGGGCCGCGGTGGCCTATCTGGGCAAGAACGACATTCATTTCGGCAAGAAGGAGTCCGTTCCTGATTCGGCGCGGGTTCTGGGGCGCATGTTTGACGGCATCTTGTTTCGCGGGTTCGAGCACCGGACTGTGGAACTGCTGGCTGAGTACGCTGGAGTGCCGGTCTGGAACGGCCTCACCGACGATGCCCACCCGACCCAGATTCTGGCCGATCTGATGACCGTGCAGGAAGCCTTCGGCTATCTGAAGGGCTTGAAGGTGGTCTACATGGGCGACGGCCGCAACAATGTGTGCAACTCGTTGATGCTTGGCTGCGCCAAGGCCGGGGTGCATTTTGTCAATTGCTGCCCGGAGGAACTGAACCCCAGCGAAAACTGGGTGGCCCGGGCTCAGAAGGCGGCTGCCCGGAACGGTTCCCGGATTGAAATCTGCCACGATCCCGCCCGGGCCGTGGCCGGGGCCAACGTGGTGTACACCGATGTCTGGGTCTCCATGGGGGAGGAGAGCAAGTTCGCCGAGCGTGTGGAGCTGCTCAAGCCCTTCCAGGTGAACATGGAGCTGATGAAAGCCACCGGCAATCTGGAGACCGACGAGGTGATTTTCCTGCATTGCCTGCCGGCATTCCACAATACCGACACCGAGGTGACCCGGCAGCTTGGAGCTTTGGAAGTGACGGACGATGTGTTCGAGGCCTCTTTCTCCAAGGTTTTCGACGAGGCGGAGAACCGGATGCATACGATCAAGGCCATGATGGTTGCCACCCTGGTCTAATCGGAAAATGGTGGTTGCAGACAAGCGAACGGAGGTTGCCGGTGGAGCCGAGTAAGCGACTGATCAATATTTCATGGGAAGGTTACCAGGGCTTGGATCTGGCGGAGAAGGCCGACTATCTCCAACGGGAAAGCGGGGGGCCCTATCATACGCTGCTGGCCCAGCAGTTCGACCGGGCCATGCTGGACGATCTGGGCACGCTGGCCACCCGTATTCGCAAAATAGCCAAGAGCAAGGCGGGGATGCATTTCCTGCAGGGATTGCTGGACCACAAGCGGGCCATGCTTTACTTTGCCCAGCCCAGCAGCCGCACGTTCCTTTCCTTTTATGCCGCCTGTCAGATATTGGGCATGCAGCTGGGCGAAGTCCGCGGCAGCAGCACCTCCAGCGAAATGAAGGGGGAGTCCACCGAGGATTCCGTGCGCACCTTCAGCTCCTATTTCGATTTGCTGATCATGCGCTCCCCCGTGCAGGGGTTTGCCGAGAAGATGGCGTGGCTGCTGTCCAATACCGAAAGGCCGGTGCCGATCATCAATGCCGGGTCCGGAAAGGATCAGCATCCGACCCAGGCCCTGCTGGACATCTACACCCTGCAGCGCAGTTTCGAG
The DNA here is from genome assembly GCA_041623325.1 of Lentisphaeria bacterium. Classification (GTDB taxonomy): domain Bacteria; phylum Verrucomicrobiota; class Lentisphaeria; order Oligosphaerales; family JBFJXC01; genus JBFJXC01. The sequence goes on along the minus strand of JBFJXC010000137.1, from coordinate 3,402 downwards.
AAGAGCGGTGGCATCGAAGGCAAGAGCATTGTCTTTGTGGGCGACCTGGCCCGCGGCCGCACGGTGCGCTCTCTGTCCACGCTGCTCATCCATTATCCCGGCGTCAAGCAGTATTTTGTGGCGCCGCCCCAGTTGCAGGTGGGTGGGGATGTTCTGGCCCAGCTCGAGGCGGCGGGGGTGGATTACGAGGTTTGCGGGGATTTCGAAAAGGTCATTCCCCTTGCCGATGCCATTTACATGACCCGAATCCAGGACGAGTGGGATCAGACCCCGGGAGAGAGCAAGGCCATCGATTCCAGTCGGTTCTATTTCACCGCCGCCCATCTCAAGCTACTGAAGACCTCGGCGGTGATTATGCACCCGCTGCCCAGGCGCCAGGAGATCGCCTTGGAGGTGGACTCGGACCCACGGGCGGTCTACTGGCGGCAGGTCCGCAATGGCATGTGGATCCGGGTCGCTCTGATCGCCACCATCTTCCGCCGCGCCGGCGAGATCAACAACTACTACCATCTCAATGTCGGCTGACGTCTACTGCGGCGGAAAGATCACGACGGTGGCCGCCAGGTAGGCCAGGTACATCAGCAGCAGGGCGACTCCTTTGGCACGCGTGAGGCGATGGCCGCAGGCCAGCATGGCCAGCATGGCCAGCACGATGGCGAACATGGCCGGGAACATGAAGTAGACCTGCTTGTGGGTCAGGGTCAGATTGTTGGCCATGGCCGAGGCTCCGGCCACCCAGCAGATGTTCAGAATGTCCGCTCCGATGATGTTGCCCACGGCCAGTTCCCCATGTCCCTTCCGGGCCGAGACCACGCAGGTGGCCACTTCCGGGATGGAGGTGCCCAGCGCGACCAGGGTCAAGGCGATGACCGTCTCGGGGATATGCAGGGAGCGGGCGATCGAGGTGGCCGAGGTGACGACGAATTCCGAGGCCAGGATGATGCCGGCCAGGCTGACGGCGAAGAGAATGCCCATGCGCAGAGGGGTCATCTGCTGGTAGGTTTCGGAGGTTTCGGTTTCCAAGTCGCCCTGAAGCACCCCTTTTTTGTGCTCCCGGACCATGAAGGCCAGGTAGCAGGCGAAAAGGGTGATCAGCAGGGCGCCTTCGCCAAAGGAGAGGGTGAAATCCCGGAAGACGAAGCCGAAGGTCAAGAGGCAGATCCCGACCAGGAAGATCCCCGAGGTGCGCAGGATGTTGGGCATGACCTTGATGCTGCCCACGGCGAAAATGCCCGCCAAAGCCAGGGCCAGGCCGTCGTCGCAGATGACCGAGCCGATTGCGTTGCCCAAGGCCATTTCCGGGCTGCCCTTGAGGGCGGCAGTCAAAGAGACGGCCAGCTCCGGAGCGGTGGTCGCGAACGAAACCAAAACGATACCAATGACCAGCTTGGGGATCCGCAAGCGGTTGGCCAGGGCCACGGCGCTGTCAACGAAAGTGTCGGCGCATTTGGCCAGAACGGCAAAGGCCGCCAGTAGAACGAACCAGGCTAGGGCAGGGTGGGCGTTGATGGCAGATTCAATGGCGTGCATGGGGGTCCACGGGCGGTTGGTTTGAAAAAGAGGGTACCATAGCCCCTGCGGTGAGGACCTCAAGCCTGCGGATTGGAAGCCGATGGCTTCCGTCGCGGGCCTGTCGGGCCGTCCTCTTGATTTTCCCGTGGTTGTTTTATATATTATGGCCTTCTTTGTGGGGCAAAGGGAGACCGCTGTTTGTTGAGTTTTTACCGTCGTGGCGATTGGTCCGCTATTGTGTTGGAAGCGCCGCGCGTGCTTTCGGGCATTTCCATTTTGGGAGAGCAGGTCCGTGTTTGAGAAGATTTGGGATACTGAGGTCATCGCCGAATATATTTGCGAGCTCCATGCCAAGGGAGTGCCGATATATTCCTCCTACATCCATGAACATTATCAGACTCTGCATCGGGCCGCTTTCCGTTACTTTGGCAATTGGGAGGCCGCCGTTACGGCCGCCGGCTTCGACTACGATCAGATTCGCCGGACCCGGCGCTGGACGAAGGAGAAGATCGTGGCCGGGATCAAGGCGGCGTACAAAGCCGGGGATGACCTGAGTTGGCGGGTGGTCAGCAAGAGCAAGCATTCGTCCCTGGCCAGCGCGGCGATTTGCGACCGGCACTTTGGTTCGTGGAAGGCGGCTTTGGAAGCGGCCGGCATCAAAGAGAGCGAGTTTCGCCGCTATAACCGCTGGAGCGACGAGAAGGTCCGGCAGCGGATTCTGTCGGACTACCGGAAGGGCAACGATCTGAATGCCAAGGCCATGGAGTCGGCCTGTCCCAAATTTTACCATGCGGCCGTGCGTCGTTTCGGCTGCTGGCGCAAGGCCGTGGAGTCCTGCGGGCTGGACTACCGTCACATTGCCATGCGAGTCAGTATGACCAAGGAAGAGGTACTAGCCATACTGGGCAAGTTGCAGAAGCAGGCCGTGCACATGTCGTCGTCGAATGTGCAGAATAACTATCCGGCCGTTCATGCCACGGCCGTGCGCCGTTTCGGCTCCTGGAGCGCGGCTCGCAAAGAGCTGATGGGCTACAAGGTGGACTACCGTTACAAGCGCCGTCGTTCAAATGAGGAGCAGCCGGACTTGTTTTCGATTGTGGGCGGTCAGCCGCAAGCCGGTGGGGGCAGCAAGGCGTCCTGAGGGGGGCAGCCGTCGGCTCTCCACGTTCCCGTCGCCCGGGTCAGGACCCGAGTCCTTCGGCTGGGTCCTCTTGCTTTTGTCCGGCTCGTCGCAGGCGGTCGTTGATGGCCCGCCCCAATCCATGGTCGGGCACTGGGCGTGCCAGAATCATGTCGAGCTTGAGGGAGTCGAGTCGCCGCATGGCGGCGAAAAGGCCGGCGGCGGCCTCGCAGAGATCGCCCTGTGGGGAGAGAATTTCCATGGCGGCCCATCGGGAGGCTTTCGGTTCGGGTTGCAGGGTTAACAATCCCACCCGCAGGCCGGGGTAGTCCCGTGCCGAGGCGGTTTCGGAGAGATAAACCGGCGTGCGGGGAGCGTAGTGGCGGGCCATCATGCCCGGGGCCAGAATGGCCTTTTGGCCGGGCTGTTTATGCAGGACCGGGCCAATCACCGCCTCGATTTCCTCCAGGGAGATGCCGCCGGGGCGTAGCAGGGCCGGACGCCACTGGGGCCATTTGGTGAAGGAAACGATGGTCGATTCCACCCCCACCTGGCACGGTCCCCCATCCAGGATCAGCTCCACCTCGCTGCCCAATTCCTCGCGGACGTGGTTGGCGGTCGTGGGGCTGACCGAGCTGAAGCGGTTGGCGCTGGGGGCGGCTACCGGCACGCCCGCGGACTTGAGCAGGGCCAGGGCGACTGGATGGCGCGGCACCCGCACCGCCACACTGGACAGGCCCGAGGTTACGATATCGGGTACGTCTTCGCTT
>JBFJXC010000136.1:0-8960 GCA_041623325.1 Lentisphaeria bacterium | reverse complement strand
GCCTACTGGCACAGCTTCTGCGGCACCGGGGCCGATCCCTTTGGCGGTCCGACCCATGCCTTTCCCTGGCTGGGGGCAGCCGACCCCATCCAACAGGCCAAGGACAAAATGGACGCCGCTTTCGAGTTCTTCACCAAGCTCGGCATCCCGTTCTACTGTTTTCACGACTTCGACCTGGTTCAGGAAGGTCGGACCCTGCTGGAATCCGAAAAGCGCCTGCAGGCCGTGGTCGACTACGCCAAGGCCAAGCAGCAGGCCTCCGGCGTGAAGCTGCTCTGGGGCACCGCCAACGTCTTCAGCAACCCACGCTACATGAACGGAGCGTCCACCAATCCCGACTTTCCGGTGCTGGCCTTTGCCGGCGCCCAGGTCAAGAACGCCATCGATGCCACCATCGCCCTCGGCGGCCAGAACTACGTGTTCTGGGGTGGACGCGAGGGCTACATGTCCCTGCTGAATACCGACATGAAGCGCGAACTCGATCACATGGGCCGGTTCCTGGCCATGGCCCGGGACTACGCCCGCCAGCAGGGCTTTAGGGGCACCTTCCTGATCGAGCCCAAGCCGATGGAGCCCAGTAAGCATCAGTACGATTTCGACGCCGCCACGGTGGCCGGTTTCCTGCAGCGGTATGGCCTGCAGGACGACTTCAAGCTGAATATCGAAGTCAACCATGCCACCTTGGCCCAGCACACGTTCCAGCATGAGCTTCAGACCGCCGCCGACGCGGGATTGCTGGGCAGCATCGACGCCAATCGCGGCGACTACCAGAACGGCTGGGATACCGACCAGTTCCCGCTGAATCTGTACGAGACCGTGGAGGCCATGCTGGTCATATTGGAGGCGGGGGGTCTGGGGGCCGGAGGGGTCAATTTCGATGCCAAGGTCCGCCGCAACTCCACCGACCTCGAGGACATATTTATTGCCCATATCGGGGCGATGGATGTCTTCGCCCGGGCTCTGCTGGTGGCCAACGATGTTCTGGAGAAGTCCGACTACCGGGCGCGGCGCCAGGCGCGCTACGCCTCCTTCGACTGTGGTCAGGGCGCCGCTTTCGAGAACGGTCAGCTGAGTTTGGCGGATCTTCGGGATTTCGCGGCGGCCAACGGCGAGCCGGCTGCCATCAGCGGTAAGCAGGAACTGTACGAAGGCATCCTCAACCAGTACATCTAGGGCCGGATTCAATCGCCTAGGCCACGGCCGGCCGTCTGCAGAGGCAGGCGGCCGACCGTTTTTCATTTATCCCCGGCAGGCATTGCGCTTCGGGCCGGTCCCTGCCATTGCTGGCGGTACTGACGGGGGGAGAGGCCGAGGGAGTTTCGGAAGAGGGTGGAGAAGTGTTTGGGGTCGCTCATGCCGACCCGTCTGGCAATCTCGGCGACCTTGTCGTCGGTCTGTCTGAGCAGAACCCTGGCCCGGTCCAGGCGGATCTGCTCGAGAACCTGGCGAGGACTTTTGCCGAGGGCGGCGAGGACGGCCTTTTCCAGGCCCCGGCGGGAAATCCGGACGTCGGCGACCACGTCGGCGACCTTGATGAAGTCCGCATAATGGCTCTTCATGAAGCGGACGGCGGCGGCCACGGCGGGGGAGTCGGCGGCCAGGGTGTCGGTGCTGCCGCGCTCGACCACCTCCCGTGGGGGAATGAAGCGATCGGCGCTGTCCGGCTGCCGGCCGTTCATCAGGCGGTCGAGCAGGGCGGCGCCCTCGTAGCCAACCACCTTGATGTCGGTTTGGATGCTGGACAGTCGCACGGCGGTGCAGTCGCAGACCAGTTCGTCGTTGTCCATGCCCAGCACGGCAATGTCCTCGGGTACGCGATAGCCCAGGCTGCGGGCCATGTCCACGAAACGGGCTCCGGCATAGTCGGACCAGCAGAAAACCGCCAGCGGTTTGGGCAATTTCCTGAGCCAGTCGCCGGTGATTTCCAACTCGCCCTGCCAGGAGCCGCCCCACTCGTACAGCACGTTGCATTCGAACCCATGGCGCCGGACCGTGGCCGCGAAATCCTGGCCGCGGACCGAGTGCCGATAGCCGTAAAAGGCGAAGTTGACGAAGCCCTTGAGTCGGAAATAGTCGAAGGCCATGGCGGCGGCCAGGGTGACGTCGGTGAGCACGCGCGGGTAGGGAGTTGCCATGCGCCGCCCTTCGAGATTGACGGTGGGTTTGGCGCAGGAGGCCACGAAACGCGGCAGGTCGGTGTCGTCGCGGATCAGCATGGTCAGAATGCCGTCTCCGTCCCAGCCCCAGGGGATGTTGCCCGGATTGGGGACCATTTCCAGTGACAGGTGCCAGTCGTGGCGGCGGGCATATTCGGCGATGCCCTCCAGCAGAGGGCCGCGATGCGCTTCCAGGGCGATGAGGACGTTTTTCATAGAAGGGTTCGGGGGTTTGGGGGGCGTCGGACGGGGCGGATCCCGCTTGTGGCCGACGCCGACCGAGTCTTTGCTCTTAAGAGGGCGTCGTGTTCGCATTTTTCAACCATTGTGCGTTTTATTTTAATTGTGCGTTGCGGGCGGGTGGTTAAGTTGGGTGGGCGGCTGGCGCGAAGGTGGGCGGAGGCGCGGCTGCCGCGGCGGTCTTCAGAGGAAAAACAATGAAAGGAACGATCATGAAACAGACATTGGAAACGCTGGTGCGCGATGGCTTTATTCTGGTATTCAACTCGGAGAAGCTGGACGTGGTCAGGACGGCCGAGGCCTTGCAGGCGGCTGGCATCAACAACATGGAAGTGACCTGCCGGATCAGCGATTCGGTCGGGAAAGTGCGGCGCCTGAAGCAGGAAAAGCCCAAATTCCGGACCGGGGCGGCCAGCCTGATCGACTTTCCGGCCATGCGGGCGGTCTACAACCGCCAGCATCCGGACGCTCCGATCCCCTCGGTGGAGGAGATGGTCGAGGCCGGTGCGGACTATCTGGTGTCGGCCATCAACTTCAGCGAGGCCACCTATGGCAAGTATGCCGGCAAGCTGCCGATCGTTCCCGGGTGCGGGACCGCCACGGAGATCGTGAGCCAGTATGCCTTGGGCGCCAACTTCTGCAAGCTGTTTCCGGCCTCGGTGGTGGGCGGCGTGCCGTTCATCAAGGGGGTGGACCCGGCCATTCACAAGATGATCAGCATCATGCCAACCGGCGGGACGGACTGCGGGAACATTCCGGACTACATCAAGGCGGGGGTGCTGATTCTGGGCGGCTCCTTCAGCATGATCGAGAAGGCCACCATGGATCGCATCCTCTCGCAGGGGGACTACGCCCTGCTGGCCGCCGAACTCAAGAAGGTCAAACAGCTGATCGACGATCGCCGGGCCGCCCAGTATCCGGGGCTGGACCTGGCCAAGGCCTCCCTGGAAGAGGTTACCCGGGTGACCGGCCGCAATTTCAATGTCCGCTAAGAAGGAGAGAAACATCATGGATCCGATTCAAGTCAAACCCGCGTCCGAATGCAAGTACGATATCGTCTCCCTCGGGGAGGTCATGGTCCGGTTGGATCCCGGCGAGGAGCGCATCCACACCACCCGCCATTTCCGGGCCTGGGAAGGCGGCGGCGAGTACAATGTGGCCCGCGGTCTGAAGCGCTGTTTCGGCAAGCGTGCCGCCGTGGTCACCGCCATTGTCGACAACCCCGTGGGGCGCCTGCTCGAGGATCTGATCTACCAGGGCGGGGTCGATATGGAGTACGTCAAATGGGTGGAGTACGACGGCATTGGCCGCAACACCCGCCTGGGATTGAACTTTACCGAGCGGGGCTACGGGGTGCGGGCGGCCGTGGGCTGCTCCGACCGCGGCAATACCGCCGTGTCCCAGCTCAAGGCCGGGGACATCGACTGGGACCGGATATTCGGGCGTGACGGAGCCCGCTGGTTCCACACCGGCGGCATTTTCGCGGCTCTGTCGGAGACGACCCCCGAGGTGGTGCTGGAGGCCGTGCAGGCCGCCAAGAAGTACGGCACCATCGTCTCCTACGACCTCAACTACCGCCCATCCCTGTGGAAGGGGATCGGCGGCAAGGAGAAGGCCCGGGAAGTCAACCGGGCCATCGCCGCCTATATCGATGTCATGATCGGCAACGAGGAGGATTTCACCGCGTGTTTGGGCCTGGAGGTGGAAGGCCTGGATGAGCACTGCTCCAAGATCGATCCGGCCAACTTCAAAAAGATGATCCTGAAGGCGGTCGAGCAGTTTCCCAACTTCAAGGCCGTGGCCACGACGTTGCGAAACGCCAAAACCGCCTCCACCAACGATTGGGGCGCGATCCTCTGCAGCGGCGGCCAGTTCTACGATGCGGTCATGCGCACGAACCTGGAGATCTACGACCGGGTCGGCGGGGGCGACTCCTTTGCCTCCGGTCTGATCTACGGTCTGATGGAGGGCAAGGCCCCGGAAGCGGTGATCAACTACGGCGCCGCCCATGGCGCCCTGGCCATGACCACTCCGGGCGACACCACCACCGCCTCCTTGGCCGAAGTCGAGAAGGTCATGAAAGGCGGCGGCGCCCGGGTCGACCGCTAGGCCGTACCTTAGGCTATCGGTGCCGGCGCCCCTTTCCACGCCGGGAGGAGTCCCTCCCGGCGTCAGTGGGGATGCGCTGCTCAGGGGCAGTCAACATTCTGCTTGCGCTGCCTGTTGGGGTGCTGTGGAGGGGCAGGCCAGGTGGCTGGCGATGAAGGAGTCGCCGAGCAGTTGAAGGAAATGGAAGATCAGGCAGACCAGAACGGCGGGCCCGGAGTCCGCCCCCAAGGCGGTCAGAACGCTGAGAGCCACCGGCATGGTTTTCTGGGAGGCGGTGAAGGCCAAGGCCATGCGCTCGGCGGACTTGAGTTTCAGGGTTCGGCCCAGGCCGGATGCGGCCATCAGAAGCAGGAGGTGAACCGCCAAGGTTGCCAAGCCGATGATGGGCAGAAGTTGGGGGGGCAGGGCGCGGAGCATTTCCCGCGAGGCGGAGAGGGAGGCCCATACGGTCAGAATGACGCAGGTGGAGGGGATGAATGCGACCAAGGGATGGGTGTCGACTGGTTTCGGGGCCAGTCGGCGCGCGGCCAATCCGGCCAGGAAAGGGAGCAAAACCAACGCCATCAGCTTGGTCAGCAGGGCCCCGGAGGAGATCTGGAGCCCATCGATGTGGCCTAGGCAGCGTTGCAGCATGAAGGGAATGGAGAAGATTCCGACCAGGTTGAAGCCGACGGTCATGAACAGGGCCCAGGCGGCGTTGCCGCCGTTGGCGAAGGTGATGACGGTGGCGGACGACAGGGTGGTGGGCATGGCGGCCATGACCACCAGCCCCAGTAGCAGCGGGCTGTGCAGGCCGAACAACTTGGCCGTCCCCAGTCCGAGGATTGGCCCGCCGACCAGTGTCAGCAGGGCCCCCGCCCCGAAAGCACGGGCGAAGCGGGCATCCAGCCTGGCTTCCCTCAGCCTGAACTGCCAGCCATTGATCAAAAAGATGGCCACGATCAGCCATGGCACCAGGCCGCTCTGTTTCAGAAACGCTCCGGGACCGGCAAAGAGCAGCGAGATGGCGACGGCAATCATCAGGCCGACGGGAAGGAAGTGTTTTTTCAGGTTCATGGTGAGGGGGCAGGGTGTTCAGGGGGTCAGGTTCGAGCTAGCCGCCCTTGGGTTTTACGTTTCATCGCTCCCGTAGAGGGCTTGGCCTTGCAGAATATGCTCTCCCAGCAGTCGGACGGCGTCGGCCTTGCGGCCGCTGCGGATGGCCGCCACAATGTCGCGGCGTTCCTGGGAGATGCGGGCGATCTCCTGGCTGTTGAGGGTGCGGTGCGAACGGAATGGGCGGGTTCGGGTTTGCAACTGACGGACGAAAGCGGCCAAATGGCGGTTGGGGCAGGCGGCCGCGATCAGCTCGTGCAGTTTTTCATCGGCCTGCAGCGAGGCTTGCCGCTGCCTTTCCGGATCGCCGTGGTCCAGCAGGGCCTCGACCGACTCCAGCTTGGCGAGGGAAATACGCTCGAAACCCAGCTCCAGAGCCTGGCTTTCCAGCAATCGGCGGCATTGGAAAAGTTCGGCGATGTCCCGGCGGTCGCAGGTTTTGACAAAGCAGCCGCGGCGGGGGACGCGCTCTACCAGGCCCTCGCGGGTCAGCAGCATGAGCGCTTCCCGGGCCGGGGTGCGGCTAACCCCGAATTCGGCGCAGACCGCCTCTTCGCAAAGTTTCTCTCCGGCCTGCCGGTTGCCGGAGACGATCTGGCCGAGCAGGCGCTGGTAGACGCGCTCGGCCAGGGAATTATGCTGAATCCTCATTGGCACGCATTCATCAGTTGCTGGTTTTCGCGGGCGTAGGCCCAGTATTCGGGGGCGTCCTGGCCGAGCCTCACGCCGAATGCCTCGGCCAGATCCAGGCCCATGACCATGTTGCCGTGGCGGCTGACATGGAAGCCGTCGAGCATCATGGTGGCATAGCGTCCGGGATGGGCTTTGCGGAAGGGTTCCCAACGGGCCAGGTGGTCGATCAGTCCGGACTGGGTGTCGGCGGCCACGGCGCGGACGGTGTCCATGAACGTGTAGAAGCCGGGAAGTCGGTCGGGTTCGCACTGGGCGGGGTCGGGGGAGTAGTAGGTCTGGAAGATGACCGCGCTGCCCATGGCCTGGAAGCGCCGGTGCAACTCGCGCAGGCTGGCCTCGAACTGTTCACGGCTGATGTTTCGGTCCGGATGGGAATCGTTGCCGCCGATGGTGATGAAAACCAGGTGGGGGCTGTAACGGGCCGCGTCTTCTTCGAAACGGGCCAGCAGATCCCCGGCCGTGTGGCCGCCGACGCCGGTGTTGTGGCAGCGGTGTGTTCGGCCGTAGGTCTGCTGGAGGGCCAGATCGAGGCAGTCGAACCAGTGCATGCCGGTGGAGCGGCGCTCGGTGTTGGATGAGCCGAAAGCCAGGATGCGGGTGGGCTTGCCGGTCTTCAGGCGCTGGTGGATCATCTGGACAATCGTCGGGGTCATCGGGAGGGGATCCTTTCGGTTTTTTGCACATTGTATACAATAGGCGCGGCCGGGTGGCAGTCAAGTGGTCGTTGGGGTTTGAAAGAGGGGTGGGCAGGGGGCATACTGTGGGGTTTGGTGCCGGTTGGTCGGACAGTCGGGCTGGGGGGGACTGTCCGAGACCCGATCCGAAGTAGTCAGAACAAGGTGGTTTGGGCGTGAAGAGCGATTCGTCAACGGGACTGAGCGGTCGGATGCTGGTCTACGGCAGCGGGGTGCTTGTGAGCCGGGTTCTGGGCCTGGGGCGCGATGTGTTGTTTGCCTCGGTTCTGGGAACGGGGCCGCTGATGGCCGCCTTTGTTTTTGCCTTCACCATTCCGAATCTGTTCCGGGGACTGTTTGGGGAGGGGGCATTTGCGGCGGCGTTTGTGCCGGTGTTTTCGGAGGCTTTGGAGAAGGAGGACCGGCAAACGGCTTGGCAGGGTGCCTGCCGGGTGATATCCGTGCTGGCGGTGGCGCTGGGCGGGATGGTCCTGGCCGTGATGGCGATCGCCTGGCTGTCGGGATGGTGCCTGACCCAGGCCCGGGCTCACATCCGGTTGGGTCTTGAGTTGACGGCTTGGTTTGTTCCCTATGCCCTGCTGGTTTGCTTGGCAGGGGCGCTTGGCAGCGTGCTGACCAGCCTTCGCCGGATCGCGGTTCCCGCCTTTTCGCCGGTGCTGTTGAATCTATTCCTGATTGCCGCCGCTGTGGGAGTCGGGCGGCTGCCGGAAGCAAGCCGGATGCGCCCGGCACTGTTGGTGGCAGGGGTGCTGGGGGCGGGAGTGGCTCAGCTGGTGGCGCCGCTCTGGCGCTGCCGGAGCATGGGTCTATCTTTCCGTTTTTCGCCCTCCCGCCATGCGCCCGAGGTGCGCAAAGTGCTTGGGCTGCTGGTTCCGGTTCTGTTCGGGGTCGGCATTCTGCAGCTCAATACCCTGGTCGATCGGATGTTGGCCTTCTACCTGGGGGCCACGGCCACCAGCTCGCTGTATTTCAGCCAGCGTCTGGTCTTGCTTCCCGTGGGTCTTTTCGGGGTGGCGATGGGGGTGAACACTCTGCCGGTCATGGCCAGGGCCTGGAGCCGTGGCGATCAAGAGGCCATGGGCTGGACCGTCAGCTATGCGCTGCGTCAGGTGCTTTTCTTGACCTTGCCGGCCTTGGCCGCTCTCTGGGTGCTGCGCGAGCCCATGGTCCGCCTGCTCTTCGAACGCGGCAGTTTTGGCGAACTCAGCGGCCGGGAGACCCTGTGGGCCCTGGCGTTTTATCTGCCCGGCCTTCCGGCCTTTGTCTGTGCCAAGGTGGCCGTGACCCCGTTCCATGCCGCCCAGGATACGCGCACTCCGGTCCGGATCGCCCTGCTTTGCCTGGTCATGAATGTCGTCCTCAATCTGATCCTGATGCAGTTTCTAAAGCAGGGCGGGCTGGCCCTGGCCACCACCATTTGCGCCTGGCTGAACGTTGGCCTGCTGCTGGGCCTGACCCGCCGCCGGCTGCCGACCTTCCGGTTGCGCGGCCTGCTGCTGCCGGTCTGCAAGACGGCCCTGGCCGCGTTGGCGGCCGGTATGGCCGCGCACGCGGTCCTGGCCGCTCTTGGGAACTCCCATCTGCTGGTTCAAAACCTGGTTCCGGGGTTGGTGCTAGGGGGAGCGTATTTGCTGGCCACCGCCGTTCTGCGTTGCCGGGAGTTGGGGGAGGTGTTGGGGAGTTTCAGGCGGGGGAGGGGGACGAGCCTCTAGTTCCCAGCGGGTTTCGACAGGCTGGCAAGCCCAGGGCTTTCCGCATGGGAAAGTGGCGGTAGAGTAAGGCCTACGCGCTCTGGCCATAGGCCGGGAAACAATATGGACCGACGACAGGATAGTGAAGGCCGATGGCACGATTCGAGTATTTGGAAGGCAAAAGATTTTGCATTGTCTTTGTGAAGGTTCTGGATGTGGAGACCGAGAAAGTGAGCCTGCAATGTTTCCGTGGGCGGGCGAACGTGGAGCGCGGCCAGGTG